>DATLOW010000403.1:0-8465 GCA_035536055.1 Paraburkholderia sp. | reverse complement strand
GCAATCAGCGACAGCATGAAGCGCGCGCGTTCCCGGGTCTTCGCATCGAGCGTCGAGCGTTCGACGAATCCGAGCAGTGCGTTGCGCCACGCAAAGTAGCTTTGCGATGCGATGCGATAAACCAGGCTCTGCTGCCACATCGGGTCCGCGAAGCGTCTATCGCCTTTCGGCGGCTCGAACTTTGCGCCACCGCACAGCACCGAAATCAGATCGCGCGCGAGCGCGGCTTCCTGTTCCACCAGCAGTGCGGGATGCTTGACCGCATGAACGGCGAGCTGTTGCGCAGTAGCCAGCAGATCCCCCGGCCGCAGCCCGACAAACGGGTTCGGGCCGAGCAGTCCTGCGCCGCCTGCCGACGCCGCGAGTGCAGCGCGATCATCGTCTCGCGCGGGTTGTTCGTGTTCAGTTGCGACAGCCACTTGCTTCTCCTTCCAACCCATCTTTTGCGGATTCGGTCCGCTCGACATGCGTCACCAGCATCGCCAGCGTCTCGGCGATCAAGGCCGGCTTGTCCGCGCCATCCACCTGCAGCTCGTTCATCGTCTTCATGACGACGCGGCCGCCCTTTCGCTCCACCGAAATCAGGCTCACGCGATTTCTGACGCGCGCGCCAGCCTGCACCGGCGTCATGAAGCGCACCTTGTCGAGGCCATAGTTCAGACCGGCGGGCACGTCCTCCGGAATCAGGCCGATCTCCATCGCAAGCGGCGCGAGCAACGACAGCGTCAGATAGCCATGCGCGATGGTGTCGCCAAATGGACTTTCACGTTTCGCCCGCTCGACGTCGATGTGAATCCATTGTTTGTCGCCGGTACACTGCGCGAATGCATCGATGCGCGCCTGGTCGACGACGACCCAGTCGGACACACCGAGTTCACGGCCAACGAACTGATCGATCGTGGCCAGGCTGTAATTTCTCAGGCTCATGCAGATTTCCTACTGACCGCCGAACGGTCTGGCGACCGACAGCTTGTTGTTCACCGATGTCACACCCGGCACGCCGCGCGCAATGTCGGCAACCTGGCCGACCTGCGACGCGTCCTTCACCGTGCCGTTGAGCGTCACGACCCCGCTCCTCGCGGTGACGCTGATATTTCCGGCATCGATCGCCTTGACCTTGCCGATCGCCGTGTAGACCTGTTTGCGCAGCGCGCGATTGGCCTGTTTCGTGGACTTCTGGCTGGCAACGCCCGAAGCCGGCGCGGATGCGACCGTCGCATCCGCTGCATCGCTGGTTTGCGACCACGCATGAATCGAGCTCGCCAGAAGCAATACGCCCGTCGCGCAGCCCAGTTTGTTGATGACGTTCATTGGTTATCTCGTGTTGATCGCCGCGTGGACTAGAAGCTGTGTCTGACGCCGACCATCGCGGCCGTGGTCGACTTGCCCGGCGCGACCGGCTGGCCGTAAACGATGGTCTGATTCATCGTGCCGTCGTTGTCGACATAACCGACCTGCGCATAAGCCAGCGTGCGTTTCGATACGTTGTATTCGGTGCCGATCGCGAATTCGCTCGAATGATTGGCCGAGTTGTTCTTGTCCTTCAGATAGTAGAAGCCGGACGTCACCTTCAGCGAAGGCGTGAATTTGTACCCAAGACCGGCCGACCACAGTTCGAAGTCGACGTGGCTGCTGTTCGCCGGGTTTTTGCCGTTGCTGTACGAACCCGACACCGAAAAGCCGCGAAACGTGTACATCGCGCCGAGATAGTAGAAACGGTTGTTGTTCAGGCCGGTCGACGGCGCGGCGGGTGCGGTCGGATAGTTCGCAGGAAACGGATTCGCGTCGTGCCCGTTGTAATAGGCCGCCGACAGGTTCAAACCATAGTTCGAATACTTCAGCACCGCCGATTCGCGCGTGCCGCCTTGCGGCTGTCCCGCGATTCCGCCGGGCGCGTATTCGAGCGCAAGCGATGCGCCGTAGAATTTCGGCGACTGATAGACCAGCGCGTTGCTGTCGTACAGCGCGCCGAGCGGTCCGTTGGTGCTGGTGCCCGGCCAGCCCGCGGCCTGGTTCATGCCGAGCCACGCGGTCAGGATGCTGCCGAAGTACTGCGCGCCGCGTACGTCGGTGTCGTACATCGCATAGATCATCGGCACGATCTGGCGGCCGGCATCGAACGTGCCGAACGGACCGGATACGCCGACCGTCGAGAACTGGTTGAAGATCGCCGCGGTCCCCGGCGTATCGCTCAGCTGGAACCTGCCGGTCCCGCTGTCGAACGAGCCCTGCAGCTTGAAATTGACGTGATAGCCGCCGCCAAGATCCTCACTGCCCTTGAGCCCCCAGTTGCTCGCGTAGATCCCGCCGTCCTTGTAGCGGAATACGTGCCCGAGATCGCGCGCCGTCGGCGCGAACGAAGCAGCCGCGGTACTCTGGTACATCAAGCCGGCATCGAGCGTTCCATAGAGCGTCACCGTCGATTGCGCTTGCGCGACGCCGGATAAACCGGCCAGCGCCGCTGCCGCGGTGCAGATCTTCTTCACCTTCATCTGCGTTCCTAAATTTATATGCTGTTACTGATTCGACGTTGCCGGACGGTTAGACTGCTGACAGGTAGTGATCCTGGTACTGCTCGCGCAAACGGTTCTTCAATACTTTGCCGGTTGCACCGAGCGGCACCTCGTCGATAAATACGACCGCGTCGGGCCTCCACCATTTCGCTACGCGTCCATCGAAGAATGCGAGCAACTGGTCGCTGTCGAGCGCCCTGCCCGGCTTCTTCACGATCAGCAGCAGCGGCCGCTCGTCCCACTTCGGATGCCGCGCCGCGATGCACACCGCGGTGGCGACGTCCGGATGCAGGCACGCGACGTTTTCGATGTCGATCGAACTGATCCACTCGCCGCCGGACTTGATTACGTCCTTGCTGCGGTCGGTGATCTGCATGAAGCCGTCCGGGTCGATCTTCGCGACGTCGCCGGTCGGGAACCAGCCGTCAGCGAGTGGCGGCGTGTCGTCGCTGCGAAAATAGCCGCACGTGACCCACGGCCCGCGCACCATCAGGTCTCCGGCGCTAACGCCATCCCATGGCAGTTCGCTGCCGTCCGGCCCGACGATCTTCATATCGACACCGAATACGGCGCGTCCCTGCGTCGCCTGAATCGCGTAGCGCTGCTGGGTCGGCAACCCAAGCTGGTGCGCCTTGAAACTGCAAACCGTGCCGACGGGGCTCAGTTCAGTCATGCCCCACGCGTGCAGCACGTCGACCCGGTAGCGTTGCTGGAATTCCGCGGTCATCGCGGTGGGACACGGCGCGCCGCCAACCACCGTGCGGCGCATCGACGTGAAGGTCGCACCGCGCTCGCCGATATGCCGAAGCAGCCCCTGCCAGACCGTCGGAACGCCCGCCGATAACGTGACCTGCTCCGCTTCGATCAACTCGTACAGCGACTTTCCATCCAGCGCCGGGCCGGGGAAAACGAGCTTCGCGCCGACCATGCACGCGATATAAGGCAAGCCCCACGCGTTTACATGAAACATCGGCACCACCGGCAGAATCACATCGCGCGCCGAGCAGTTCAACGCATCGGGCAAGGCCGCTGCGTACGTATGCAGCACCGTCGACCGATGGCTGTACAGCACGCCCTTCGGATTACCGGTCGTGCCCGACGTGTAGCACAGCGACGATGCGGCGTTCTCGTCCAGCATCGGCCATTCGAACACCGGCTCGTGGCTGTCGATCAGATCCTCGTAGCACCGCAGTTCGACCGGCAATGCATGGGTGGCGGGCATCTGGTCCCGATCGCTCATCGCCACGAATACTTTGGGGCTTTTCACCCGCTGCGCGACCGCCTCGACCAGCGGCAGAAAGCTCAGATCGAAGAACACGACCCGATCGTCCGCGTGATCGATGATGTACGCCAGCTGGTCGATATGCAGGCGCGGATTCAGCGTATGCAGCACCGCGCCGGAGCCGGACACCGCGAAGTACAGCTCCATATGACGGTAGCCGTTCCACGCGAGCGTCGCTACCCGGTCGCCTGCCGCAATGCCGAGCCCGGCCAGCGCATTCGCCATGCGGCGCGAACGCTGCGCGAGATCGAGAAAACGGTAGCGGTGAATGTCGCCTTCGACCCGGCGGGACACGATCTCTTGTGCGCCGTGATGGCGCTCCGCATGTTTCAGCAGCGCAGCGACCAGCAGCGGCTGCTGCATCATCAAACCTTCCATGACAACCTTCCTGAATAACGGTTACGCGCTGTGCGCAATGCCGGCGGGCTCATCGATCGTCGATGGCGCCCGCCCGCAGAGCTCATCGATCAAAGCCATCCCCTGCGGCCACTCGCCGTAACCGGCGGCCGGGTTCAGGTGCATCACCTGTCCGAGGTCGACCAGACGGCAACCCCAGTCGGCGGCCATCTGCGCAACGCGATCGAAGCCGGCCAGCGGATCGTTGCGGCTTGCGCAGACCACGCCGCGAAACGGCAATGGCTCGCGCGGACACGGCAGCCATCCGTGCAGTTCGAGCACGTCGCGCGTCGGATATCCGGCGGGCAGCGGCATCTCGAGATCGGGCGGCGTCGCCAGCAGCGCGCCGTGAATCGGCCGGTCAAACCGGCGCGCCCAGTGCACGGTGATCATCACGCCCGCACTGTGCGCAACCAGCACGACCGGGCCGTCGATACGCGCGAGCGCATCGTCGAGGGCCGCCACGCGCGCCGCGCAGCTGAGCTTGTCGTGCTGCAGCGGCGCCACGCAGGCCGCTTTCGGCAGCCGCGCCTGCAGCATCGTCTGCCAATGGCCGGGTACGTGATCGCGCAAGCCCGGTACGAACAGCACGGTCGGCGTCTTATCGGTTTTCATGCCGGCCCCGTCAGAACGGCTTGTCGCCGACAATGCCGGCGCGTTCCATCTGGCGAACGCACGGCGGGTAGTCCATCACCGCATAGTGCTGGGTGCTGCGGTTGTCCCAGATCGCGACACTGTTCTTCTTCCAGCGCCAACGCACCTGGTACTCGGGCACGTAGGCCTGACTGACCAGATAGTTCAACAGCAGGCTTGCGCCCGGGTTGGCATCCTGGCCGAAGCGCACCCGTTCCGGTACGTGGTAGTTGGTGAAGTGCGTGGTAAAGGCGTTGACGAACAACACCTTCTCGCCCGTCTCAGGGTGAGTGCGCACCACCGGGTGCTCGGCATCCGGGAATCGCTCTTTCAGCGCGAGCCGCTTGTCGAACGGCATCGCCGCGCCAAAGCTCGCTTCGATACTGTGGCGTGCGCGCAGCTCCGCAATCTGCTGTTTCACGTGCTGCGGCAGGTTCTCGTACGCGAGCACCATATTCGCCCACATCGTGTCGCCGCCAACCGGCGGGCCTTCCACGCAACGCAGCACGCAGCCGAATGGCGGCGCCTCGCGCCACGTCGCATCGGTATGCCAGGCGTTCTCATACCGGTCGTTCGGCTGGTCCGGCGACTTGTAGATCCGCACAAGGCCCGGATGCTCCGGATCGCTGCCCGCCACCGGGTGATCCTCCAGCTCGCCGAAACGCCGCGCGAAAGCGACGTGCTCGGCGCGCGTGATCGGCTGATCGCGCAGAAACAGCACGCGGTGCGCGAGCAGCGCGGCACGGATCTCGGCGAACAGGCCGTCGTCGTGCACCGCGTCCGCGAGGTTGACGCCGACGATTTCGGCGCCGATCGCGCAGGTCAGTGGTTCGATACGCATGTTCCGCTCCTCAAATAACGAACACGGACGAACCCGTGGTCTTGCGCGATTCGAGGTCCCGGTGCGCCTGCGCCGCGTCATCGAGCGCATAGCGCTGGTTGATGTCGATCCGGATGCGGCCCGCGGCGACATGGCCGAACAGTTCGGCGGCCAGTTCCGCCTTCTCGACGGGGTTCGCGATATAGTCGGCCAGCGCCGGACGGGTCAGATACAGCGAGCCCTTCATTGCGAGCACCTGTGGGTTGAACGGCGGCACCGGACCCGACGCCGTACCGACGCACACCATCAGGCCACGACGCTTGAGCGAATTCAGCGACGCGTCGAAAGTATCTTTGCCGACACTGTCGAACACCACGTCGACACCCGTGCCATCCGTCAGCTCGCGCACACGCACCGCGACGTCTTCGTGGCTGTAATCGATCGTGTGATCGCAACCGTGGTCGCGCGCAATGTTGGCCTTCCGCTCGTTCGATACCGTGCCGATCACGTTGAGCCCCAGGAGCTTCGCCCATTGCGACACGATCAATCCGACGCCGCCTGCCGCGGCATGAAGCAGGATCGTCTGGCCCGGCTTGAAGTCGTAGATGCGCCGCATCAGATACGACGCGGTCAGACCGCGCATCGTCGACGCGGCCGCGGTTTCGCATGAGATACCGTCGGGCAATCGGATCAGCGCTGCGGCGGAAACAAGACGCTCGGTGCTATAAGCGCCCAACGTGTTGATGAAACCCGTGTAGGTCACGCGGTCGCCCACTGCGATACCGACCACACCGCGTCCCACCGCTTCGACGACACCGGCGGCCTCGACGCCCATACCAGCGGGCAGCGGCACCGGGTACAGACCCGAGCGAAAATAGGTATCCGCGAAATTCAGGCCGACGGCTTCGTGCCGCAGACGCACCTGACCAGGTCCGGGATCGCCCACTTCAACGTCTTCGTATCGCAACACGTTCGGGCCACCGGTTTCATGAAAGCGCACCGCTTTCGCCATGATTCAATCTCCACTTCAATCCATTTCAAACATCCCGGCTGCGTACCGCCGCCGGTCTCGTCGCGCCGGTTCAGACCGTCGCCTGTTCGCGCAGCGTGTTGAGCCGATCGAGGTCGCGCCGGTAGTGGCGGCTGCCGATCGCAAACACGATGAGCGCAAGCAGTGCCGCGAACGGGACCAGACGCAACGCATCGAGCAGGCCGATCCGGTCCGCCAGCACGCCGGTCACGAAGGCGGCCGGCGCGAGTCCCAGCAGGTTATTGACCAGCGTCAGCGTGGCGAACGCGGAAGCGCAGATCGACGGCGGCGTAAGATTGGCCACCATCGCACCCGATGGCCCGGTCGCGCCCGCACTGAACAACATGCCGCCGCCGATCAGCACCAGTTGCAGATGCCCGTGCGGCAGATGGAACCCGACGATCAAAAGCGTGAACGACATCGCGCAGTACGAGATCGCGCATTTCCATTTCCGCGCCGGGTCGCCTTTGCACAGCCGGTCAGTCAGGTTGCCG
Source organism: Paraburkholderia sp. (assembly GCA_035536055.1). Classification (GTDB taxonomy): domain Bacteria; phylum Pseudomonadota; class Gammaproteobacteria; order Burkholderiales; family Burkholderiaceae; genus Paraburkholderia. The sequence goes on along the minus strand of DATLOW010000403.1, from coordinate 1,297 downwards.
CACAACACCATGCCGAGCCCTGTTATGAGCACCAGCACGGCCGCGCCCGCGGCGGCGCTGCCGACCGGCATGCCGTAATAGCGATTCAGAAAGCTCGGCATCCAGGCCCACAGCGCAGCCGGCACGAACAGATGGATGCCGCTGCCAACGTACGCACACACAACCGATTTCGTCGAAAGCAGTTGCTTCATCAGCTGGCCCGCGCTCAAGCGGGCACAGGCGCGCGTCTGCTGCCGGCCGACCGCCGCGCCTAGCGGCGCGAGCCGCTTTTCGCTGACGACGAATCCGTAAATGACCACCAGCACGATGCCAAGGCACGCCATCGCACCGAAGGACCAGCGCCAGCCCATCTGGGCCGCGACGGCACCGCCGAGCGCCATGCCCAACACCGAGCCCAGCGCGCCGCCCGCCATGAATGCGGCGACCAGCGTCGCGCGCAGCCGCGTCGGAAAGATGCTGAGCACGACCGCTACACCAACGCTGCCGTACGCAGCCTCGCCGATGCCGACGAACGCGCGAGCCAGCAGCATCTCGCCGTAGTTCGCCGAGATTGCGCAGCCGAGCGTCGCAAGGCTCCACATCGACGCCATCAGCGCAATGCTCTTCACGCGTCCCCAGCGGTCGGCCAGCACCGACAACGGCAGCGTGAGCACGCCGACCATCAGCGCGACGATGCTGCTCAGCGAACCAAGCTGCGCATCGGACAGACTCCATGCGAACTTCAGCATCGGGAAAACGGCATTGAGCACCTGCCGCGACATGTAGTCGGACAGCAGCAGACCCACCGTCAGCGTGAACACCACCCACGCGTACGCACAGACATCCGCTCTGGTGTTCGAAATGTCGCCCGTTGCGGGCTCGGCGTGCTGCAACAACATCGCGTATCTCCTTGGCGACTTGCGCCATGACCGCTTTCCTGCCCGACGGACGGTGCGGTTGTTCTAGTTATGTTTCGATTTCGTTCCCCCGGCGTTCACACCGGGGACTGGTCTGCGTTCGCGCCGCGTCTGCGTTTATGCAGCGCGCAGCGGCAGGTTTTTCACGCCCATATCGCGATTCGGCGCCATGCCGTTAGCCGCCAGCGTTTCGTCGACGCTGCCGTACCATGTGCCGATCCGGTAGATCTCGCGTGCTTCCTTGCCGCTTGCGATCTCGCGGCCAAGTTCATGCGCGACGCGCACGCACTGCCTGATCTGCTCCACCGACGTCATCCGTTCGCCGTGCTGGTCGATGATCGTGTCCTCGATGCCGCAGCGCGGATGCAAGCCCATTGCCATTGCCATCGTGTTGAACGGCA
>DATLOW010000402.1:0-9714 GCA_035536055.1 Paraburkholderia sp. | reverse complement strand
AGTCAGTTTCTGTTCAAACGAAAGCGACGCATGCGCCGGACTCGACGACGGCAGCACCAGCGTCGTGTATCCCGCTGCCGCAATCACCGGCGCAAAGCGCCCCGCCGTCTTGCCGTTAAAGCAAACCTTCGTGAGCAGCGGCGCATGTTCGCGCAGTGACGCAAAATCGTTCGGTTGCGCGTTGCGGATCGCCGAATCGAGACTGCCTTCGCGATGGCATGCGTCGAGCACGTCCCAGATGCCGATGCCATGCGACAGCACGCACTCAAGCCGTGCGTCGTAAGGCAATTCGTGCAGTTGCGTTTCGCCGAGCACCGCACCCAGCAGCCGCCAGAACTGATTGCGCGGATGCGCGTAGTACTGCGTGGCCTCGAGTGAAGCCTCGCCGGGAAAGCTGCCCAGAATCATCGTGTGCGTATTGCCGCTGACGACCGGCGGGAAGCCGCGCAGCATCAGCGTTTTATCTCGTCGCCGACTGCGCGCGTCGCGGCATCGGACCCGCTATGCGCGGTTTGCGCGCTGTGCGTGGCAATCTGATGCGAGCGCGCCGACGTATGTTCGAGCGGTCGACCATGCTCGCGCGGAATCTGACGTTGCGCATGACGATTCGCACGCTGATCCGCGTCGCGCGCCGACAGATGTGCCCACAGCGCCGGCAGCATGCATTCGGTGACCATCAGCGGTTCGCCGTGCCGCTCGAATACCGAACGACGCGCAACCAGCGTATGCGGCCGCACCGCGTCACCGTGCGCATCGAGTTCCGGCTGCGCCAGCGCATACAACGGATGACGCGCAGTCAGCCGCCGGCTGACCAACGCCGAGCGCGCGACGCTGCTGTCGCTGTACAACAGTTCCGCCAGCGGCCGCGTGCGCAGCCGCCGCATCGCCTGCCAGACGCCTGTGCTCGCCGCGACCGGCGCAATACTGTGCGCGACGACAAACGGCGTACCGTCGACCGCCAGCACGACCTCGCGCACCCACACCGGTGCACGCGGCGCGACACTCAATGCGCAGCACTCGTCCGCCCACGGTTGATCAACCGCTTCGCGGGTCACGCGCACCGCCACCGCGCCGAGCGTGCGCAGATGGGCGGTCAGCGAACCGCCGCGAGTAAGCCAGTCTTTCTGGTCGGAAGTGCAACGAGGCAGGGGCGCGACGCGCCAATGCGCATCGGCGGGATCGAAACGGGTAGGCATGCGCTGCATTATAGGGGGAGCGCCCTGCCTGCGCAGCGAAGCGGGCGCAGGCGGGGGCTCGCGCAAGCGGTCGCGGGCAGACTATCCGCGGGCCGCTCTGCCCTTGCGCTTGGCTTGCCGAACCAGCGCCAGCCCTGCCCGCGTGAGCCACCTCGTGCCAACTGAACCGCGCCGGCGCTGGCTACCCGTCACAAAACGGCACCCTCTTCCTTTCGTTGCTAATCTTGCTGCGTCATAACCGCCTGCCCCGCAACCATCGACTGACCGCTACCAAGCGCCTCTCTGAATTCAATCAGCCGCCCCGCCACGCGCTCGACCACCGGCCCCCACTCGCCCGCCGCCGGCTGCCGGAACAATTCGACCGAGTCGTACCAGTACTGCGACTCGCGCTCGCCCCAACACCAGTGCGATACATGATCGAGCATCGCCAGCACCGGACAGCCCAACGCGCCGCCCAGATGCAGCGGCGCACTGTCGATGGTCACCACCGCGTCGAGCAAGGTCATATGCGCGGCCACGTCTTCAAAGCCGTTGCGATAGTGCGCGGTCAGATCGCACATCGCGAGGCCTTGCGCGGCGAGAGCCGCCGTGTCGCGCTCGCTGCCCGGCGTCAGCGGATGGAAAACGACGCCTGCCACGTCCCGCAATGGCGCCAACGCGTCAAGCGGAACCGACCGCTTCGTATCGCGCCGATGCGTCGGACTGCCCGCCCAGACCAGCCCGACATGCAGCGCACGCTGCTGCGCACCGCGCGCGGCCGGGTTGGCGTGCTCGCATGCCCGCATGCGCTCGCTCCACGGCGCGCTCAAATCGTCATCCGCGCGCAGATACGGCGCGCCCGTCACGCCCATCGGCAGCAAGCCGATTTCATACGGCACGCTCATCATCGGCAAAGCGAAATGCGCGTCGGGCAGACCTTCTTCGATCGCCACACAGGGCACCGCAAACGGCTCGGAAAACCGCGCCAGCAACGAGTGCAACGCGCTGCGGCAAGCCAGCACCAGGCGCCCGCCGTGACGTCGCACCTGCACCGCGAGATGCGGCACGAAGCGCGCCATCTGGAGATCGTCGCCACAGCCCTGTTCGCTATACACGACCAACGTCTTGCCTTCGATCGGCTCGCCATGCCAGCGCGGATACGGTGCAAACAGGCGCACCACGTTGTTCGCGCCGCGATCGGCGCGCGCGAGCCGTGCTTCGTAGCGCGCCCACGCGCCGGCCCAGGCGTCCCGGCGCAATTCGAGTTCCGCCAGATCGACGGCCGCCTGCACAAGGCTCGGATCGATCGCAAGCGCTTCGTGCAATACCGCCTCGGCGTCGCGATAGCGCGCCTGCTCGGTGCGATAGATGCCGATTGCCGCAAGTACCGCACCATTGCCCGGTGCCGCCGCATCGACTGCCTGCATCGTCAGTTCGGCGGCACGCGCATCGCCCGCCTGCCATTGCGCGTGACTCAGCTGCCACGCCATTTCCACATCCGCAGCGTTGCGCGCCAGCGCAGCGCGTGCGCTTTGCGACACCGCGCGCCAGTCACGCGCTTCGCGAAACGCTAGCACCAACTGCAAACGCAATGCGGCATCGAGTTGCGGCACGAGTGCACACGCGCGCAACAAAGCATCGCGACGCGATGCCGTGCTATCCGAACCATTGATCGACATAAAAAACCACCGTTGCGTTGAAAATGTTTATTCAGTAACCCATACTTAAAAAAGCGTTCAGCGCGAACATTTGAACGCAGATTCCCGTATCAAAAAAGCCATCCAAAAGGAGTAAGAGGTGATTAAGAATACGAAGGAAACATCCGAACGAATTGCGCATCTCGCCGCTGTGGTTCTTAAAAAACCTGGCGTTTCTCAGATAGAAAAGGAATTAGCTGGTTCAGCCTTGGCGCAGCATCACACGACTAAGCACACCAGCACCGCGATCGGCAAACTGGCCGGCAAGGTGCTGGCCGACTCACACGTGTGTGCGGAGGCAAAGGAACTGGCCGGCTCGGTATTGGCGCAGGTGCGCAGCCTCGCGGAGCGCACGGCCGCACGCTGAAGAGAAAGCCGCGCTACCGCATTACCGCGTAGCCGATGAAAATGCCCAAAACAGCGGGCAAAAAAAATGCGCTGCGAAAGCAGCGCATTTCCGGATCAATCAAACATTACACTACAAAAAATCACACTGCGGCGGCCTGAAACCGCAGCCGCCCAATCGTGCAGCGGTCTTATCCCGCTCGCGTCAACAGCAGCGCATTGGTGCGCTTCACGAAGCTCGCCGGATCTTCCAGCGACCCGCCTTCGGCCAGCAACGCCTGGTCGAACAGCAGATGCGCCCAGTCGTCGAAGTTCGCGTTGTCGGCATGCAGTCCCTTGACCAGCGGATGCTCCGGATTCACTTCGAGAATCGGCTGCATCGTCGGTCCCTGCTGGCCGGCCGCCTTCAGCATGCGCTGCAGGTAGCCGCTCATATCGCCTTCGTCGGCGACGAGGCACGACGGCGAGTCGGTAAGCCGGAACGTCAGGCGCACGTCCTTGGCCTTGTCCTTCAGCGCCTCTTTCATCCGTTCGACGAGCGGCTTCAACTCTTCGCTGACTTTTTCCTGTGCCTGCTTTTCCTCGTCGTTCAACTCGCCGAGATCGAGATCGCCGCGCGCGACGCTGGCCAACGGCTTGCCGTCGAACTCGTTGAGGAACGACAGCATCCACTCGTCGACCCGATCGGTCAGCAGCAGCACTTCGACGCCCTTCTTGCGGAACACTTCCAGATGCGGGCTGTTTTTCGCGGCCTGCCACGTGTCGGCGGTCACGTAGTAGATCTTCGACTGCTCGGGCTTCATCCGCGCCACGTAGTCGGCCAGCGACACGTTCTGCTCGGCCGAGTCGTTCTGCGTCGATGCGAAGCGCACCAGCTTCGCGATGCGCTCCTTGTTCGAGAAGTCTTCGCCGATGCCTTCCTTCAGCACCTGGCCGAATTCCTTCCAGAACGTCGTGTACTTTTCCTTGTCGGCGTCGGTCTCGGCATTGGCCAGTTCTTCGAGCATCGACAGCGCGCGCTTGGTCACGCCTTCGCGGATCGCCTTGACGTCGCGGCTTTCCTGCAACAGTTCGCGCGACACGTTGAGCGGCAGATCGCTCGAATCGACCACACCCTTGACGAAGCGCAGGTACGCCGGCAGCAGCTGCTCGGCGTCGTCCATGATGAACACGCGCTTCACGTACAGCTTCAGGCCGCCGCGGTGATCGCGGTTCCACAGGTCGTACGGCGCATGCGCAGGCACGTACAGCAGCTGCGTGTACTCGCTGCGGCCTTCGACGCGATTGTGCGTCCACGTCAGCGGATCCTGATGGTCGTGCGACAGGTGCTGGTAGAACTGCTTGTACTGCTCTTCGGTAATGTCGTTCTTCGCGCGCGTCCACAGCGCGCTTGCCTGGTTGACGGTCTCGTCTTCGTCCTTCGTGACCATCTCGCTCTTTTCCGCGTCCCACTCTTCCTTTTGCATCAGGATCGGCAGCGCGACGTGGTCCGAGTACTTCTGGATGATCGACTTCAGCTTGTAGGTGGACAGCAGTTCGTCTTCATCGGCACGCAAATGCAGCGTGATGGTCGTGCCGCGCTGCGCACGCTCGATCGTATCCACCGCGAAGTCGCCCTCGCCGGCGCTTTCCCAACGCACGCCTTCGGCGGCGGGCAAGCCCGCGCGGCGCGTCTCGACGGTGATCCTGTCGGCGACGATAAAGCCCGAATAGAAGCCCACGCCGAACTGGCCGATCAGCGCCGCATCCTTCTGCTGGTCGCCCGACAGCTTGCCGAAGAACTCCCGCGTGCCCGAACGCGCGATCGTGCCGAGGTTCGCGATCGCTTCGTCGCGGCTCATGCCGATGCCGTTGTCGTCGATGCTGATGGTGCGCGCGGTCTTGTCATAGGACACGCGGATGCGCAGGTTCGGATCGTTTTCGTACAGCGCGTTGTCGGCGATCGCCTCGAAGCGCAGCTTGTCGGCCGCATCCGATGCGTTGGAGATCAGTTCGCGCAGGAAGATCTCCTTGTTGCTGTACAGCGAATGGATCATCAGGTGCAGAAGCTGTTTCACTTCCGCCTGGAAGCTCATGGTTTCTTGTGCCATGGTCGGACGTCCTCTCGATTGCTGGTTGATTCAGAATTCAGGATTGATGCGGCGCCCGCGCGTGGGCGCCGCGCGAATAACGGCCGCGCAGCCGCTGTGATCGAGCCGCGCTCGCGCGCCGTACCTCGCATGCGGTGCCGCGGACTCGCGAATCGCCGGCCCAAATGGGGGCGCCGGCAGGCGATTTCAAGAGGCGCGGCGCACCACGCTCTCCAGATACTCGGTGAGAAATACCGGCAGCGCCGGGTCGTTGCAGTTCGCGACATTGAACCGCATCCACGTGGTCGGCGACTGCTGCGGCGAAAACAGGCTGCCCGGTGTCAGCAGAAAGCCCGCTTCGTGGCCAGCCGCCGCCATCGCGTCGGCATCGACGCCCGTGTCGGCCCACACGAACATACCCGCGCCGGGCGTCAGAAAGAGCCGCAGGCCGGTCCGCTCGAGCATCCGGCAGGCCTTGTCGCGCACCCCGTCGAGCCGCGCGCGCACGCGTTCGACGTGGCGCCGGTAGTGCCCCTCGGTGAGGATTTTGTACAGCACGCGCTCGTTGAGTTCCGGCGTGGTCATGTTGACCAGCATTTTCTGGTCGGCGATCGCCTGGGCGATTTCCGGCGCGCAGGCCACGAAGCCGACCCGCAGGTTCGCGGCAAGCGTCTTCGAAAAGCTGCCGAGGTAGATCACGCGTTTGAGCTGATCGAGGCTGGCAAGGCGTGTGGCCGGATAGCCTGGCGGGCACAGGTCGCCGTAGATGTCGTCTTCGACGACGATGAAATCGTACTCTTCGGCAAGGCGCAGGATGCGAAACGCCTGCGCGGCGGTCAGCGACGTGCCGGTTGGATTCTGCAGGACCGAATTGATCACCAGCATGCGCGGGCGCCATGTCTTGACCAGCGCCTCGAGCGCGTCGAGGTCCGGGCCGTCCGGCGTGTACGGCATGCCGACGAGGCGCGCGCCCTGCGACGCGATGCGGCCGAACATCTGGAACCACGCCGGATCGCCGACCACGACGGCGTCGCCGGGCTGCACGTAGATCCGCGCGAGCAGGTCGATCGCCTGCGTGATGCCCGACACCAGCACGATGCGTTCCGGCGACGCGCCGATCTCGAGTTCTTCGAGGCGCGTCTGCAGTTGCTGGCGCAGCGGCAGGAAGCCTTGCGGGGTGCCGAAGCTCAGCATCTGCGCGCCGCTTTGCCGGCCGAGCGTGCGCAGCGCACCGGAAATCAGTTCGCCGTCGAGCCAGCGCGAAGGCAGGTAGCCGAGCCCCGGACCGCGCTCGGGCCGCGTCGACGTATGCAACATGTTGCGCAGCAGCCAGACCACGTCGATCGTGCTCGGCGCGGGCGCGGCTTCGACCTGCGGCCGGCGTTCGCCGGGCACCGGCGACATGAAGCGCTCGCGCACGTAGAAACCGGAGCCGCGCCGCGAATCGAGAAAACCCTGCGCGACGAGCCGCTCGTAGGCTTCGACCACGGTAAACCGCGACACGCCTTTATCGAGCGCGAGCTTGCGGATCGACGGCATGCGCATGCCGGGACGGAACACGCGTTCCTCGATGCGCCGGCGCGCCCACTGGACGAGCTGATCGACGAGCGTCAGCGCGGAGGCGTCGTGCGGTGCGGGAATCTGGTCGAGCGGGACGGACATGGCGAGCTCCATTGTCTCCAACTGTACTGAACACTACCGACGCGATTGTACCGTTACTGTGCCGGTGGCAGACGATACATTCGACAGGTGGCCTTGGGCGGCGCAACCGGCTAGCCTATGGGCGGCTCTCGCCCATTCCCGCTGCGATGCGGCACGACGCGGCAAACACCGCGCCTCCAACTGCCGCAGCACAACCGCTTTTCGACCTGTCATGACCGCTCATTCGACCGCTCATCCGCTGCAACTCGATCACCTCGTGGTTTCCGCCCGCACGCTCGACGAGGGCACGCAATATGTTGCCGATACGCTCGGCGTCGCGCCTGCCGGAGGCGGGTCGCATCCGTTGATGCGCACCAGCAACCGGCTGCTGAACCTGTGGAACGGCGTGTACCTCGAGGTCATCGCGATCGATCCGCAGGCCGGCGCGCCGGATGCCGAAGCGGGCCGCCCACGCCTGTTCGCGCTCGACGACCCCGCGGTGCATGCCCGGCTCGCGCAGGGCCCGTATCTGTCGCACTGGGTGGCGCGCGTCGAGCGCCCGAAAGACCTCGTGCGCTGGCAGGCGCAATACCCGCAGCGCATCCCGCCGGTCGTGCCGATGACGCGCGGCGATTTCACGTGGGGCCTGACGGTGCCCGACGATGGCGCGTTCCCTGCATGGCAACAGGCCGGCGACGGCATCGTGCCGTCGCTGATCCAGTGGGACAGCGTGCGCCATCCGAGTCGCGTGCTGCCGGACTCGGGGCTCGCGCTGAAGAGCTTGCGGGCGCAACATCCGCAGGCGGAGACCATCGCCGCGCATCTGAAATGGCTGGGCGCCGCGCATCTGATCGAACTGTCGGCCGGCGACGCTGCGGGCGCGCTGGTCGCCGAATTCGACACGCCGGCCGGCGTGCGTACCCTCAAATAACGCAGGCGCCACGCGCACCTGCCGCTCATCACTGGAGACCCCCGCCGTCATGAATTCCCGCGAATCCCAAGGCATGCTGCTCGGCCTCGCCGGCGTGATCGTGTTCAGCCTGACGCTGCCGATGACGCGCATCGTCGTCGCACAGTGGCATCCGCTGTTGAACGGCCTCGGACGCGCGCTGCTCGCCGCGCTGCCGGCCGCCGCGCTGCTCGCATGGCGCCGCGAGCGCTTTCCCACCTGGCCGCAGATCAAAAGCCTTGCGGTCGTGTCGCTCGGCGTGATCGTTGCGTTCCCGGTGTTTTCCGCATGGGCGATGAAGACCGTGCCGGCGTCGCACGGCGCGGTGGTCAATGGACTGCAGCCGCTGTGCGTGGCGATCTACGCCGCGTGGCTGTCGCACGAGCGGCCGTCGAAGCTGTTCTGGCTCAGCGCGCTCGCGGGCAGCGCGATCGTCGTCGCGTTCGCGCTGCAGGCGGGCGGCGGCGCGCCGCAGACCGGCGATCTGCTGATGCTGGTCGCAGTCGGCATCGGCGCGCTCGGCTATGCGGAAGGCGCGCGACTGGCGCGGCAAATGGGCGGCTGGCAGGTGATCTGCTGGGCACTGGTGGTGTCGGCGCCGTTCCTCGTGCTGCCGGTCGGCTGGCTCGCGTGGCGGCAGCATCTGCATCATCCGGAGCCGGTCGCGTTGAAAACCTGGCTGGCCTTCGCTTACGTGACGTTCTTCTCGCAGTTCATTGGCTTTTTCGCGTGGTACGCGGGCCTTGCGATCGGCGGCATCGCGCGGGTCGGCCAGGTGCAACTGCTACAGATCTTCTTCACGATGGCGTTTTCCGCGCTGTTCTTCGGCGAGGCCGTCGCGCCATCGACGTGGCTGTTCGCCGCCGCGGTGATCGCCACCGTGATGCTCGGCCGGCGCGCAGCCATCCACACCGCGCCGCGGCCCGCGAGCGTCAATTGAATGCGCGCATAATATAGGGCTGTGCCGCGCGGAGCGCGCCGGGAGCGCGCTGAGCCGCACATCACACGATATTGCGCCGGCAGCAGCGCCGGCGCGCCGCGCGATTCTGGCACGATCGGGCGCAGCATCAAGCTTTTGCAGTTCACTATAACGAGGACATCATGGATCAAAGCGACTTGACCAAGGTCGGCGCCAGCGCATGGCAACTATCGGAACGCGCACGCAAGCTCACCAGTTCCGCGATCCGCGAAATCCTGAAGGTCACCGAACGGCCGGAGGTTATCTCGTTCGCGGGCGGCCTGCCCTCGCCGGCCACCTTCCCCGCCGAGCAGATGCGCGCCGCGTCCGAGCGGATTCTGCGCGACGCGCCGGCCGCCGCGCTGCAATACAGCGCGACCGAAGGTTATCTGCCGCTGCGCGAATGGATCGCCGCCCGCTACTCGAGCGGCGGCGTGCGGATCCGCCCGACGCAGGTGCTGATCACCACCGGTTCGCAACAGGCGCTCGATCTGCTCGGCAAGGTGCTGGTCTGTCCGCAAAGCCCGGTGCTGGTCGAAACGCCGACCTATCTCGGCGCATTGCAGTCGTTCTCGCTATACGAGCCGCACTACGTGCAGGTGCCGACCGACGCAGCGGGCCTGATTCCCGCTCGCCTGACGCCTGAACTGACCGCCGGCGCGCGGCTGCTGTACGCGCAGCCGAATTTCCAGAACCCGACCGGCCGCCGCCTGCCGGTCGAACGCCGCCGCGAACTGGCCGCGTTTGCGCAGCGCGCCGCGTTTCCCGTCATCGAAGACGATCCGTATGGCGCGCTCGACTATCGCGGCGAACCGCTGCCGACGCTGCTGTCGATGGCGCCCGATCACATCGTGCATCTCGGCTCGTTCTCGAAGGTGCT
>DATLOW010000401.1:0-6099 GCA_035536055.1 Paraburkholderia sp. | reverse complement strand
CGAGGATATGTCGCCGGTCAGCGTGCGCTCGGCGCTCGAACTGCTGAGCGCAGCGTTCTCGGTGCATCCGGGTTTCGGCGAGGCACGCATTCTCGAGCTGAACTCGCAGTGCCGGCCGACGCTGCCCGATCACCGTCCGGCGCTGGTCTGGGACGGCGCACGCACGCTGCGCGTCAACGGCCTGTACCGGCACGGCTACATGATCGTGCCGGAAGTGGCGGACGAAGCCGTGCGCTTCGCGCTCGCACTGAGCGACGGCCGCATCGGCGACGCCGACGCCTTCGCCGGCTGGCAGCATGCCGCGCGCTGGAGCGAGCTGTTCCATCACGAGCACCCGCAACCGCGCGACGCCGAGCGCGAGCCGGCCTAAACGGCGCCGGCATCCCATCGAACAAGGTATCCGGACATCATGGACATTCAGATCAACCAGAAGCCGTTGTCGCTGCCCGATGGCGCGACCGTTGCCGATGCGCTGGCCGCATTCGGTGCGCGTCCGCCGTTCGCGGTCGCGCTGAACGGCGATTTCGTCGCGCGTACGCAGCATGCGGCACGCGCGCTGCAGGCGGGCGACCGGCTCGACGTCGTGCACCCGGTCGCGGGCGGCTGAGCCGCGCGCCGCACGCATACAGAAACAGGCAACTGCTACAGGCAAGGACAGACCGATGACTTCTTCTCAAGCCGCGCCCGCCGACGCGCTCACGCTATACGGCGAGACTTTCGCGAGCCGCGTGCTGCTCGGCACGTCGCGCTATCCGTCGCTGCAATCGCTGTCCGACTCGATCGCGGCGGCCCGGCCCGGCATGGTGACCGTTGCGTTGCGCCGGCAGATGAACGAAGGCGGCGCGCAAGCCGGCTTCTTCGATTTGCTGAAGCGCGCCGGCGTGCCGCTGCTGCCGAACACGGCTGGCTGCCAGACGGTCGGCGAAGCGGTGACCACCGCGCAGATGGCGCGCGAAGTGTTCGAAACCGACTGGATCAAGCTCGAGCTGATCGGCGACGACTACACGCTGCAGCCCGATCCGGTCGGGCTGATCGAGGCCGCCGCGAAGCTCGTCAAGGACGGCTTCAAGGTGTTGCCGTACTGCACCGAAGATCTGGTGATCGGCCGCCGCCTGCTCGATGCGGGCTGCGAAGCATTGATGCCGTGGGGCGCGCCGATCGGCACCGGCAAGGGGGTGCTCAATCCGTACGGCCTGCGCGTGCTGCGCGAGCGGCTGCCGGACGTGCCGCTGATCGTCGATGCCGGCCTCGGCGTGCCGTCGCACGCAAGCCAGGTGATGGAGTGGGGCTTCGATGGCGTGCTGCTGAACACCGCGGTATCGCAGGCTACGCATCCTGAGACGATGGCGCGCGCGTTTGCGCTCGGCGTCGAAGCGGGGCGCGTCGCGTATCTGGCCGGCCCGATGGCCGAGCGCGAGACCGCGCATGCAAGCACGCCGGTGGTCGGCATGCCGTTCTGGCATCAGGACGGGAGTGCCGCAGCATGACGCAGACGCTGAAATTCGCCGGCCGCGATCTGTTCTGGCCGCCCGCCGATGAGCTTACCGAAGCGGCTGAGCGGATCCGCGCCAGCCTCGGCGACTGGCCCGCGCAGCATGCGCCGTGGCGCATCTGCCTGACCGCGCCGGAAGGTGAGGACAACGCGCCGAACGGCGGTGACCTGATCGTCGTTGCGGACGTGCAGCATCACGGCGAGCACGTCGCGCGCTGGCTGGTGCAGGGTGCGGGCGTCATCGAAGCTGCGCAGGGCGGCGCGACGCTGCATCTGGGCGGCGAGCGCTATCGCCTCGAAGGTCATCTGCCGGAAGACTGGACTGCCGCACTCGCCGCGTTTCTCGATTGCGGGTTCGCGCCGCACGATGCGCTGGTGCTGTCGATGGCGTGGCGCGATGGCGACGAGCGCACCGCGCAGGACGCGTGGCCGACCGAGCTGGCGCGCTTCCCGCGCGTGGTCGGCCTGCCGGCCGCGCCGGCGCAGCCGTTTGCGGCCTGCCCCGACGCGCTCGGCCTGTATCCGGTGCTGCCGACTGCGGAATGGGTCGAACGCGTGACCGGCTACGGCGTGAAAACGGTGCAGTTGCGCCGCAAAACCGCCGAACCCGGCGAACTGCAGCGCGAAATCGCGCGCTCGGTCGCCGCGGGGCGCAAGCACGACGCGCAGGTGTTCATCAACGATCACTGGCAGGCCGCGATCAACGCCGGTGCGTATGGCGTGCACCTCGGCCAGGAAGACGTGCATACCGCCGATCTGCATGCACTGGCCGCGGCGGGCGTGCGCCTCGGCCTGTCGACGCATGGCTACTACGAAATACTGACCGCGCTGCATTTTCGCCCGAGTTATATCGCGTGCGGTGCGGTGTTCGCGACCACCACCAAGGCGATGCCGACCGCGCCGCAAGGCCTGGCGCGGCTGACCCGTTATCTGCAACTGCTCGACGGCGTAGTGCCGACGGTCGCGATTGGCGGCATCAGCGCCGACGTGCTGCCCGACGTGCTCGCCACTGGCGCCCGCAGTGCAGCATTGGTGCGCGCGGTCACCGAAGCCGCCGATCCGCAAGCCGCGGTGGCGAGCCTGCAGCAAGCGTTTGCGGACCGCTCGTCAACTTAAGTAAAGGGACAGAGTGCACTGAGGCAGCTTTTCCACGATGGCCCTATAATTCGCCTTCCGTGTAAAAGGACTGTCAGTGTTGCCTTCCTCTTCCGAGACCCTCCTCGAGCTGCGCGACGTCGACTTCGGTTACGGCGACCGGCTCGTTCTGTCGAACCTGAATCTGCGTTTTGGGCGTGGTCAGGTGGTCGCGGTCATGGGCGGCTCCGGGTGCGGCAAGACAACGGTGCTGCGCCTGATCGGCGGCCTCGTGCGCGCGCAGCGCGGCCAGGTGCTGTTTCATGGCCAGGACGTCGGTGCGCAGTCGCGCGACGGCCTGTATGCGCTGCGCCGCCGCATGGGCATGCTGTTCCAGTTCGGCGCGCTGTTCACCGACATGTCGGTTTTCGACAACGTCGCGTTCGCGTTGCGCGAACACACCGACTTGCCTGACGAACTGATCCGCGATCTGGTGCTGATGAAGCTGAACGCGGTCGGCCTGCGCGGCGCTCGCGATCTGGCACCCTCGGAGATTTCCGGCGGCATGGCGCGCCGCGTCGCGCTGGCCCGCGCGATCGCACTCGACCCCGAACTGATGATGTACGACGAGCCGTTCGCCGGCCTCGACCCGATTTCGCTCGGCATCACCGCCAATCTGATCCGCACGCTGAACCAGGCGCTCGGCGCGACGTCGATATTGGTCACGCACGACGTGCCCGAATCGTTCGCGATTGCCGATTACGTGTATTTCCTTGCGAACGGCGGCGTGCACGCGGAAGGCACCCCCGACGAACTGCGCGCGTCGACCGATCCAACCGTGCGGCAATTTATCGACGCCACGCCGGACGGTCCGTTCAAGTTCCATTACCCGAGCAGCCAGTCGCTGGCGGCCGATTTCGGCATCGGCGGAGGGCGCGCATGATTTCCGCGATCGGACGTTCGGTTCTGACGGGCCTCGGCACCGCCGGTTATGCTTCGCGCATGTTCGTGCGCCTCGTGCTCGAATTCTTCCCGCTGCTGCGCCGGCCGCGGCTCGTCACAAAGCAGATCCACTTCGTCGGCAATTATTCGCTGGTGATCATCGCGGTATCGGGGTTGTTCGTCGGTTTCGTGCTCGGCCTGCAAGGCTATTACACGCTGAACCGCTACGGCTCCGAGCAGGCACTGGGGCTGCTGGTCGCGCTGTCGCTGGTGCGCGAACTCGGCCCGGTCGTCACGGCGCTGCTGTTCGCCGGACGCGCCGGCACGTCGCTGACCGCCGAAATCGGCCTGATGAAGGCCGGCGAGCAGTTGACCGCGATGGAAATGATGGCGGTCGACCCGCTGAAGGTGGTGGTCGCGCCGCGCATGTGGGCCGGCATTATCGCGATGCCGATTCTCGCGGCGATCTTCAGCGCGGTCGGCATCATCGGCGGCTATGTGGTGGGCGTGCTGCTGATCGGCGTCGATGCGGGCGCGTTCTGGTCGCAGATGCAAGGCGGCGTCGACGTGTGGCGCGACGTCGGCAATGGCGTAATCAAGAGCATTGTGTTCGGTTTCGCGGTGACGTTCATCGCGCTCTACCAGGGCTATGAAGCGAAGGCCACCCCCGAAGGCGTGTCGCGCGCAACGACGAAAACCGTCGTCTACGCGTCGCTCGCCGTGCTCGGCCTCGATTTCCTGCTCACCGCGCTAATGTTCAGCTAAATCCCGCGCGGCGCTGCCGCGACGCGGCGCGTGCCGACGGTGCGCGCTGTCGCCGCGGCGCGCAGCGGGCGCAGCACAGATTCTCATTGGGATGACGATGAAAAAAACTGCTCTCGACTTCTGGGTCGGCCTGTTCGTGGTGCTGGGTTTCATTGCGCTGCTGTTTCTCGCGCTGAAGGCCGGCAACATGAGCTCGCTGTCGTTTCAGGCAACCTACCCGGTCAAGCTGAAGTTCGACAACATCGGCGGACTCAAGCCGCGCGCACCGGTGAAAAGTGCCGGCGTGACGGTGGGCCGCGTCGAATCGATCGGCTTCGACAGCAATACGTATCAGGCGGTCGTCACGATCGATATCGACAAGCAATACCAGTTTCCGAAAGACAGCTCCGCGAAGATTCTGACGTCGGGCCTGCTCGGCGAGCAGTACATCGGTCTCGAACCGGGTGGCGACAGCGAAATGCTGAAGGCCGGCGATACGATTGCAATGACGCAATCGGCAATCGTCCTGGAGAATTTGATCGGTCAGTTTTTGTATAGCAAGGCCGCCGATGCAGGCGCGTCGAAACCGGCGGCCGCGGCTACAGGCTCGGCTCCGGCGGCGCCCGCACCCGCGGCTCCCGCTGCTGCCGCGCCGGCGCAATCCGCGTCCGGTTCGGCTCAATAAGGAGAACAAGAATGCAGGTGCTCAAACCCTCCCGCGTCGCCGCGCTGGCATTGGGTGCAGCGGCCCTCGCCGGGTGCGCAACCGTGCAGTCGCCGAGCAAGGACGATCCGTGGGAAGGCTTCAACCGGACCGTGTTCACGTTCAACGACAAGGTCGATCAGTACGCGCTGAAGCCGGTCGCGCAGGGCTACGTGAAGATCACGCCGCAGCCGGTGCGGGACAGCGTGACGAACTTCTTCTCGAACATCGGCGACGTGTACATCGCCGCCAACAACCTGCTGCAGCTGAAGATCGCCGATGGCGTGGGCGACATCATGCGGATCGTGATCAATACGGTCTTCGGTGTCGGCGGCCTGTTCGACGTCGCGACGATTGCGAAGCTGCCCAAGCACGATAACGACCTCGGCCTGACGCTCGGTTACTACGGCGTGCCGGCCGGTCCGTATCTGGTGCTGCCGCTGTTCGGGCCGAGCACGGTGCGCGATACCGCGGGCTACATCGGCAACTACTTCGCGAATCCGATCTCGTATATCGATTCGGATGCGATCAGCTGGAGCCTGTGGGGCGTGCAACTGGTCAATACGCGCGCGAATCTGCTGAACGCGAGCGACGTGCTGGAAGGCGCGGCGCTCGACAAATATTCATTCGTGCGTAACGCGTACCTGCAGCGCCGTCAGTATCTGCTGACCGGCGGCAATTCGGGCGCGCTGCCGAACTACGGCGCAGGTGCTGGCGGCGAGGCGCCGCTGCCGAAGTACGACACCGACGACGGTTCGGCCGCGCCGACTGGCGGCCCGGCGGGCACGGCGCCGGCGCCTGTTCCGGCAGCGCCGCAAGGGGCTTCCGGCGCGACGGCGCCGGCCGAGGGTGCGGCACCGGCGTCCGGCACGCAAACTGCGCCACCAGTGGACCAGAACGGCATGCCGGCGCCGACCACGGTGCCGGGCGGCCAGGTGGTGCCACCGGGGCGTTATCCGACGCTGCGGCTGCGCTGATGCTGCGGGCAAGGCGTCGCGCGATTGCGCCGCCTTGCCCCACGCGCGTAACAGTTGGATACGACTCTCGCAGCTCGACGATGGATTAGGATCGAACTTGCGTGATATTGTCGGCTCGAAGTAAGCGTTCTCTTTTTTGCAGGACTGGAAATGAAAAAATTCTTCCT
>DATLOW010000400.1:0-63902 GCA_035536055.1 Paraburkholderia sp. | reverse complement strand
GGCAGCAGATCACCGCGAAGCGCAGTTGCGCGAGCGCCTGGCCCGCAGCCGGCGTGGTCCACGTGCGGCCGGCGGTGCTGGTGGCTGAGCCGGCAATAAAGCGGTAGTAGTAGACGGTGCCGGCGTTCAGGTTGGTTACCTTATGGCGCAGCGTGTAGTCCCATTGCGCTTCCGAGTTGACATTCGTGTCAAGAACTAGCGACTTGAAATCCGGGTCGAGCGCCACCTGCACCGTGACGTTGACCGGTGCTTCGCCGTCGCCGCCGTCGACTCGCGTCCACAGCACGACGCTATCCGGTTGTGGGTCGCCGGACGCAACGCCCAGCGAGAAGCCTCGCGCTGCGGCGCTGACGGCAGAGGTACCGCTCGTCGCACCTGTGCTGCTGTTGTCTCCGCCACATGCGCTGAGCACGCTCGCACTCGCGACCGAGACGGTCATCAGGCTGCTCCACTTGAGGAAATGGCGGCGGTCCATGTTCGGCTATTCCAGACTAGATAAGGGGAATGGAAAATTGCCGGCGCGCACACGCAAACGGCATTGAGTCAGGTGCGGCATTACTGCATTTTCAGGTGTCATGTGCATGACAGCCGCGATTGAACGAATAATCGATTGGTTCAGAAACGGCATCCGGTATCTAGAAATCGATAATCACGGAATTCCTTTGCGGAAAAGATTCGTACCTGATTCACCAGTTATAAATCCACCGTCATGCATTTGAAATTCAGTGTCACTAAGATGGCCGCCTCATTGGCCTGAGCAAGGCCGATTCCGCAGGAAATGCATTAAAAAATTCTGCCCGCCTGCTTGATGGAACCGTACCGATGTCAAAACCGATGATCGTTCGCTTGCTCAATTCGCAAGTGCAAAGGCGCGCGATATGCGTATGCGCGATGCCATACAGCCTCAATGGAGCGGTGCAATGAATTCGCTGAAGAGTTATGCGCTTTGCGCGGCTGTGCTAATCGGGCTTGCCGCGTGCGGCAGTTCCGATCATGGCGGCACGTCGGCCTCGGGCGGCAGTGGCAGCGGCGCGAGCGCCAGCACCGGTTTGAGCCTGTCGCAAACCGACAGGCAGTTCGTGATCAGCGATGGCACGACGACCCTGACGCTCGACCGCAACGACTGGCATGCGCGCTGGAGCATGACGGGCACCACGCTATTCGAGGACGCTGCGGCTGCCGCAGCCGGTGCGCAAACCCAGCTGACCAACCCCGATTACGTGCGTTTCAACAATCTGCTGAATGGCATCAATCAGGCATATCCTGGCTTGCCGCAAGTCACCTATCAGCCGCTCGCTTATCTGAACGGTGCGCAGTGGCACTATGCGACCGGCGTCGGCGCGGTGCAGGTCGCGGGCAATGTGGCAACCGCGTCGCTGACGACCGACGACGGTCTGGGCGCAACGCTGACCTTCACATATGCCGCCGACGGCTCGGTGAAGCTGCACTACGTGCCGGCCGCGGCCAACGTCACGGCGGTTTCGACCGCATGGGCAAGCCCGGACGGCCAGGCATGGTTCGGCGGCGGTCAGCGTTTTTCGTCGACGAATTTGCGCGGCACGGCGCTGCCGCTGTGGATCAGCCATGGTCCGGATTCGAACCGGCAGACGTCGACCAACGAGATCGCCGCATCGTTTTTCTGGTCGCCTTCGGGTTCGGGCGCCGCGATCGACTCCGATGCGCGCGGCGAAATCGTGTTCGCGAAGAGCGACGAACGGACCGACGCAGTGCGCGCGACCATCGAGAACAACGCACTCGATATCGTCTACTACCGCGGCACGCCGGCGCAGATACTGTCGGCATACACGGCGCGCGTCGGCCGGCCGCAATGGACGCCGCCCAGCTGGATGTGGCGTCCGATGGTCTGGCAGGACGGCGATACCAGCACCGATTCGGTCAACCAGCTGGTCGACGGCATGCAAAGCCGCAATATTCCGCTGGGTGCGGTGTGGCTCGACAATCCGTGGGATGCGGGGCAGGGCAGCTTCAACTTCGACCCGACCCGCTTCGCCGATCCGGACGGGATGATCCAGCAGCTGCATGCAAAGAACATACGGCTAATGGTGTGGCTATCGTCGTACTACAACGGCACGTTCGCAACCGATGCGCAGGCGAAGGGCTGGACCATCACCGGCACGCGGCCCGACAACAACGACGCCACATACTATCCGCCGCGCGGTCTCGACATTCACGTCGACTTCACCAATCCGGACGCCTACGCAGCATGGCGCGACGGTTTGCGCGGGTTGATCCGGCGCGGTGTGGACGGCGTGAAAGTGGATCGCGGCGAAGAAGATCTGTCGGACACGTCGGTATGGCACAACGGCTTGCCGAACCGGCTCAATCACAACGCGTACATCGACGCATACCATCACGCGATTTTCGATGCGTTCAATGCGGAGCGCCCGAACGGGGACTTCGTGATTCTCGCGCGCGGCGGCTGGAACGGCTCGATGCGCTGGGCAGGACATTGGGAGGCGGACAACCAGAGCGAGCCCGGCGACGACGGCTTGACGCAGGCCTTGCGCGGCCTCGAATCGCAGGCGATGAGCGGGTTTTCGTTTACAGGCGGCGACATCGGCGGCTACGCGGGCGGCCGTCAGAATACCGGCGCGGCAGGCGAGAGCAATCCGCTGCTGACACCGACCGAAGGCACCTATATCCGCTGGACCGAACTGGGCGCACTGTCGCCGGTGATGCAGACGCCGGTGGCGCCGTGGTGGGTCAGCGAGAATGCGGTGGCCGTGTACCGGCGTTATGCGACGCTGCACGACCGGCTCGTGCCGTATATTGCCGCAGCAGCGCAGCAGAACATCAACGACGGCACGCCGATCGTGCGGCCGCTGCCGTTCGCGTATCCGAACGACGCGTCGGCCGTCGCAGCCGACGACGAGTATCTGTTCGGACCGGATCTGCTGGTTGCGCCCGCAACTTCCGTGCTGACCACGCTCGGTATCGGCACGCGGCAGGTCTACCTGCCGGCGGGCACGTGGCACGACTTCTGGACCGGACAAACCCTGGCCGGCCCGCAGACGCTCACTATCGTGCCGGATATGGACAAGATTCCGCTATACGTGCGCGATGGTGCGACCTTGCCGGCGGGTGTATCGGCGGCGGAACTGCCTTGACGGCGATTGACCGGCCAAGGCTCGCGGTTTAACGGCACGGGCGGCAAGCGCGCCCGTTATCGACAGTGCGTCATGCATGCACGCCGGTGTACTGGCTGACGATGTCGATGTTGCTCAAATGCTCGCGCGGAATCTCGTCGCCGAGCTGTCCGCGCCGGATCACGAGCACGCGCTGCGACACAGCGGCAATGAAGTCGAGATTCTGTTCGACCAGTACGATCGTCAGCCCTTGTTTGTCGCGCAGCGCGGCGAGCGTTTCAGCGATTTCCTCGATGATCGACGGCTGAATGCCCTCGGTCGGTTCATCGAGCAGCAGCAAGACCGGGTCGCCCGCCAGCGCGCGAGCCAGCGCGAGCAACTGCTGCTCGCCGCCCGACAACGAGCCGCCGGGCCGCTCGAGCAGCGGCTTGAGCCGCGGAAAATCGTCGAGCAGCGCGCCCAATGCTTCGTCTGGCTTGCGGCCGGTCTTCACGAGTCCGAGCCGCAGGTTATCGTAGGCGCTCAACGCCGGAAAGATTTCGCGTCCTTGCGGCACGTAGGCGATGCCGCGGCGGGCTCGCGCATGCGGTGCCGCGCGCGTGATGTCTTCGCCCTTGAAGCGGATCGAGCCGGCAGTCGCCGGCAACGCACCGATCAGCGTGCGCAGCAACGTGGTTTTCCCCATGCCGTTGTGACCGAGAATGCCGAGCGACTCACCGCTGCCGAGCGCGAGCGAGATGTCGTACAGCACCGGAATCGAACCGTAGCCCGCGCACAGGCCATTGACTTCGAGCATCGCGATCCCTCGCATCAATGCGGTTTTTTGCCGAGATAGATCTGCTGCACCAGCGGGTCGCTCATGATGCGCTCGGGCGTGCCCTCGCGAATCACGGCGCCCTGATGCAGCACTGTAACGGTCTTGGCGATCTTGCGAATAAAGCTCATATCGTGCTCGACCACCACCAGCGCATGGCGCCGGTTGATTTCCAGAATCAGCTCGGCGGTGCGCGCCACTTCGGCATCGCTCATGCCCGCAGCGGGTTCGTCGAGCAGAATCAGCGGCGGGTCCGCGGCGATCACCACGGCCAGTTCGACCCATTGCCGCTGGCCGTGCGCAAGCAGGCCGACCAGCGCATCGCGGTACGCGATCATGCCGACCCGTTCGAGCACTTCGCGCGTGACGCGCTCGCTTTGCGTCGAAGTATTGGTGCGGCGCGCTGCGAGCCACACGTTTTCCCATACCGACAGGCCGTTAAACAGGCTCGGCACCTGCGTCTTGATACCGATCCCCAGGCGGGCCGGCTCATGCGGCTGCATGCCGGCGATGTCTTTGCCGCGGAACAGGATCTGCCCCGACGTAGGCCGCACCTGTCCCGTCAGCAATTTGAAGAATGTGCTTTTGCCCGCGCCGTTCGGTCCGATGACGCAGCGCAATTCGGCCTCGGCGAGTGTGAAATTGACGTCGCGTGTGGCATGTACGCCGCCGAAGCGCACGTTCAGATCGCGGGTTTCCAGCAGGGGCGTCAGCTGCTGCGTCGTCATCAGGCGGTCTCCTCGTGCGAAGCATTTGGTGCGGAGTGGCTGGCCTCGTGATCGGCGGCCGGCGCAGCGCTGCGTGTGCGTGGCACAGCCGCTTGAGTCGATACAGCCGCGACATCGCGCCGACCGCCGCGCAGAGCCTTTAACATTCGCACACCAAGTTGCCCGGCGCTCGGCACGATGCCCTTGGGCACCATCAGCACGAACACGACGAGAATCGCACCCAGCACGAGGTTCGAATTGATCGCCTGCTGCGTGCCGATTTGCGTGGTCAGCCATTGAATCGCCACACACCCGACGATCGGGCCGACCAGCGTGCCGAGCCCGCCGACGATCACCCAGATAATGATCTGCGCGGACTGCGCGAGGCCGAATATGGTCGGGCTGGTAAACGCGCCCCAGTTCGCAAACAGGCAGCCGGCCAGACCGGCGATGGCCGCGGCAAGCACGAACGCGAACAGCTTGTGCGCGCGCGAGTCGTAACCCAGCAGCGCGACACGTTGTTCGTTTTCCTTGCACGCGACGATCACGCGGCCGAGCTTTACGGCGAGCAACGCGCGCAACAGCAGATAAACGGCGAGCAGCGCGCCCACCGAAAGCTCGAACATGCCGCGCGGCCCGATCACGTCGTCGACGTTGCCGGGCATATTGAGCGGAGCGATATTCGGAATGCCGTTGAAGCCGCCGAGCGGCGCCTTGCCGATCGTCCATTCCGGACCGGCCGTCGAGTTGACGACGTTGAACAGAATCAGCGTGACAGTCAGCGTAATCACGCCCATGTACACGTCCGATAGCCGCCCGTAGAAGATCAGGTAGCCGAGCACCGCGGCAAACGCGGCAGGCAGCACGATGGACAGTAGCAGCGGCACCGTGCTGTCGCCGAGGTTGGTCACGGCGATCGCATACGTATAGGCGCCGAGTCCGAAAAACGCCGATTGACCGAAGCACAGAATTCCGCCAAAGCCCCAGACGAAACCGAGACTCACGGCAAGCAGCGCCATCACGGCATAGACGGTGGCCTGCACCAGCGCGAAATCGTCCAGCGCGAACGGCAGCGCGACCAGCAGTACCACGCCGACGGCAAGCGTCAGCGCCGCGCTTTTCCACGAATGCGCGAAGCGTTCCAGCGCGCCCGGCACGGGTATCGACGCGTGTCGATCGGGAAGCGGCGTGCTCATAGTGCCCCTTTGAAGAAGCGGCCGGTAATGCCCTGCGGCAGTAGCCGCAGCATCACGATCGCACCGGCGAGTAGCGCGACCTCGCCGAATACCGGTGTCATCGCGAAGGTCGCGAGCTGGCTGATCGCACCGAACAGCGCCGACGAACTGATCAGCCCGGCGACGATCGCAGGGCCGCCGCCGATCACGGTGATGAATGCCTTGGCGACGAACGCGCCGCCCATGGTGGGCACGACGCCGGTCATCGGCGCGAGCAGCGCGCCGGCAAGACCCGAAAGCGCGGCGCCCAGCGCGAAGGTGGCGGAGTAAACGAGGCTCGGGTTGATGCCGAGCGCGTTGGCCATCTGCGGATTCTGCATCGTGCCGCGCGCGATCAGGCCGAGCGACGTATGCAGCAGCACCCAGCGCAGCGCGATGGCCAGCACGATCGCGACCGCGATGATCACCAGCGTATAGCTGCTGACCGAATAGGCGCCGACCGAAAAATTGCCGAGCGGCGCCGAGATGCCGGCGGTCGTATTGCCCATGATCGACGTAACGATGCCGATCAGCAGCAGCGAAAGCCCCCATGTGGCGAGCATCGTATCGATCATGCGCCCATACAGACGGCGGATGAATACACGCTCCAGCAGCACGCCGATCGCCGCCACCGAGACGGGCGCGACGATCAGCATCGCGACCCACAGGTTCACGCCGATCCTGACCGACTCGATCGCCGCATAAGCGCCGAGCATCATGAATTCGCCATGCGCGAGGTTGATCACTTTCATCATGCCGAATACCACGGCAAGCCCCGCCGAAACCACCACGAGGCTGGCGATCGCATACAGCACCTGAATCAGCACAATGACGGCAAGATCCATCCGGGACTCCTTGTCACGTTGATTGCATGCGCAACGACTGCGCTACAGCTTGATCACGTACTGCTGGTTGTCGCGCGGATTCTTGATCAGGTTGCACACCGCGCTGGTGTCGCTCGGCGGCTGCGCCTGGAAGGTCTGCACGATGTTCAGCTTGTGGTTGCGCACCTCCGCGATACTGACGTTGAGCACGCAGTGATGCGTGGCGGCATCCACGGCGACCTTGCCGCTCGGCGCGTCGATGCTGATGCCCGATTCGAGCGCTTCGATCACTTTCATCCGGTCGAGCGTGCCGGCTTTCTTGACCGCGGTGGCCCACAGGTAGAAGCCCTGATAGGTGCCCATCCCCAGTTCGGTGATATTCGGGTAGTCGGCGCCAAAGCGCTTGTGAAAGCGGTCCTTGAAGGCCTTGTTGGTGGGGTTGTCGAGATTCTCGAAGTAGTTGTACGACACCAGGAAGCCGTCGCATTCGTCCGGCGACAGCACGATCTGTTCGTTGCCGCCGGCAAAGGTGGTGGACGCGAGCGGGATTTTCTTGTGCAGCCCGGCCGCGGCCCATTGCCGGTAGAACGACATATGCGAGCCGCCCACCAGCGCCGACACCAGCATGTCGGGCTTGGCCGCTTCGATCTTCGAGATCGTCGAGCCGAAGTTGGTCACGTCTAGCGGGAAAAAGTCGATCGATGCGATCGAACCACCGTTTTCCTGCACGAACTTTTTCACCCACTGCGATGTGATTTGCCCGTAGTTATAGTCCGCGGCCACCACGTACACCTTTTTGCCCCACTTCTTCATCGCATAGGGAATCAGCTTCGCGACCGTTTGCCCCGGCGTGACGCCGGTGCAGAACGTATCGCGGTCGCACACGCCGCCTTCGTACTGCGTGTTGTAGAAGTACAGCGTACGGTAGCGGTCGAGCACCGGGCGCATCACTTCGCGCGACGCCGACGTGATGCCGCCGTGCACCACTGCCACCTTGTCTTTCAACGCCGCCTGCTGCGCAAACTGCGTATACAACTGCATGCTCGATTGCGGATCGTAATTCAGCAGCTTCAGCTTTTTGCCCAGCAGGCCGCCTTGCGCGTTCCATTCCTCGACGGCGAGCGTCATGCAGTCGGTCATCGGTTTGCCGTAGATGTCGAGACCGCCCGACATGTCGATGATGCTGCCGACCAGAATCTCGTCAGCCGCCACCGCGGCGAACGGCAGCGTGCCGGCTGCACCGGCGGCAAGTGTGACAGCAGACGACTTGATGAACGAACGACGATCCATAGAAAGGTTCCGGGTGTGGACACAACGTTTGAGTGAGCGGCGCGCGAGATAGAAAACCGGAACGGCGCGTCGCGCAGCACGCGCCGTTCGTGCTTCTAGAGCGTGGTCCAGTCGACCGACTGCTCGAATGCGTAGGCGGCCCGGTAGATGGTCGCTTCATGCCAATGCTTGCCGACCAGCATCATGCCGACTGGCAGGCCGTCGACGTTGCCGCATGGCACGCTCATCGCCGGATGGCCGGTAATGTTGAATGGACAGGTATTGGGCAGCAGTTCGAAGGCGCGGCCGATTACTTCTTCCAGCGGCGCGCCGGGTTTCGGCAGCGGCGTTGCGGTCAGCGGCAGCGTCGGCATCAGCAGCAGGTCGTAATCGGCGAACGCGGCATCGTATGCGTGGCACAGCTGGCGCGACAGGTTTTGCGCTTTCGCGTAGTAGCGTCCGCGGTAGTGCTTGATGAAATACTCGCCCAGCACCATCGTGATCTTCAGCGTTTCGGACAGTTCGTCGGCGCGCTCGCGCCAGCCCGCGTGATAGTCGATCATGCCGGTCACATACAGGCCTTTCCAGTTGAAGCCGTGGCCGTTGTCTTTCATCATCTGCTGGGTCGCGCCTTCGGCGGCGATCGGCAGCCAGATCGCGGGACCGCTGCGATGCAGAGGAATCGATACGCTGCTCACTCTCGCGCCGAGCGCGGCGAGGCGGTCCGCCGCTTCGCGCACTTTCGCATCGGATGCTTCCAGCGATTGCGGCCAGCCGAAGCCTTCGGAGACCACGCCGATGCGCAGCCCGCGCACGCCTTCCTTCATCAGCTGGCTGTACGGTTGCGCGGTTTGCGCCGCATATTGGCGCGGATCGAGTCCGTCGGGGCCGGCCAGCACTTCGAGCATCAACGCGTTGTCGCTGACGTTCGCGGTCATCGGACCGGTATGGTCGATGGTCAGCTCGATCGGCATCACGCCGGTGTAAGGCACCAGCCCGTGCGTGGGTTTCATGCCGTAGATGCCGCAATACGATGCGGGCATGCGGATCGAGCCGCCCTGGTCGCCGCCGATCGCAAGATCCACTTCGCCGGCCGCTACCAGCGCCGCGCTGCCCGACGAAGACCCGCCGGCCGAATAGCCGATCCGCCGCGGATTGTGCACCGGCGCGGGAGCGCTGGTATGCGAACCGCCGGAGAAGCAGAAGTATTCGCAGGTCGCCTTGCCGACGATGGTTGCGCCCGCATCGAGCAGTCGCGTGACGATGGTTGCGTCCACATCGGGTACGTAGCCTTCCAGCGTCGATGCGCCGTTCATCATCGGCACGCCCGCGAGGCACACGTTGTCCTTCAATACGACCGTCTTGCCGGCCAGCTTGCCGGACGGTGCGCCTTTCACTTCGCTCTTCACGTACCACGCGTTGTAGCGGTTCTCTTCACCGGTCGGACGGTAGCCTGGCGTGCGCGGATAGGTGACGCGCGGCGTGTAGTCGGGCATCGCGTCGATCAGATCGTATGCATCGAAATTCGGCTGCAGCAACTGCAGATAGCTGGCGAGCTGCGTTTCCGACAGATGCATGCCGAGCCCGGACGCGACTTCGTGAAGCTGGGCGGGCGTGGGACGTTTGACTGCCATGGCTGCTCCTCACTCGATCAGATATGGACCAGACCGGCCGATGGTGCAGCGCCGGCGTGCTGGTGGGCGGGGTCGATGCGCGAGTACGCCGCCCCGATCTGCGAGCCATGGTATGAACACATATTTTCCGCGTCAACAAAATATTTTCCTTGGAAAGTATTTTGCTGAGCGATGCGAAACAGACTCAGGCCTGCTTCAATACACGGAACCGGTGGCCGTCCGCGCGTGCCAGATGGATCGGCACGCGATTTACGCGTCCGCCCGCATACAGCGCGCCGCGCGCGCTGCGGTACAGCAGCGGCGCGGTGCCGAGCTGCGCGAGGCCGGCCTCGCGAGCGACGCGCCGATGTTGCGCGTCTTCGAGCAACGCTGCGAGAAAATGGATGCCCTCGTAGGTGGATTGGCCGAACGTATCGAGCGTCGGCGCGCGCGCGCCGAACCGTCCGTGATAACGCTCCTTGAACGCCAGATTCGCATCGGAGTCGAGCGAGGCGAAATAGCCGGAGGCGACATAGAGATCGGTCGTGTCATGCCCACCGATGCCCAGCAGTTCGTTTTCGCCTAGCGCGCACGACAGGCGCAGCGCGCGGCCAGCGAGCCCCGCATTGCCGAACGCCCGATTGAAATCGACCGTATCCTGGCCGATCAGCGACACAAGTACCGCATCGATCCGCTGGGCGCGGATCGCATCGAGCACCGGGCCATAGTCGCCGCTGCCGAACGGCAAGTAGATGTCGTCGAGCACCTCGCCGCCGGTTTCAGCGACGAAGCGGCGCGCGAGCCGGTGCGTTGCGCGCGGCCACACATAGTCGTTGCCGACAAACAGCCAACGCCGTGGTCGATGCTGGGTGCCGAGCCAGCGGATGGCGGGGCGCAGCTGGTTTGGCGTGGTCTCGCCGATCGCGAACACGCCTGGCGTGCGTTCGCCGCCTTCGTACAGCGGCGTGTAGACAAACGGGACGCGTCCACCGATTGCCTTCAGCAGATCGTGCCGCACGGCGCTCGTGTGCATGCCGACCAGCGCATCGACGGCGCCTGCGCCGACCAGTTCGGTGAGGCGGGTTTCGAGTTGGCTCGCATCGTCGCCGGCGCTGACGTCGACCAGCTTGCACGGGCGCCCGGCGATGCCGGAGGCGGCATTCAGTTCGGCGATAGCGAGGCGCGCGCAGGCGAGCGCGCACGGGCCCCAGATGCCGGCCGAGCCGCCGAGCGGCACGCACAGGGCGATCGTCAGTTCTGTGTCCTGCCTGCTGTGGCGAGAAGCAAAGCGCTGTTTCATGGACGGTTGGATTCGCGAATTGGGCTGAAAATGGAGCGCACAACGAACCGACTACGGGCCGACAGCGGCCGCTCGCGCCGATGCACAAAGCGCATGGGATGGCCGACGCCTATGCACCAGCAGCGGGCAAACGCGCGCAGCCGGGCACAGGCGCAGTGTAGTTCTGCACCGATACTTTCCACGGAAAATTTATTTGCGTAGAATCGACGGCGTTCAAGCGATTCACAATGCATCTACCATGCCGGAAAACGACCTGTCCCAGTATCTCGCGTGGCTGCTAGCTTCGGCGCACCGCAACATGAAGCTGAGCCTTGCGCAGCTGATCGCCGACGAGCAGGTGAACGAAGAGCATTGGCGCATCCTGCAGGCCGTGTCGGACGAGGAGGGGCATTCGATGAGCGAACTCGCCGAGCAGGTGCTGCTGAATCTGCCGGCGCTCACCAAGAATATCGACAAGCTGGTGAGCCGCGGCCTCGTGCAGCGTGCCGCGGACGAATCCGACAGCCGCAAGGTGCTGGTATTCATCAGCGACCGCGGGCTGGAACTGCTGGCGCGGCTCAAGCCGAGCGTCGACGCGCATCACGAGGCGATCGAAGAGGCGCTCGGACCGCGCAATACGAAGCAGCTGAAAAAGCTGTTGAGCCGGCTGATCGACGAGGCGCGGCCGCAGTAGTTTGCAAGGTGCGTTCGCAAAACGCGTGCGCAAAAGGCTGCGCACGCCAGCGCGTGTCACCACTCGCCGCAGCGCATTACAAAGTCGGTTTCGCCTTCGGCAATCACGACGAACCCCAATCTTTCATACAGGCCCCGCGCCGGGTTGCCGCGCAGCACGTGCAGCGTCACCGATGCGCCAGCATTTCTGGCTTGCGCCACCGTGGCGCGCACGAGCGCTGCGCCGATTCCTTTGCGCTGATGGCCCGGCAAGATCTGTATCTGGTACAGGTACCATGCGTTACCTGGCTTCGACAGTTTCAGTAAGCCCACATCGACGCCGCCATGACGGACGATCTGGGCGTCGTCGAAATGAAAGCGCATGCGCTCGTAGTGCGTCGCTTCGTCGGTCGGTTCGCCGGCGCGCTGCAGATGTTCGGTCATCGTAAGCTTGCGCAATTCGAGCAGGAAAGCTTCGTCGGCAAGCGTCGCGGCGCGCAGGCTGACGGCGGGGCCTGTGGCATCCGTGCCGGTGTCGTCGTCACGTCGATATTTGTCGTGCATGAGAAAGAAGGCGCTGCAAGGCAGCGGCGCGTGCGAGTTGATCGGCTGTTTGCGAGATTCTCGCACGGTCCGTTCCGGGTGCTGGAACCGCGGTAGGGCGGGGAGTGTGCAGCGCGCTTGCATAGCACCTGCATCGCAGTTTCAGTCAGGACGACGCATGCAGGAAAATCTGATTGAACGTCTGCGTCCACGCCGTCCTCTGTTTTAGCGGCATCGCCGGGTCGACCAGCGCCACTTTGGTGTCCTGCAACGGCGAGGCGACCGTGCGATTGGTCGGGACATAGTCGAGCGAAGCCAGAATGCGCTGTGCGTCGATCGACAGCAGATAGTCGTACAGCATCAAGGCCGCCGCCGGATGCGGCGCATGGTTCGTGACCGCCACGCCGTTTGCGCGTGCCGCGGCCGGCTCCATCAGAAACCAGTCGATCGGCGCGCCCTTGCGTTTCGCCTGGGCCGGCATGTAGTTATACACTTCGAGCCCGAGCGGCACTTCACCGGCGGCAACCAGATTGGTCAGCAGTGAATTGCCGAGTCGCGCGGACACGCCGTTTTTCTCGACCAGCGTGCGAAAGAAGTTCACGCCGGCATCGCCGCCCATCTGCGTGGCAATGGTCGCGAACCAGTCCGCGCTTTTTGCCTCGATGCCGAGCTTGCCTTTCCACTGCGGCGCGAGCAGATCTTCGAAGCGGGTCGGCAGATCGCTGCGCTGGATCACGTTGGTGTTGTAGGCCTGCACCCATACGGACAGCATCGTCGCGGCCCACATCCGGTGCGCGGGTAGCGTTTCCGGCATCAGTTGCGCGTGCAACGGCGAGAGCACCGGTTGCAGGATCTTCTCGCGGCGCAACGCATCGAGAAACGACGAACCGGTATGCACCGCGTCGACGATAAAGCGTCGGCCTTGCGTCTCAGCCACGCAGCGCTGCACGACCTGTTCGTCGCCGGCTCGCCATACCTTGACCTTTACACCGTAGCGTTGCTCGAACGGAGCGATCAGCGGTGCCAGGTCCGACTGCGCGATCGACGTATAGAAGTTCAGCTCGCCTTCCTCCTTCGCCGCGCGCTCGATGCGCGCGGCGCGATCCGCACCGGTGTACTGCGTCAGCGCCATGTTCGGCGAAACCTTGTCGAGCGCGGCGGCAGATGCCGCATAGCCGGCAAACGGCATCAGCGCGCACAGTTTCACGACTGAGCGTCGGGTCGTCATGATGTCTCCGTGGGTGTTGTTTTTCGTATCGACCGCGGTGCGCGCGGTGCATGCAAAGCTACCCGCTCGCGAAGTTGCTGCGCCATAACGCATCGAGCTCGTCGTGCACGTTGCTGCGCAACGGCGGTGCGTCGGATACCGCGCACAGTTCGTCAACCTGATCGAGCGCGGAGAATCCGCCCAGTACCGTGGTGACGGCCGGATGCGCAAGCACGAAGCGATACGCGCTTTGCGCGAGATTCCAGCCGGGTTCGGTCACGATTCGATGCAGCAGCCCGGCGTTTCTTTGCGCGGTGCGCGTCGCCTCGGCCTCGGCGTCCACACCGCGTGCGAGCGGATGACGCGCCGCGCCCGCGATGCTTTCGTCGGTCAGAAAGCCGCCTGCCAGTGCGCTGAAAATCGCCGCGCCACACCCGCGCTGCTGCGCGTAGTTCAACACGTCGCCGCCGTCGCGCTCGACCACGAGGCCTGCCGGCCGCGGCAAGCCCGCAGTCGGATTGAACAGCGTGTACGACACGTTGATCATGCTGAAGAGCCCGGTATCGAGCAACGCATTCACTTCGGCGCCATCGTCGCCGCGGCAGATGAAGCCTACATGACGAGCCTTGCCGTCGCGCAGCACGCGCTCGAGTCCTTCGAGCGCGCCGCCTGGCCGCAGGAAGTCGTCGAAGCTCAGCGTCTTGTAGCCGCGTCCTTCGAGTGCGGTAGGGCCAGCCCGCGGCCCGTTGTGGATCTGCAGAAAATCGACGCATTCGAGCCCGAGCCGCTGCAGACTCGCTTCGGTCGAGCGCACCACGTGGCCCGCTATGTCGCCGAGATCGGCCGCGCGCACTTCCACTTTCGAATTGACGATAGGCCGTATCCGCAGCGCTTTCAGCACGCGGCCGAGATTCTGTTCGGCCGCGCCGTCGCCGTAGTCGGGCGCATTGTCGAAGTAGTTGATGCCGAGTTCCAGTGCCCGCGCAATGACCTTGCACTGTTCGTCGAAACTGCCGCGCACCATCAGGCCTGCATTGCCGCCGCAGCCGAATCCGATCTCCGATACGGCGATACCGGTCGTGCCAATCGTTCTGTAGCGCATCGATCTGTCTCCGCCCGCATCGTCGAAAACCCGCGGCGCGGACGGGCGTCGCGCTGCGCGGCAACGGACCGTTCAGCGGCCGGCCGTGTCCGCTTTCTCGCGCGCTTCGCGCTGCGCGGTCTCGAACTCTTCGATCTTGCGATGTAGGTCTTTCACCAGTTCGATCGCGGGACCGTAGCGATCGGCGTCGTCATTGAAGAAGCCGCGGTGGTAGAGCTTGCGGAAGTTGTGCTTCAGCAGCGGCTGGCTGTAATCGGGTGCACTGCCGGTACCGTAGATGATGTCCGGTGACGCGTCGCGATAGAAATTGATCGGCTCGAGGCCTTCTTCGACGCGCCGGATCTGCTCGTCGAGCTGGCGCCGCAGCAGCACGATCGGAATGTCGGTGCGCCCGAGCAGTTCAGTGGTGCGATCGGTAATCGGGCCTTGCGCATCCCATACGAGTGCGTCCTGCGCGAGCACGTAGTCGAGAATCGGCCGGCCGTTCGCGTCGTAGCGCGGCGGCTCGTACCACGGCACCGAATCCTGCTGCGGCGCATCGACGCCGGGCGGCGCCGCGTAGACCTGATAGCAGATGTGATACGTATGCGTATCGTCGACCGGCACGCGGATCTGATATTCGCTGCGCGGTGCGCCGGTTTTGCCGGTCTGCGTGAAGAACGGGAAAATTACCGTCGAATGTTCGCGCGTGCAATCGGAATCCGCGCCCAGCTCCTTCGCGTAGCGCACGCCTTTCGAAATGCCGGTGGCCGTTTCGTTCGCATACAGCTCCTTGATGCCGATGCCGGTTTTGAGCCGCGTATGCAGCGTATGTTCGGCGCGCGCTGCGGCTTCTTCGAAACGCCCTTGCTGTTCGAGCACGTACTGGAACATATGGCCGTGTGCCCACGCGCTATGCGTCGGGTCGCCGGTATTTTCGTGGCACTGCAGCCAGTTGCAGTCGATATGCATGATGGCGATCTGGCGGACCGCATTCGGCCACACGAACAGATCCCAGCGCGGCAGCGCTGGCGCCGGCGCCGGACCCAGATACGCGAACACCAGACCACCGAGTTCCTGCACCGGGTAGGCTTTCAGCTTCTGTTTGATCTCGCCGCGCGGCGTGGCCTCCATCGGGCGCTCGACGCATTTGCCCGCTTCGTTGAAGAGCCAGCCGTGATACGGGCAGCGCAGCCCCCCCTGATCCGGAATACCGAACTGCAGTTCGACGTTGCGGTGCAGACAGCGGTCGCCTACCAGCCCAAGCGTGCCGCTTCTGTCCTTGTACAGCACCAGGTCTTCGCCGAGCACGCGCACCTTGTGCACCGGGTTGTCGTCGAGCTGCGCGTATGGGGCGATTGGAATCCAGTAACGGCGCATCAGTTCGCCGCCGGGCGTGCCAGGGCCTACGCGCGTCAGGCGCTCGTTCATTGCTGCAGTCAGCATGTCGTCTCCACAGGTGAAGCGTATCTGTCGGCGCCGGCGCAGGCGTGCCGCGCCGTATCGGTCGACCCAGAATAGGTTTCGGGTAATGGTCCGTCAAGCGGCACGAATTCTGTTCGACAGAACATGGTGAGCGGCGTATAACTAGGCCGATCGATGCATGACGGAGACGACGGATGGAAACGGAAAGTGCGGCAAGCGCACGCGCCAGAGGCAGCGTAGCGCCTGACAGAACGCGCGAAGAAATGCATGAGGCGGCGCAAGAAGAATCGTATATGCAGGCCGACGGACCACCGCGTGACGAAGGCCGCCCGCGTGTAGAAGCAGTCGAACGTTCGCTCGCGCTGCTGCAATGCTTTCGCCAGCCAGGCGAACCGCTTTCGCTGGCCGTGCTCGCACAACGTTCGGGCTTCTACAAGAGCACGATCTTGCGGCTCACCGCGTCGCTCGTGTACATGAAATTCCTCGAGCGCGATGCGGCCGGCAAATACCGGCTCGGGCCGGAATTGCGGCGCCTCGGCGCGCTGAGCGAAGCGCCGGTCAGCGTCGAAGCACTGGTGCGGCCCGCGCTGCAGAAACTGTCGTCGTTTACGCGCGAAACCGCGTCGTTCTACGTACGCGACGGCAGCGAGCGTATCTGCCTGTATCGCGTGAATTCGCCGCGTTCGACGCGCCATCATCTCGACGAAGGCTCGCGTCATCCGCTCAAAAGCGGTGCGGCAGGCCGGGTGCTGTGTGCGTACGAGCCGCAGTTCGCGAAAGAGGAGGGCTCGGTAGCGATTCGCGCGCGCGGCTGGGTCGTGTCGAAAGGCGAGCGCGATCCGGATCTGGCCGCGATCGCGGTGCCGCTCACCAACGAAAGCGGTGAACTGCTCGGCGCGCTGACGGTGTCGGGTCTGCTCACGCGCTTCACCACCGATCAGGTCAAGATGTTTCGCAAGCTGCTGCTCGATACTGCGAACGAATTGCGGCCGCGCCTGCCGCCGCTGCGCATCATCGATCCGGCGCGCGCGGCCTGACACGCGCGGCCCGCTGGTGCTGCCGAGAAAAACCGGAATTTTCAATGGATACACTCACGATGGAATGCGTAGAGGCGACCCATGCCGATACGCGCAGCACGCTGAACCTGCGGCTCACGTCGATTCGCTACGCCGCCGCCGACATCAACCTGTACGAACTGCGCCGCCCCGACAATGCGCCGCTGCCACCGGTGG
The DNA here is from genome assembly GCA_035536055.1 of Paraburkholderia sp. GTDB lineage: Bacteria > Pseudomonadota > Gammaproteobacteria > Burkholderiales > Burkholderiaceae > Paraburkholderia. Next base: position 46,915 of record DATLOW010000400.1, on the reverse strand, counting down.
CGCCCGGCGCGCATATCGACGTGCATTTGCCCAACGGCATGATGCGGCAATACTCGCTGGTGACCGCCGACGGCGACCCGTGCGCATACGTGGTCGGCATCAAGCGCGACCGCGCGAGCCGCGGCGGGTCCTCGTTTATTCACGACCGCTTGAGGGTAGGGCAGACGCTCGAAGTGGGCGGCCCGCGCAACAACTTTCCGCTGGACGAAACAGCGCGCCACACGGTGCTGGTGGCGGGCGGCATCGGCATCACGCCGATCTGGGCGATGGCGCAGCGTTTGCACAAGCTCGGGCGCTCGTTCGAATTGCACTATGCGTGCCGCGCACGGCGCGAAGCCGCGTTCGTCGAGCAGATCGAGGCGCTGCCGCATGCGCACCTGCACGTCGACGACGAGCAACACGGCAAGCCGTTCGATATCGCGGCCGTTGTCGCGGGCGCGCCGCACGATGCGCACTACTATTGCTGCGGGCCGCTGCCAATGCTGGACGCGTACGAAGCGGCCACCGCGAGCGTGACAGCGGCGCAGGTACATGCAGAGTACTTCGTGCCGAAAGCGGCCGCCGCCTGCGACGGCAATTTCACGGTCGAACTGCATCGCACCGGGCAGACGTTTGCGATACCGCAGGGCAAGACCATTCTGCAGGTGTTGCGTGAAGCCGGCGTTGCCGCGCCTTACTCGTGCGAAGAAGGCATTTGCGGCGCGTGCCAGGTGCGCGTGGTGGCGGGCACGCCGGACCATCGCGACAGCGTGCTGTCCGAGCGCGACAAGCAAAGCGGCGAGACGATGCTGATCTGCTGTTCGGGTTCGAAGACGGACAAGCTCGTGATCGACTTCTAGGCGCGCACGATATCGCATCGCAGTGCGGCGAGGAGCGGTACAGGCCGCTCCTTTCGTCTGGTCGATCGACGTCATGCCGTTCGCCAGATGCGCGTGCCGTGCGAAGCGTGTCGCACGGCACGGTGAAAGCAGTCAACCGGCGCTCGTGCCGGGCTTCGCATGTTCCGGCACCGAACCGTTGCCGCCCGCATTGGCAGCGGTGCGTGCATCGCGCGGGCTGCGCTGTTCCGGATACACATATGGCCCGAGCCGGCAGATCGACACGACCGAGATCAGCACCAGCCCGACGAACAGCCACAGCGCCGCGTGATACGAGTGCAGCAGGTCATAGCACAGCCCTGAAGCGAAGATCATGATGCCGGCGCCCCAGCCCCAGCACGCCCACATGCCGCCACATACGCGGCCGAATAGCCGCAGGTCGAAATAGCGGCTGACGATAAACGTGATGATGTCCGCTTCCGCACCGATGCTGACGCCGATCAATGCCGCGGACAGCATGGCCAGCGGGCCGGTCGCGCCGGCCGCGAACACGATCACGCCGCACAGTGTGAGTCCGAACGACATCGCGGCAACGTACGGCGCATGAATCCGGTCCATCAGATAGCCAGCGAATAGCCGGCCCACCGCGGACGTCAGCCCCGCGATCGACAGCATGCTTGCCGCGGCGCGCACGGTTTCGCCGCGGTCGGTCATCATCGGCACCAGTTGCGAAAGCAGCGCGAGCAGCACGCCCGACATGCAGAAAATCGCCATGCCGAGTAGCCGGAACGTACGGTCGTGGCGGAAGATGGTCCACAACGACGGCAGCTTGTCGGCGGCGCGATGGGTGCGGCGTTCGAGCTTTGCATCGATGTCGGGCGGCATGCGCACCAGCAGATAAAGCGCTGGAATCGAAATCGCGGCCATCAGCGCGGCGACGCCGAGATAGCCGGTGCGCCAGCCGAAATGCCGCAACAGATAGCCGGCGTATTGCGGCATCAGCATCGCGCCGACCGCGGTGCCGCCTACCGTGATGCCGAGCGCCAGCCCGCGCCGCTGGTCGAAGCGTGCGCACACAACTTTTGCGTACGGCAGCGCATTGCTGCCCGGCGCGAAGAAACCGACCATCACGAACACCACGCAAAACAGCGGCAGCGATACCGGAATCACGCCGACCAGTGCCACTGACAACGCAAACATCGCTAGGAAGAACAACGTCGGGCGCCGTACACCCAAGCGGTCGATCAGCGAGCCGAGCACGATTGTGCCGGGTCCCATCGCGAACTCGAAGATGGTCAGGCCGAGCGAAACCTGCGCGCGGCTCCAGCCGTTTTCCGCGGCAATGGCCTTGATGAACGTGCCGAACATGAACGCGGAAATCACGCCCGCGCCCACCGACAAGCATAGCGCGCCACCCACCACGGTCCACCAGCGATTGATGTCCTGCTTCAATTGTCTCTCTCCACATCGTTTGGACGCGCGGGCTACCGCCCGAACGGCTGCCATGCGCGCTGCGGCTTCTCTGTGGTTCCAAATAAAGGAACGTTATTCTTTCTTTGAGAACAAAGCTAACATTCGTGCCACCACGTGTCAAACGATGATTCGGAAACCCGAGGAAGCAGATGGACAAGACAACACATGTGTGTGCGTACGTCGCGACACGCGACTGGTTTGCAGACCCGCGCTTCAGCGTGCTCCTTTCCATGGAATCAGCTTGCGTTCGAGTTCGGTCAGCAGCAGCGACACGCAGTAGCCGAGAAACGCGATCACCAGCAGCCCCACGTACATCGATTCCACCGACAGCAATTCCCATGCGTTCCAGATCATGTAGCCGAGACCGCTTTTCGAGCCGATCATTTCCGCGATCGCGATCAGCATCAGTCCGAGGCCGAGCCCGAGCTTGATGCCGCTCATGATGTGGGGCACCGCGCCCGGCAGCGCGATGGTGCGAAACACCTGCCAACGGCTGGCGCGGAAGTTGCGGCCTACGTCCAGATAGATCTTGTTGATTTCAAGCACGCCGGTGGACGTGTTGATCAGCACCGGATAAAACACGCCGATTGCCACCATCGCGATCTTCGACGCTTCGCCGAGGCCGCAGATCAGCAGTAACAGCGGAAAGATCGCGCTTTTCGGCACCGGATAGGTGGCGGCGATCAACGGTTCGAATACCGCGCGCAGCGGCCGCGACAGACCGGTGGCGACGCCCAGCAGCAGCGCCGGGAGGCCGCCGATCAGCGCGCCCCAGAACAGCCGCAGCAGCGTGGCCGACGTATTGGCCCACAGCGAGCCGTCGTCGACCAGCGCGATGAAGGTCGCGAAGATCTTTGTCGGCGCTGGAAAGAATCGCTCGTCGATCAGGCCGGTTTGCGCAGCAACCTGCCAGACGAGCAACAGCACGATCGGCGACGCGATGCTGATCAGCCGGTCGCGCTGCTTGCCGTTGATCCAACGGCGCGCGGTGCGGCGTTGCGGGTGGGTGCCGGCGTTGGCGGGCAGTCGTTGTACGGTCTTCATGTTTGCTTGTCGCCAAGGTCGCGGGCGCGCGCGCGTTCGACTTCATCGCGCAGCTGGCCCCAGATGGAATAAACGAATTCGCCGTAAGCAGGCTGCGCGCGCAGTTCGAGCACCGAGCGCGGCCGCGCGAACGGCACGTCGACGATCTGTTTGGCGCAGCCGGGCTGCGCCGTCATGATCATGATGCGGTCGCCAAGCGTCGCTGCTTCGTCGACGCTGTGCGTGATGAACAGCACGGTCTTGCGTGTTTCGTCCCAGATGCGCAGCAGTTCTTCCTGCAGCAACAGCTTGTTCTGCTCGTCGAGCGCCGAGAAGGGTTCGTCCATCAGCAGGATGTCGGAGTCGTTGGCGAACGCGCGCACGATCGATACGCGCTGCCGCATGCCGCCCGACAGCTGATGCGGATACGCGTCGGCGAAACGCGTGAGGCCGGTGCGGCTCAGGTAGTAGCCGACCGTGTCGCGGATCTGCGCTTTGGGTACGTGCCGGAGCGCGAGGCCGTACGCCGCGTTGTCGAACACCGTCATCCAGGGGAACAGCGAATCGCCCTGGAACACCATCGAGTTGGCAGGGCGTTGCTGTGCGGGCGACGCGATTTCCACCGTGCCTGACGTGGGCGCTTCGAGGTTGGCGAGGATCCGCAGCAAGGTGGTTTTGCCGCAGCCGCTCGGGCCGACGATCATGAAGAAGCAGCCGGTCGGAATATCGAGCGACACGTTGTCGAGCGCGGTGACGGTGCCGCCCGGCGTTTCGAACGATTTGGTCAGCTGCTTCAGACGGATCTTGACGGGTGCTTCGGGCGTGTGCGGTGCTTCGGCGATCAAAGGGGTTGCCATGGCGCGTGCTCCTGCTATTTGGTGCGCGGCTTGTACGGGCCGAGCGCTGCGTCGGCCGCATCGACGAACGACATGTCCAGCACCTGCTGCACCGTCACGTTGCCTTGCACCACATGCTGGCTCTTGAAGTACGCAAGGTCGTTCTCGAGGCTCGCGGTGTTGACCTTGCCGTCGGGATTCGTGCCTTGCGGCACGATGGTCCGGTATACGGACGCATCCTTGATCGGCGTGTATTGCGTGAGGATCGCGATCACTTCGTCGGCGTTCGGGCCGGCCAGTTTGCCGTTGGCAAGCGCGTCGTTGTAGTCGCGCACCGCATGCAGATAGGCGCGCATAAATGCTTTCGCGGTGTCCGGATGGTCGTGGATAAAGGCGGTCGAATACAGCACGACCGCTAGCTGGTGGTTGGGGTAGATCTGGTCGTCGCCCATCACGCGTACCGCGGCGCCGCTGCGCACCGCTTCCGTCGCGGATGGTTCGGTGGTCAGCGCGGCGTCGACGGCCCTGTTTTCCAGCGCCATCACGTGTTGCGGAAAGCCCAGGTAAACCCGCTCGACGTCGCTCGGTTTGAGGCCTGCTTTCTTCAGCGCCTCGTTCATCGTCGACGTCGATGCGCTGCCGGTCGCGCTGCCTGCCACCTTCATGCCCTTCAGATCGGCAAGCGACTTGTAGCGGCCGCTTTGCACCAGATCCTTGCGCACCAGCAGCGGCTGATAGCCGTAGCCGGGCGGCGTCGAGCCCTTGTCCGCGACGATCTTGATGCCGATGCCGCGCAGCACCGCGTTGTACAGGCCCGCCGATGGTGAGCCGCCGGCGACGTCGAGTTGACCGGCACCGAGCGGTGCGACCATCTTCGCGCCCGAATCGAACGGAATAAAGCGCGCATCGATGCCTTCGGCGCGGAAGTAGCCTTTCTTGTCGGCAATGAAAAAGGCGACGTCGCTGCTCGCGTTCGCGATGCCGACGTTCACGACGGTGGGTGCGGCCGCATGAGCCGCGCATCCGTCGGTAAGCGCGAACGCTAGCGCGGCGATTTTGCAGAAAAAGATGATGCGTTTCACCCAGAGCTCTCCTGTTGATGGGGTGCGGTTCAGAAGCGGTGCCTTAACGAGAACTTCACGGCAACCTGCGTCGGTGTGGTCGACTGGCCGAGCGAACCGATTGCGGCCACCGCCTTGTGGCCGGTCGAGTCGATGCCCGACGCGTGCTGCCAGACGCCTACCGCAAGCAGATCGGTGCTCTTCGACAGGAAGTAGTCGGGCCCGAAATCCACCTGTTCGTACCTGGCGCTTTCCGCATGCGTGTAATCGAACGACACGCCGACTACCAGCGCCGGCGTAAACCAGTAGCGCGCATTCGCTTCATAGCTGTTGAACACGGCCGTGCCGGTATTCGGCGTGGTCGGCGTGCGCAGGATGTCGTTGAAGCGGGTATGGGTGTAGACGAGGCCGAATTTCGCGTTGCCGAGTTTGTACGCGAGGCCCGCGCCGAAGATGTCCATCGTGCTGGCCGACAGGTAGCCGCTAAATACCGGGCTTTTTCCGGGCGACGTGAAGCCTGGCTGGCCCGGATTGACGGTGCCGTCGTAGGCGGCCGTTGCCGGCGTGTTCAGATGGTCGTAGGCAATCGCCGCGGTCAGCGTGCCGTTGTCGTAATTCGCGCCGAGCGTATAGATGCGTTTGGTCGCGAAGTTGCCGGCCGTGCCGCCTGGCGCGAAGATGCCGCTCAGTTCGAGCCCGTGATAGTTCGGCGACGTGTACATCACCGAGTTGTCGACGCGGAAGTTCGAGTTGAGGTTGTCGAAGTCGCCGGGGTGCGTGCCGACCCACGCCCACATCGAAGTCGCCGCGATTTCGCCGATATAGGCGGTCATCGGATCGTACTGACGGCCGAGCGACACCGCGCCGTACGGCGATTTCAGGCCGACGTAAGCGCGCCGGCCGAACAGCCGTCCGCCTTGCAGCAGTTTGCCGTTCGACGTATCGAAGCCGTTTTCGAGTGCGAAGAACGCCTTCATGCCGCCGCCCAGGTCCTCGTCGCCGCGAAAACCGAAGCGGCTGCCGTTGGTCTGGCCGGTGATGGTTTCAACCACAGAATGTCCCGACTGGTTGTTGATATAGACGATGCCCGCATCGGCCAGGCCGTACAGCGTGACCGAGCTTTGTGCGTGCGCGGTCCCCGCGGCGATAGGCAGCGCGAGGAGCGCGACGGTTTTCTTCATGGCGTCTCCAAGGATCGTTTTGTGTTCTCGACCGGTCGTGTGCCGGTTTGCTTCGGTCGCTAAACAGCAATCCGGCTGCCTCGCGGATTCGTTCCGTATACCTAACTGAGTGGCATACACCGTGTTCCGCGAATCGGTGCGTGAAGCGGCGCTGCTGTGATGCCCGGTCCGCTTCAGATGGAGCGCAGGCGGACCGTGATGCGGTGAACTCTGCTGCAGGGACCGGGGCAACCATCCGGGACTAACTTCGTGAATCGTTCTTTCATGTGGAACGTCAGTCCGCATGTAGGGCGTGTGGGAAGTGTGTTTTGTTTAGAAATCGAAGTCAAGGTCGATCCCGCCAGGGTATCCACTCATGCAGCGACTTTCCGTTGCGCAGGGTAGAACGCAGGGCTGATGTCGTGCACGCCGGATGCAAGCAAGGCAACGGAAGGGGGCGTAATGGGCGTGAGCGGGCTTTCGCCGCGTCCAGGCAAGAAGTCGCTGAACACGCGTGTGCCGCATCTGCCGGATGCGGCAGAAGGTATCTCGTCGACGTCCGGATACCGGCCGCCGATATGACGTGTCAGAGGTCGAGCACCAGCTCGTCGGAGTTTGCGCGCGACACGCAGATCATGATCGCGCTGTCGTATTCGTCTTCGTCGAGCACGAAGTCGCGATGGTCGACAACGCCTGCCAGCAGCTTCGTGCGGCACGAACCGCAGGTGCCGGCTTCGCACGAACTCGGCGTGTCGATACCGCGATCGCGCAGCGCCTCGAGGATCGTTTCGTGCGGCTGCACGGTTACGCAGACGCCGCTGCGCGCAAGCCGCACGACGAAGGCTTGGTCCGCGGGCACGTCGTCGCCGTGTGCGCGGGTGCCGAAGTCTTCGAAGTGCACGGCCGATGCGGGCCAATGCGCTGCCGCTTCGCGCACCGCTTGCATCAGCGCGCGCGGCCCGCAACAGTACAGATGGGTGTCGCCGTTGCGCGCGGCGAGAAAAGGTGCGAGCGCAACCGATTTTTCGCGCTCGCCGAAATCATGATGCACGTCGATCTTGCCCACGTGCAGCGGTGCGCGCAGTTCGTCGAGAAACGCGGTGGAGGCCGGCGTGCGCGTGCAATACAACAAGCGATACGGTGCGCCGCGCGCTTCGAGCTCGGCAATCATCGCGCGCAGCGGCGTAATGCCGATGCCGCCCGCGATCAGCAGATAAGCGGATGCGTGGTCAGTCAGCGCAAAGTAGTTTTCCGGTTGCGCGACCTTCAGCCGCGTGCCGACTCGCGCGTCATGCGCCATGCTGGCCGAACCGCCGCGGCTGCCGGCATCGAGCTTCACTGCAATCTGATAGCGGTCGCGTTCGCCGGGCGGATTGCATAGCGAGTAGCGGCGCGCGAGTCCAGCCGGCGTGCGCACCAGCACGTGGGCGCCGGCCTCGAAGGCCGGCAGCGCGCTGCGGTCCGCGGCGCGCAGTTCGAACAGGTAGATATCTTCGGCAATCTCGCTGCGCGCGGTGACTTCGAGCGACATGAAGCCGGCCTCATCGAGCGGCGTGCGAACGGGTGCTGCTTCGACAATGGCGAGGCGGTCGGCGTCGGCTTCAATGGCGGTATGCACGACGGTGTCGATCATTTCGCGGCGTCGCTATCGGCCGCATCGTCGTCGGCACGGCCCGCGATGTATTCGTCGCCCGCGAGGTTCTCGATCATCGCGAGCAGCGTGCGGCGCGTCGCCGCGATGTCCTCCGGCGCGATGCCGGCAAGCGCGATGCGGTTCACGTCCACCGCCTGCGGCACCAGCGCGGCACGCAGGCTCGCGCCCTTGGTGGTCAGGAAGATGCGCACCTGCTTGCGGTTGTCGGGCAGCTTCTGGCGCGTCACGTAGCCAAGCGATTCCATCGCTTTCAGCGCGGAGAAAGTGGTGGGTTCGGCTACGCCTGCCTGTTCGCTCAACTGGCGCTGCGTGAGGCCGTCGGTTTGCCACAGGATGCGCAGGAACGTCCAGTGTCCGTATTGCACCGCATGCTCGCGCAAACGCGCCTGCAACGAACGGGAGAAACCGCGCGCCGTGTCTTTGACGAGATGCGCCATGCGTTCTTCGGGCAGCGCTTCGCGCCAGTGGCGCAGCGTGCCCGGCAGCGGGTCGCGTGCGGTCCGGTCGTTTTTGCTCATGCATTCACCTGTGTCGGCGCATGTGCGGACACATGCGTTTTTTATAAATTAGGTAGCTAAGTTTATCGTGTCAATGGCTTTATGTCAGCCGGGTGGAAGCAAGGCTCGGGAGCGGATTTTTTGCGCCCGGTTCGAGCATTCAGCCGCACGGTTAAGAAGGTGCCGGCCAAGGGCTACGTCGAAGTCTCTCAGTGTTTTCCATGATTGGAACTTAGATGCCTAAGTTTATGATGCGTCGAACACATCGATTCGGTCAGCGCGGGATGCGTCGATGTGCGGCACATCGGCAGGCCGGCTGCCGTGTCGATCGACCAACCGGCTGCATCGAAAACCAGGAATCGAGAAAAACCATGCTGACGGCTGAGCAGAACGAATCGTTGACGCGAGTGGGCCCTGGCACGCCGATGGGCAATCTGATGCGGCGCTACTGGCAGCCGGTCGGTGCGGCATCCGAGTTGCAGACGCGCTGGACCAAACGGCTGCGTCTGTTGGGTGAGGACCTCGTGCTGTTTCGCAATCGCCAGGGCACGCTCGGACTGATCGCCGAGCAATGCCCGCATCGCCGCGCGTCGTTTGCGCATGGCATTCCGACTGACGACGGCATTCGCTGCCCATACCACGGCTGGGAATTCGACGCCGAAGGCAAGTGTCTGAGCCAGCCGAACGAGCCCGATAACAGCGCGTTTCGCGACAAGGTCGCCACCGACGCGTACCCGGTCGAGGAACTGGGCGGCCTGCTGTTCGCATACCTGGGTCCAGAGCCGCGGCCGCTGTTGCCGCGCTTCGACGGCTTCGTCGCGCAGGGCGCGATTCGCATGATGGGCCGCGCGGTGCTGCCGGTGAACTGGCTGCAGATCATGGAGAATTCGCTCGACCCGATTCACACGGAGTGGCTGCATGGGCACCACTACGAATTCCAGAAGGAACAGGAAGGCGTCAAGGTTGCGATCAGCGCGAAGCACGAGAAGATCGCGTTCAACGAGTTCGAATTCGGCATCACCAAACACCGGTTGCTGGCAGGCCATTCCGAAGATTCGGACGACTGGCGCATCGGCCACCCGATCGTGTTTCCGAACATGCTTGCGGTGGGCAACGGCGACGAGGCGTCGCGCTACTTCTCGTTCCAGATTCGCGTGCCGGTCGACGACGCGCAGACGCTACACCTCTGGTACAACGCGTACCTGCCGCCGCAAGGCGTCGACGTGCCGCAGCGGCTGACCGATACCGTGCACGTGTACGACGTGCCGTTCCAGGACGAACACGGCGAATTCATCGTCGACAACGTGGACGGTCAGGACATGATGGCTTGGGTCACGCAGGGCGCGATTGCGGACCGCACGCGCGAAAACCTTGGCTCGACCGATCAGGGCATCGCGATCTACCGGCGCGTTCTGCGCCGCGAAATGAAAAAGATCGAGCAGGGCGTGGACCCGATGGGCATCGTGCGCGATCCGGCGAAAAACCAGCGCATCGACCTGCCGAACGAACGCAACAAGCACCACAACAGCGACGGCTTTGCGAGCTTCATGTTGCGCACGCATGCAAAGTATTCGCCGATCGCGCCGGACCTCATGCGGATTTTCGAGCAGCCGCGCGCAGCGGAGGAGCCGCTCGCAACATCAGCGCAGACCTGAGCGAAGTGCAGATTGCAGCGCATCCCAAGAGCACACCATGAACACAGACGAAGCCAAACAGAAACTGATCGACGCAGGCCGCATTCTCGAAGCCGAAGGCCAGGGCGACCTGACCCGCGGACACGTGTCGGTACGCGTGCCGGGCGACCCCGAGCACTTTTTCATGAAGCCGCACAGCCACGGCTTCGATGAAATCACGCCGGAAAACATCGTGATCTGCAATCTCGACGGCGAGAAAGTGGGCGGCGCGGGGCGGCGCCATAGCGAAGTGTTCATTCATTCGGAGATCTTCCGCGCGCGGCCCGATGTGATGAGCGTGATCCATTCGCATCCTACGCATGCGGTTGCGCTGTCGGCCACGGGCCAGCCGGTCAGGATGATCAGCCAGTCCGCCTGCCATTTCGCCGATGGCGTGCCGTATTACACCGACACGCTAAATCTGATCCGCACGCAGCAGATGGGGGCGGGCGTCGCGCGCGCGCTCGGCACGTGCAAGGCGGTGCTGATGCGCAACCACGGCATTGCGATCGCAGGACGTTCGATCGAAGAAGCCGTGGTGCTGGCACTGCTGTTCGAAAACGCCTGCCAGATCCAGTTGTTGACCGCGGCGGCGGGCGGCGCTGGCGACATGTTCTCCGAAGCCGATATCCAGCGCTTGCATGACTCGGTGACGCGGCCTGAGCAGTTCACCGTCAATTTCGAGTTTCTGCGCCGCAAGGTGCAGCGCACGCTTGTCGCGCAGTGACTCTAGCCTGCAGCCTCGACGTCCAGCAACGAGCAGACATCGCTGATTCCCGGCAGTATCGATGCGATATGCGGCAGCAGCACGTCGCGCAGCACACCGTGGGTCAGCATTTCGACAATGCGTACGATGTCGGGAAACTCGCCGCGCCGCGCAATCAGCGTGATCGTGCGCGTCAGTCCGAACGCGGTGAGCGGCCGGGTTTCGACCTTCATCGCTCGCTCTCGTGCATAGGCGAGCTGCGAAGGGGCGACGATCGACCAGCCATAGCCGGCGGCTACGCTTGCCACCAGATCTTCAGGCGACTCGAAAGAAAACTTCGGCGCGAGGTCGAGCTGCAAGCGGCGAAAGTGCCGCTCGATCAACTGCCCGGAAGTGATTCTCGACAGATAGCGGATGAACGGCAGGCTGCTGGCAATCTCCCGGAGATCGGCGGATGGCGGCATGGCGCCGGGCGGCAGGATCAGGACGTAGCGCTCGCGCATCAACGCACGGCTTTCGATACTGTCGTTCTGGTATAGCTGATTCGACGTGATCGCAATATCGATCTTGCGGGCCGCCAGGTCCTGAATGTGGTTCTGGGATACGCCGCGCACGATCGACAGATTCTGGATCGGCAATTCGCCCGAGTCGGCGGCCGCCATCAGCGCCGGCACCAGTTCGCGCGCGAGCGTCGACAGCATCGCTACTCGCAGATGCGGCAGCGCCATCGCGGCGGACTCGCGTACAAAGGTCCAGGTTTCCTTGACGTCCATCACGAGCCGGCCGGCGCGCTGATAAAGCGCGAGGCCGGCCGGTGTCAGCGTCAGCGGCCGGTTCTGGCGGTCGAACAGCGGCGAGCCGAACTCGGTTTCGAGCAGCTTGATCTGCTGCGAGATGGCCGATTGCGTGACGCCCAGCCGCCGCGAAGCCGTAGTCATGCTGCCGGCGTCGGCGACGGTCAGAAACGTATCGAGTGATTTGAGAATGTCGAAGCCAGGTGTCACGTGCCGGTCCAGCGTGGTTGGCGAATGCGGCAACCGTGCATGACGGTTGCCGCAGATCCGTTAAAACACACCAATAATCGCGTGACAATCCGCGACTCACCCGGCCGCGGCCTGCTCGTCATGCGGCGCGGCGCGTCGTCCCGCGGCCGCCGCAAACGCGCACAACGCGCGCAATGCCGCCTGCGACTCGGGCCGCGTGGGCTCCTTCGTAATGAACGTGTGTCCGACGCCATCGAACATTTTCAGCTCGACGTCAGCCCCGGCCGCCGCATAGGCGCCTGCGAAGCGCGGCGCCATATCCGGCGTCAGCACCGTGTCGGCGGTTCCCTGAATCATCAGCAGCGGCGGCCGATGCGTGGCCGCGCCGGATTCGACGATACGCTGCGGACTGCCTTCGTCCATTTGCGCTTCGTCGCGCCAGTAGGCCTCGTGACTGTCGATATGCAGTTGCATGCGTTGCTGCAATGCATAGCGGTAGCGCGCCCGCGGATCCGATACGGCCCAGCAGGTGATGACGAATGCCAGCGATGCGTCCGGGCCGCCAGCCTGTTGCATCTGCGATGCGGCGCCGGACGGAAAGCCGGTGTACACCGGCGCATCAGGCAACAGGGCATTCAGCAGCAGCTGATGGCCGCCGCTTGACGTGCCGATGCCGCCCACCTTGCACGGATCGATGCCGTACCGGTCTGCGTGCGACTTCAGCCAGCGAATGGCCCGGTTGATGTCCGTCACCGGCAACGGGTAGCGGTGCGCGGGCGGCATGCGAAAGTCGATCGCCATCACCAGCACGCCGGCCTCGGCGAGCGCAGTATCGATCACTGCGTTGGTCAGGCGCGATTCCGCGCACCAGCGCCCGCCATGCACCGACACCACCGCCGCCAGCGGACGGTGCGCTGCGGGCCGGTACAGGCGCGCGAGCAGCGGGCCGTCGGACGGCCTGTCCCAGATCAGGTCGTCGGCGACGCTCACTGGATCGCCTCTGCTTCGCGAATGCTGTTCAACAGCGACGCGCGCAGCAGGAAATCGCGTGCGAGAACCGGGTCGGCGGCAGTGCGCCGCAGCTCATCCTGATTCTTGCGGCGTACTGCCGGATCTTTCTCGGCAAGCAGACGTTTGTTGCGGATGGTCTGCGCCTGGGTATGCTGGATTGCGATGTGCCGGCGCTGCCGTTCATAACGATCGAGCACGTCCTCGCCGGCTTCGCCGCGCGAAATTGCGATCAGCTTGTCGGCCAGATTGAACGCGTCGTGGATGCCGCTATTCATGCCCATGCCGCCGATCGGGCTGTTCACGTGTGCGGCATCGCCGACCAGCATCACGTTGCCGGCACGAAAGCGCGCCGCGACGCGTTGATGCACGGTGTACAGATTGGAGCCGCGGATGTCGAACTCCGCGTCGCGTTGCAGGAACGCTTGCAAACGCTTCTGCAAGGCAGGCAATGCGGTGATCGCATCCGGGTCTTCGTCGGGCAGCGTCGGGAAATGCACGCGCCAGCGCTCGGGAGGACCGGGCCAGTGAAACAGGTTGGCCCACTCGTGCGGGTCGGAAATGTAGTTGCGGTCCGCGTAGCCGTGCTGCGTGAAATCGTAGGCGACTTCGATGTTCAGCGTGCGGTCCGGATACGTGAAGCCTTCGAACTCAATGTCGAGCAGCCGGCGAATTTCGCTGCGGGCGCCCTCGGCGCTCACCAGATAGCGGCCGCGCAGTTCGAGCTTCTCTCCGTCGCCGGTGGTCGCCCTGACCACGACACCGTCGGTATGCTGTTCGAACGAGTCAAACGTCGTATCCATCAGCAGCGTGCATAGCGCGTCTTCCTTGGCCATCTGCCACGCCTCTTCGACGATCTTGATGCGCTCACATTGCAGCACGTACGGAAATGGCGTGTCGTCCTGCAGATACTTGTGATCGAAAGCCGCAACGAGCTGCGGCCCCTGACGTTCCCAGTAATGAAAAATCGGTGCGATCAGCCCGCGCGGTTCGATACGCCGATACAAGCCGATCCTGTCGAACATTTCGAGTGTCGCCGGATGGTTCGTGCCAGCGCGCGGCACCTGGTCAAGCAGGTTCGCGTCGTTACGGCTCTCGATCAGCGTGACCGGCAAGCCAGCCTGCGTCAGCGCGAGGGTCAGACACAGGCCGACCGGTCCCGCGCCGACGACGATGACAGGGCGTGCGTGGTCGATCATGCCGGTTCTCCTTCGCCTGCGCCGGCCGTCGGGTCCTTTACCGCACCGGCCCAACCGCTGTGCGTCATGTCGAACACGATGCCGTCCGGATTGCGGTACTTCGCTTCATAGAACGAGTTCGGCGATTCGGGACGCCCTTTCAGATAGGTCGCCCCCGCGGCCTGCACTTGCGCTTCGGCGGCATCGAGATCGTCGACCCACATGCCGAAGTGAAACAATCCCACCCGCTCCTTTGCGGGATCGACGCGCAGCAGCGCGACGTTCATTACGCCGTCGGACATGTATATGCCGCGGCGTGCGGTGCCCGCGCGCGTCATACCGAATGCGCGCTCGAAAAACGTCGCGGATGCCTCCGGATCGGGGACGAGAATTGCAAGGTGTCTTAGCTTTGCCATTGATGCTCTCCGTACTGAAAGTGACTTGCGCCTGCATGTCGTGGTGAACATGGTCGCATCATCAATCGGTGATTCAAATACTTTTGCGTGGGGTTAAACGCTTCTTAAAATGTGCATTAGCGGCGCTTCTGACATGTAGTGAAAACCTGTGTGGAAAGTTGCGCGAATACGCTAGAAGTGATGCACGATGCCGACTGTAGTGCCGAACTGTTGCTGCTGGCCGGAGGCATTGATGCTGGTGATGCCGTGCCCCTGATAGCGCGTGTAATCCACTTCGGCATACAGCGATGTGCGCACCGACAGCAGATACGTGAGACCGACCATCGAAATATGTTTACCGTACGGAAACGTGCCCATGCGCACATTGGTCTGGTAGTGGGCAGCCTGCACGGTCAATTGCGGTGCGGCTTGCCAGGAGAGACCTCCCCAGATGTTTTCGGTGCGTAGCGATGGTTGTGCGGCCACCGGCTCCTGTTCTTCGCGGATATAGCCGCCGGCTACGCGCAGCAGCGGTAACACGTCGTAGTACGCGCCGGCCATGTAGAAATTGTCGCCGCCGAACGAGCCGTTTTTTGCGGCGAGATTGCGGTATCCATATGCAGCGCCGATGCTGAAACGCTGCCATGCGTAGCGCAGCCCGATCGCGCGGGACGAACCGTCGTTCGCGCTGCCGGCAACGCCGCCGAACGAATTGTCCGCGACGACCGACAGGCCGCCAAAGTGGCCGTGATACTTGACGTCGTTACTGACACGCGTGCCATCCGATGCGGCCGACAGTGGCAGGATCGGTGTATAGGTGAGCCCGAATGGATCGAACGGCTCGATGATGTCGTGCGCGGTGGTCCATTGGCGCCCAAGGTCCAGTGAGCCGTACTGGTTGTCGAGACCGACGAATGCCTGACGCTGGAATATCTGCGCCGTGGTGTTGTCCAGTGCGCCGTTGCTGAGCATGAAGCCCGACTCGAGCAGAAAGTGCGCATGCAGGCCGTCGCCGAGGTCTTCCTTGCCGGCGATATCGAAGCGATTGTTATTGTGGTACCCGTTCGATTGCATCGTCAGCTGATTGCCGCCCGATGCGGATGCATTGGTCAGAAAGCGCAATCCGCCATCCACCACGCCATACAGCGATACCGAACTTTGTGCGCGCGCAGCCGTCACACAACACAGCAACAGCACGCCACAAGCAAGACGACCTCCGTTCATTGCATCCTCGTCGATAAGATAAAAGGCGAGCGCGCTCCGCCCGGATGGCGGCGGCCGCTGCCATCCGGGGCTGGTGCAACGCGATTACAGGAAAAGACAGGCAGGACGGTCCGCCGCGCGCGGCGGACCGTGGATCAGTGCATCGGAATGCCGAGCATCGGCCACAGCAGCAACACGCTCAGCGCGAGCAGCACGAATTCGATGATGGTGAGCAACAGGCCCATCCTGAACAGATCAGACGGGCGGAAATAGCCGTAGCTATAGCCGAGCACCAGCACGGCCGACTGGTACGCGAACAGTTTGCCGCCTGACGAGAACGACCAGATCATGCCGACCCATGCCGGGTTGATCGCGTGCTCGCGCGCAAACTCCATCAGGATCGGCATCGACGTGGCAAGCATCGACACCTCGCTCGCCGTCGCGAAGTGATATAGAAAGCCGCCCCAGTACAGCGTGACGATCGCGAGCAGTTCGTGCGTCAGCATCGGCTTGATCAGTGTCAGCGCGCCATCCGTCAGGAAGTTGAGCGCTCCGGTTACTTTCAGCACTTCACCCATGCCGAGCGCCGCAGCAACGAAGAAGAACGGCAGCATGTTGATCTTGCGGAAATCCCGTTCGTCAAGCACATCGACGAACGGCAGCAGCGCAAACAGACCGGTTGCGAATGCGACGATCGAAGCCGAGATGTGATGGATCGAATCGGTCATCCACATCAGCAGCGCGATGCCGCTCAGCAGCGCGGATTTCAGCGCCATCGGCGTCCATGGGGCGGTGGTGCGGAAGTGGCTGCGAATCTCGTCTTCGCGGCCTTGCAATGAATCGACCTCGGCGGGAAAGAGTTTGAGCGTGAGCCACCAGGAGCCGAGGATCGTCACCAGCGAGCACGGCAGAAACGCCGCAAACCATAGGCTCCACGACACCGTTACGCCGCCGGTGCGTTCGATGATAGCTCGCGCGATGATCGATGCCGTGCCCGCCACGATCATCTTGTTGAAGATGCTGGTCGTGTAGGTGATCACCAGGAACATGCCGCGGCCGATGTTGGACCCTTTGCCGACACCGAACAGATGCATCAGGCCGATCGAAATCATCGCCATGATGACGATGACGGCCGCGCCGGACGGTACGAGGAAGGTCAGCAGGAAGTCGATCAGGATCAGACCGAGCAGCAGGCGCGAGTAGCTGATGCCGACGTGCGCGATGACCCAGTTGGCAATGCGCTGCGGCAATCCGGATTTAGACACCATCGCACCGAGCAGCATTGCGCCGAGGTAGAACCACGATGCGTCATTGACAAAGCCGCTGAAGATCACCGCCGGCCGCGCGATATGCAATGCCCAGAACAGCATCAGGCCGAGCAGTCCCGCCGATGCGTACTCCATCACCTCGGTGATCCACGCGGCGATCATGAATGCGCAAACCGCCAGTGCGCCGTGCGCAGCGCGTTCGAGTGGCAGTGGCATCGACCACACGGCTGCTGGCAGCGCAATGCAAAGCATGGCCTTGAACACGCGCAGGCGCGCGGATACCGGCGTTGCGCGAGTGTGTTCGGGCAGCACCGGCGCTTCGGGCATACCGCTCATGATCGGATACGGCTTAGGGTTATCTGCGGAAGCCATTCAACTCTCCTTTAGGGCGAGCGATCCGGGACTTCGGGTGAAGAATGCGGATGTGCGGTCTCGTCGCGTCGCGTCGAATGCCAAGTTAGCAAGTTCAAAAAAGCGAAACCGAAAGAAATCGGCAACATTAAACAATCTAATGGTGTCCAGCAGTGCAGCCTATGGGGTAAGCCGCTCTGAGCGCATCGCAAGAGCAGAACAAAAAAGCGCCATCCCGCTGGATGCGGGATGGCGCTCACAGTTAACGGAGCGGAAAGGTGTGCAGCGCTACACCGTTGCGAGCGGCATCGCAAGGAACGCTTGCAGCGCGTGATAGAACTTGTGGCGATACACGCCCATCATCGGATTGTGTGCGATGTCTGACAGCATGACGAACTGCTTGTCGCGGCTGGGCAGCCGCGCAAAGAATTCCAATAGATCGGACTCCGCTGCAATGCCGTCATGCTCGCCGCGGATCAGCAGCAAAGGACAGAGGATACGCGCGGGGTCGATAACCGGCAGATGCGCGCACATGTCGACGTAGGTGCCGGTCGGCACGTGGGTGACGAGCGGCAGTTCGGCCGCCGCGATGGCTTCGGGCACGATGTCCTCACTGCTGCCCGGCTTGTCGCGGTTGAACATGCCCTGGTAGAACGCGAGGTTGACTTCGCGCCGCGGGCTTACGGAATATTCGGGCAGTTTTTTACGGCGCTGCTCGAGCGTCGGCGAGCCGGCGCCGGTATAGACGAGTGCCGATAGCGCAAGGCGCGACACCCACGCGCGATGCTCGGATACAAACAGGCCCGCACGCAGCGCGCCGGACGACGTGCCGAACATGGCGAGCTGCGCGACGCCTGTCGTCTCAAGTACGAACGGCACCACGCACGCGAGATCATCGGCGCCGCTGCGGATGTCCGAATTCGAGCCTTCGGTCCAGCCTGAGCGGCCGTAACCGTCGTGATCGACGGTCCATACGTCGTAGCCGGCGGCAGCGAAATGGTCCATCACCGAATAGTCGTTGCGACCGGGCACAGACAAATCGTAGGTGTTGCGGCCCGACACAGTGGAGCCGTGCACGAGGAACAGCACGGGCAACGGCGCGGCGCCGGCGCGCGGCTCGGCAGCACGCTTACGATAGACATACAGTCTCGTCATGCCTGCCCCGGTGGCTTTTTGAACGTAGTATTCTGCGGACCATGTCATCGTCTGGGTGTCCCTGTGAGCTGGTTTGGAAAAAGCGGCAAGCCGCAATCGCTGCTTGCAGCGTCAGGCATTGTGGCCACATCGGCGAACCGATTGAACGCGATTTGGTGAATTGTCCGTTCACCGTGTTGCGGGAGCGGTGATGCGTGATCTGAACGCGCTCGCCACTTTCGTCGCCGTGGTTCGGCTGAACAGCTTTGCATTGGCCGCCGAGCATTGCGGTATTTCGCGCGCGATGGCCACCAAACAGATCCAGACGCTCGAGACCTCGCTCGGCGTGCGGCTGCTGCATCGGACGACGCGCCGGCTCGGCCTGACGCAAGCGGGCGAACGCTTTTTCGAACGCTGCGTGCGCGTGCTCGAACAGGCTGAAGACGCCGTGCGCGATCTGGAAGACGAGGCCGGCGAGCTGCACGGCCTGATTCGCGTCAGCACCGGCATTGCGTTCGGCCGTCTGCACGTGCTTCCCGCGGTTGCCGCATTTATGCGCGCTCATCCTGCAGTACGCTTCGACGTTACGCTGTCGGAACAATTCGCCGATCTCGTGTCGGGCCGCACCGACCTCGTCGTGCGGATGGCGGATACGCCGCGCCTGAGCCAGGTGGTGGCACGCAAGCTCGCACCAGCGCGTTTTGTGCTTGCGTCGTCGCCGGCGTATCTGGCGAACCTGCCGGCGCTGCGGGCGCCAGCCGACCTGCAGCGCTGCAACTGTCTGCATTACGCGGGTATGCCGGGGTATTGGCGGCTCGAAGGCGCTGATGGCCTGCATGAAGTGACGATCAGCGGGAATTTCCAGGCGAACAATGCGGACGGCCTGCTGGAAGCGACGCTTGCCGGTCTCGGCATCGGCATTTTGCCGTCGTTCGCCGCGGCTCCGTACCTCGCGCGCAAACTTCTGGTGCCCGTGTTGCCAGCGTATCGGCTGCCGGAACGGACGCTCTACGCAATGTTCCTGCCGGACCGGCGGCCGCCGCAGCGCATCACGGCATTCGTCCGCTTTATGGTCGAGCGCTTTGGGCCTGAGCCTTATTGGGATGCCGATATGGATGGCGGTGCCGACAGCACCTGCGGCGGCACCGGCGCGCAAGACGATTGATACACGTTCTAACGTGTGCCGGAAACGGCGGCGAACTGCGCAATAAGTGCGTTTGCCGCCTCGGGCAGGACGAGGCCACGCCGCGTTACGCACATCAGCGTTCGCGAAACACAGGGTTTCTGCAAGGTCTTTTGGACGATACCAGTGCCGCCTGCATGTTCGTTGCCACCTGCCGACACGATCGCAATACCCAACTCGTGGCGTGCCATTTCAATGGCCACCAGTGAATTCGCTTCGTAGATCGCGGCCAGCACGGTCCCGCATGCGGCGAACTGCCGTTCGATCAGCGTGCGCGCCGCACTGCTGTGCGGCGGCGTGATGATCCGTTCACGCGCGACGTCGCGCCATTGCAGCGTGCGCCTGCGTGAGAGCGGATGAGATTCGGCGCAGACTGCTACCAGCCGGTCCGTACCGATGGACGCGCGAACGATGTCGCTACGCGGAGCGATGTCGAAGCCCAAACCGAAGTCGACTTCGCCGGCGCTGACTAGCGCGACCATTTCCGCGTTGATGCATTCCCGGAAACTGATTTCGACTTCCGGGAACTGTGGCGTGAACCTGCTCAACGCGAGCGGCAGCCGGGTCGCGGCAAGACGCGGCGGCAGCGCGAGCGCGACACGCCGGGCGATGCGGCGCGACACGCCGCGGGCCGTATCGGCCAGAGCCGCGACGTCGGACACGATACGTTCGGCTGCCGTGAGAATTTCCTGGCCGGCTGCGGTCAGCACCACATTGCGCGTAGTGCGCTCGAACAGCTGCACGCCGAGTGTACTTTCTAGCTTGCGAACCAGGATACTCAAACCGGCCTGACTCAGGTGAAGGCGTTCGGCCGCGCGCGAAAAACTGCCGAGCCGCGCGACTTCCACGAAAGCCTCGATTTGCCGCACGTTTGGTTTCATTGTGAATAGCAAATAATCGATAACAGTCTGAAATTTTACTTATATATTGGCGTCGTCGATACTCATGCGCAGATTGCTCGCCGAGCAGCGGCGCGGGCAATGTGAATGGAGAATCGGCGTGGGATACACTGCAATCGAAAAGGTGCTCGCCCGGGTGAGCGGCCGCCCGTCCGTGCGAGCGGGCGAAGTCGTCTATCCGGACCCGGACCTCGTGATGGTGCACGACGGCCTGGTGCAGCAGGCCAAGGCGGTGCTGGACGGCGTCGGTATCGACCGGCTCGCGCAGCCCGCAAAGGTGACCTTCGTCAGCGATCACGACGTGCTCTATGGCAACGCGCGTGCCGCGGAACGCGGCGCGTTCAATCGCCGCGCGGCGCGCGAGTGGCGCGTCGGTGCATTCTTCGATGTCGGCGAAGGTGGGCATGGGCATATCTTTCCGCTCGAAGACGGCCGCGTACTGCCCGGCATGTTCTATTTCGATAACGACACGCACGCGACCAACGCGGGCGCGGTCGGCGCATTCGGCATGCGTGTGGGCGCGGAAATCTCGCGCGTGCTGGCCACCGGCACGACGTGGGTGGAAGTGCCGCAGACGGTCCGCCTCGAACTGAATGGTGTTGCCGGACATGGCGTGCATGGGCGCGACATAGGCTTTTATTTCGCCGCGCGCGTGAAGGACAGCACGCTGCCGGTTTCGATGGATGCGCGGGTGCTCGAATACGCGGGGGATCTCGAACAATTCAGTCTCGGCGAGCGGGTCGCGCTGTGCAGCACGCCGACTGAGATACGCGCGGCCGGCGTCTTCCTGCCACCGTCGGACGCAGTGCTCGCGCATTGCCGGCGCCACGCACAGACGCCGTTCGAGGCGGTGTACAGCGATGCCGACGCGATCTACGAAACCAGCGTCGCACTACGCCTTGAGCGGATCGCGCCGCAGGTCGCGTTGCCGGGCAGCGTGGCGAATGCCGTCGACGTGACGCAGGCGGCCGGCACGCGGGTCGATCACGCGTTTATCGGCTCATGCGGCTCAGGCATGTACGAAGATCTGCTGTGCGCGGCCAGTGTGTTGAAAGGGCGCAAGGTTGCGCCCGGCGTGCGCCTGTTCATCGTGCCTGGCTCGCAGCGCTCGCTGCGCCGGCTGA
This sequence comes from Paraburkholderia sp., assembly GCA_035536055.1. GTDB lineage: Bacteria > Pseudomonadota > Gammaproteobacteria > Burkholderiales > Burkholderiaceae > Paraburkholderia. The sequence goes on along the minus strand of DATLOW010000400.1, from coordinate 25,288 downwards.
GCGACGACGGCTTGATGCCGCTGCTTCTCGAGGCCGGTGCGATGATCTTGCCGCCGGGTTGCGGTCCTTGCAACGACGCGGTGGTGGGTCCGCTTGCAGCCGGTGAGACGTCGATTTCGACGGCCGCAAGCAATATTACCGGCCGCTTCGGGTCGCGCGACGCACGCCTGTTTCTTGGCAATCCATTGACCGTTGCAGCATCTGCCGTAAGCGGCGTCATCACCGATCCACGCACGCTTGCCATCGACGAAACGCTATACGCGCGACGGAGTGCCGCTTATGCGTGACTACCAATGGATTCTGAGAGGACGTTGCTACAAGCTCGGCGATGACGTTCCACACGCCGACGGCGTGATTCCCGCACGCTTCATCACCGACCGCGAGACCGACCCGGCGGTGCTCGCCGCGCATCTGTTCTCGCTGTCGGATCCGGGCTTCGCGCAGCGTAGCAAGGCGGGCGACATTGTCGTGGCGGGGCGCAATTTCGGCGTAGGGCAGAAGAGTACCGGCTACATTGCGATGCAGGCGCTGGGGCTGGGCTTGCTGTGCGAATCGATGCCGGCGCAAGGGTATCGCGGTGCAATCAATGCCGGGCTGCGCGTTCTCGCACCCTGTGCGGGCATTACCGCGCTATGCGAACACGGCGACGATCTCGAAGTGGATTTTCAAACCGGGTGTGTGGTCAACCATACCCGGAAAACGCGCATGCAAGCTCCCGCACTGCCGCTCGCGTTGCGCGAACTGGTTGCGTGCGGAGGCAACGACGCCTGGCTCGCGCACTGGTGGCGGCAGCGCCAGTAGCGTGCTGGGGTGCCGCGCGAGCGCGGCATCCTTCTCACAGCCGGCCGGGCTGATCGGTCCCGGCTTCTCCGATCGCCCAGTGGCGCGAAACAAGCGTGCCCTGTGCATCAATCTATTTGCGAACCTCGGCGGCGTACCTGGCCCGCCGCATCTTCGTCGTCTACTGGAAAACCCTTATATGCCGATGTTTTTGGCTTCCGCAGTGTAAACGCATGTTGTCAACGAAATGCATTTGCGCGCGGTAGATCGAGAGTCGCGCGGCTCGACGCATCAAATCTCGTGTCGACGGGCGCGGCGCGCCGCACGCATTTGCACGAATCAGGTTCCATCCAAGGAGAGACACGCATGGCTAAAGAGATTCTGGTTGCCTTCGGCATCGACGTAGACGCGGTCGCAGGCTGGCTCGGCTCATATGGCGGCGAAGACTCGCCCGACGACATCTCGCGCGGCCTGTTCGCCGGCGAAGTCGGTTCGCTGCGTCTGCTGAAACTGTTCGAGCGCGAAAAGATTCGCACCACGTGGTTCATTCCGGGCCACTCGATCGAGACCTTCCCGACGCAGATGAAAGCGGTCGCGGACGCCGGCCACGAAATCGGCATCCACGGTTACAGCCACGAAAACCCGATCGCGATGACGCGCGAGCAGGAAGAAGCGGTGCTCGACCGCAGCATCGAACTGGTCACGCAGTTGTCGGGCCGCCGGCCGACCGGCTATGTCGCGCCGTGGTGGGAGTTCAGCACGGTAACCAACGAACTGCTGGTGGCGCGCGGCATCAAGTACGACCATAGCCTGATGCACAACGACTTTCATCCGTATTACGTACGGGTTGGCGATGCGTGGACCAAAATCGACTACAGCAAGCACCCGGATACATGGATGAAGCCGCTTACGCGCGGCAAGGAAACCGGCCTCGTCGAAATTCCGGCGAACTGGTACCTCGACGATCTGCCGCCGATGATGTTCATCAAGAAGGCGCCGAATAGCCACGGCTTCGTCAATCCGCGCGACATCGAACAGATGTGGCGCGACCAGTTCGACTGGGTCTATCGCGAGCACGACTATGCGGTGTTCCCGATCACGATTCACCCCGACGTATCCGGCCGTCCGCAGGTGCTGCTGATGCTCGAGCGTCTGATCGCGCATTTCCGCGGTCACGAAGGCGTGCGTTTTTGCACCTGCGACGAAATCGCCGACGACTTCCTGCGCCGTCAACCTCGTTCTGCCTAGTTCGGCTTGCCCAAGCCGGTCCGCCGTCGACCCCCCCGCCTGCCCCGTGAAGGAGCGCAACGATGCAACAGAATCTGCTGTCCGCCTCTGGCCTCAAGCTTGAAAAAATTCTACCGGCCGATGTGAAGCGCGCGACCATCGTCGCCTTCTTCGCGTGGGTGTTTGCCGTCTACGATTTCATTCTGTTCGGCACGCTGCTGCCTGAAATCGGCAAACGGTACAACTGGGACGCAGCGGCGCAGGCCGAGATCGCCACCTTCGTCGCGATCGGCACCGCAGTGATCGCCTTTGCAATCGGACCGTTGCTCGACCGGCTCGGCCGCCGCGCCGGACTGTTGTGGACCGTGGCCGGCGCCGCGGTGTGCTCGGGCCTGACGGTGGCGGGCGGCGCGCTAGGCCAGTGGCCGCTGGTGCTGATCCGCTCGTTGTCCGGCCTCGGCTACGCCGAGGAAACCGTCAACGCGACCTATCTGAACGAACTCTACTCGGCCGCCAACGATCCGAAGCTGAACCGCAACAAGGGCTTTATTTATAGCCTCGTGCAAGGCGGCTGGCCGATCGGCGCGCTGATCGCGTCGGGTTTGACGGCGCTGCTGCTGCCGCGCATCGGCTGGCAGGGCTGCTTTATCTTCGCGACGTTTCCGGCGATCGTGATCTTCTTCATGACGCGGCGCCTGAAAGAGAGCCCGCAATTTCTGCTGCACAAGCGCATCAAGGAACTGCGCGAGGCGGGCCAGCACAGCGAGGCGCGCTCGCTCGCCGGCGAGCATCGCGTCGATTACGAGGAGCACAGCCGCGCGGGTCTCGGCGAAGCGTTTCGCGGCAGCGCGTTGCGTGCGACGCTGGTGCTGGGCGGCGGCATTCTGCTGAACTGGTCGGCAATCCAGGTGTTCAGCGTGCTGGGCACGACCGTGCTGACGCGCGTGCACAACGTGTCGTTCCAGAACTCGCTGCTGATTCTGGTGCTGTCCAACGTGATCGGCTATTGCGGCTATCTGTGCCACGGCTGGATCGGCGACAAGATCGGGCGCCGCAATACGCTGGCGCTCGGCTGGATGTGCGGCGGCGCTGCGTTCGCGGCGATGCTGTATGGCCCCAGCAGCGAGGGCGTGGTGGTTGCGCTGTACAGCCTCGGTCTGTTCTTTCTGATTGGGCCTTATTCCGCCGCGCTGTTCTTTATCGGCGAGAGCTATCCGACGGCGATTCGCGGCACCGGCAGTTCGATCGTGCATGCGATGGGTCCGATCGGCGCGATTCTGGCCGGCGTCGGCGTCACGTCGATGCTCAACAGCGGCAGCGACTGGATGCATGCGGCGCTGTGGTTCGGCGCGCTGCCGTGCTTTTTGTCGGGCATATTGATCTTTTTTGCAAAGCACGTCGATCCGGCGGCGGTTAAATAACCCGATCGAACCGACGTCATTCAAGGAGTGAGCGAGCCATGAAAGTAGCCATCGTGACCGGCGCGGCCAGCGGCATCGGCCAGGCGCTTGCCGTTGCCTATGCGAAGAGCGGTGTCGCGGTAGTGGGCGGATTTTTTCCGGGCGACCCGCATGATCCCGCCAGCACCGAACGCGCGGTGCGCGAAGCAAACGGGCAATGCGTGATGCAACCGGTCGACGTGACTTCCGCTGAACAGGTCGATGCCTTCGCACAAACGGCGCTCGAACGCTTCGGCCGCATCGACTATGCGGTGGCCAATGCCGGTCTGTTGCGCGCCGCGCCGCTCACCGAGATGCGCGACGAACAGTGGCATGAAATGCTCGACGTCGATCTGTCCGGCGTGATGCGCACCTTTCGCGCGGCAGCCCGTCATATGACGGATGGCGGCGCGCTGGTGGCGGTGTCGTCGATCGCGGGCGGTGTCTACGGCTGGGAAAATCACGTGCATTACTCCGCCGCGAAAGCGGGCGTGCCCGGCCTGTGCCGCGCGGTGGCGATGGAGCTGGCGCCGCGCAATATCCGCTGCAACGCGGTGATTCCGGGGCTGATTGAAACGCCGCAGTCGCTCGATGCGGTCAATTCGCTCGGCCCGCAGGGCTTGCGCGACGCGGCGCGCGGCATTCCGCTCAAACGCGTCGGCCGCCCCGATGAAATCGCGGCGCTGATCCGCTTTCTGACCAGCGACGAAGCGTCGTACATCACCGGCCAGTCGATCATTGCCGACGGCGGGCTGACGGTGCGCTGGCCGAGCTGACGCGCGGCGCCACCGTCCATGCGTGAATTGATGACAGGAACGACAAAATGACTTCACCGTTTTCGCTCGATGGCCGCCGCGCGGTCGTGACGGGCGCCGCCAGCGGCATCGGCGCCGCGATCGCGCTGGCCTACGCGGCCGCGGGCGCGCGCCTCGTGCTCGCCGATCTGAACGCGCAGCGTCTTGCGCAGCAGGCCGATGCATGCCGCGCGCACGGCGTCGTGGTGGAGACCGTGCAGGCCGACGTCGGCGAAGAAGCTGGCGCCGATGCGATCGTTGGGCGCTCGATCGAGGCGTTCGGCGGCATCGACGTGCTGGTCAACAACGCAGGTATGTTGACCCAGGCGCGCTGCACGGAATTGACCACGCAGATGTGGGACGAAATGATGCGCGTCGATCTGCGCAGCGTGTTTCTGTGCACGCGGCGCGCGCTGCCTGCGATGATCGCGCAGCGTTGGGGTAGAGTGATCAATATCGCATCGCAACTCGGCATCAAGGGCGGTGCGGAGCTTTGTCACTACTCGGCGGCAAAGGCCGGCGTGATCGGCTTTACCAAGTCGCTCGCGCTCGAGGCCGCGCCGCACAACGTGCTGGTCAACGCGATTGCGCCCGGTCCGATCGAAACGCCGCTGGTGGACGGCATCAGTGCTGCATGGAAAGCGGCGAAATCGGCGGAACTGCCGTTGCGCCGTTTCGGCCTCGCCGAAGAGGTCGCGCCGGCCGCGCTGCTGCTTGCGTCCGATCCGGGCGGCAATCTGTTCGTCGGGCAAACGCTTGGGCCGAATTCCGGCGATGTGATGCCCTGAATCAGGAGGTGCAGGATGTGCGGCATGTGCGGCTTGCTCGGCGGTGGACGCCATTGGTCCAATACGGTCGCACCCGGCGCGGACGCTAACGCGCGCCGGCAGCGTCTCGTGCAGGTTGCGCACGCCAACCGTGTGCTGGCGCCGTTCCGCCTGCGGCTCGACGATTTCCACGGGCAATCGTTCGTGCTGTCGTCGCCGACCGGCGCGAGCGAGATGGCGGGCGATCTGATGCAGGTCTGGCAAGCCGCGGAAAAGATGCTCGGCCGGCCGCTCGATCCGTTGACGCTGTTCGCCGATGAAGCGGGCGCGCACGATACCGTCCAGCAGGCGCACTGATGAGCCTCGCATATGACGTGATCCCGGTGACCATCGTCACCGGCTTTCTAGGCAGCGGTAAATCGACATTGCTTGCCGACGTGCTGCACGGCGCGGCGGCGCGCGATACAGCCGTGCTCGTGAACGAATTCGGCGAGGTCGGGCTCGATCATCTGCTGCTCGGCGCGATCGATGCGCAGACCGTGCTGCTCGACAACGGCTGTGTGTGCTGCGCGATCCGTTCGGATCTGAAGGAGGCGCTGGCCTCGTTATTCTCGCGCCGGGCGCGCGGCGAACTGCCGCCGTTTTCGCGCGTGGTGCTGGAAACCACTGGACTGGCGACGCCCGCGCCGATCATTGCGACTTTGCTGGCCGACCCGCTGGTCGCGCATCACTACGTGCTGAATGCGACGGTGACGGTGGTCGATGCAGTGCAGGCCGGCTATCAACGCGTGCGCCACCCCGAGTGGCTCGCACAGGTGACGGCGGCGGACCGCATTGTAATCAGCAAGGCCGACCTGGCCGACGCGGCGACGCTGGAACCGTTGCGCGCGCAACTTCAGCAGCTGAATCCCGCGGCTCAGATTGTGCTGCGCAGCGCCGCGGACGATGCGACCTGCCTGTTCGCCGCAGCGCAGGCAGCGCCCGATCTCGGCGCGATCGCATCGCGCGCAGGCAACGCGGCGCGCCGGTTCGAAGCCGAACAGGCGCGCATGCAATCCCACCCGCAAGCCGACCCGCAAGCGCGCGTCGCCCACGCCGCGCCACTCGCCGTCCCCGCACCCGTCGACGCAAACCATCTCGCCAACATCGAATCGTTCTGCATCGAATTCGACCAGCCGATCGAATGGCCGGTGTTCACGCTATGGTTCACGCTTCTGCTGAACCGGCACGGTGATAACATCCTGCGCGTGAAAGGCCTGCTGGCCATTGCGGGCACGCCACAGCCGGTGGTCGTGCATGCGGTGCATCATCTGGTTCATCCAGTGCTGCATCTGGACGACTGGCCCGATGCGAACCGCACCGCGCGCCTCGTATTCATCACGTGCGGGGTCGAGCGCGCGGCGGTGGCTGCCTCATGGCAGCGTTTTTGCCGACATCTCCAACCAGCCGAATCCGTCCATTGAATTCCACGCGCTCCAATCCCACGCGTTCCGGCGAGCGCGCCGAAGCGCGCAACGCAAGCGGTCCACAGGCGCCCGCGGTGCATCGCGCGAAGGTCGAATTGCGCGTGCTCGGCACGTCGGTGACGTTGCAGGAGCATATCCGCAAGCAGGCCGAGCACGACCTGGGCATCCGGCTGCGCTTTATCGTCGCGGACGGCTCCGACGTGCAGCGCGACGGCGTGATGCGGCCCGACGGCTACGACCTGTACGACCAGTGGTTTCACAGCATCGATTGTCTGTGGCCGGCGCGCGCATTGCAGCCGATCGACGTGCGGCGCATTGCGCGCTGGAACGAGATCAACGCGTTGCCGCGCACCGGCAGTATCGGCACGGGCACGAGCGTGAATGCGGGTAGCGTGCCCGCGGAGCGCCTGTATGTGCAGGCCGACGGCTCGCTCGGCAGCACGGCAAGCGAATCGATCAGCATGCTGCCGCTCACGCATAACGCGGATAGCTTCGTGTATCTGCCCGACGAACTGCCCGATACGCTGCTCGCGGCCGAAGAAAGCTGGGCGTGGCTGCTCGCGCCCGAACTCGCCGGCCGGGTCGCGCTGCAGGCCGATGCGGCGATCGGCGCAATCGATGCCGCGCTCGCAGTGCAGGCAAGCGGGCTGATGAGCTTCGCCAACATCGGCAACCTGAGCATCGAGGAAATCGACGCGCTGATCGGCACGCTGATCGAATTCAAACGGCGTGGCCATTTTGCCGGCTTCTGGTCGAGCTTTGCCGATGCAGCGCAACTGGCGATCGCGCAGCGCGTGGCAATCCAGAGCATCTGGTCGCCGGCTACCGTCGAGCTGGAGCGCGCCGGCTTGCGTTTCAAACTTGCATGCCCGAAGGAAGGCTATCGCGCCTGGTTTGGCGGCATGTCGATTTCGCGGCTCGCGCACGGCCGCGTGCTGGATGCCGCGTACGAGTATCTGAACTGGTGGATGGACGGCTGGGCCGGCGCGACGATGGCACGCCAGGGCTACTACATCGCGAACCCGCAGCGTACCCGGGGCTTCCTCAGCGACGGCGAATGGGCGTACTGGTACGATGGGGTGCCTGCTTCGGCGGAACTGCCGGGACCCACACGCAAACATCTGGTCCACGTTGGGCAGCAGCGCGACGGTGGCAGCTATACGTCGCGGATGAGCCGGATTGCCGTGTGGAATTCGGTGATGGACGAGCATAACTATCTGGTGCGCCGCTGGACCGAATTCATGCGGTCCTGAACGTACCGTTCGAACACGATGACAAGACGCGCAAGCGCCACTACTGTAGTCAAAGCCGCGGCAGCCGGCCGCGCACCGCAGAGTCTTGCCGGCAGCGACGCGCGGCTGCGTTACCGGCTGATTCACGATCAGCTGAAAAGCGCGATCGCGCACGGACGCATTACGCCGGGTCTCGTGCTGCTCGAAGGGCCGGTGGCGCGTATCTTCGGCACGAGCCGCGAGCCGGTGCGCAAGGCCTTCGAGATGCTGCACGCGGGCGGTCTGCTGCATACCTTCGACGGGCGCGGCTATCTTGCCGCGCGGCCCGACGGCAGCGCGGCTGCGCCGGTACGCATGCCGCTGTCGGAAGCAGCGCTCGGTTTCGCGGAGCCGCCGCAGCCGCTGGATACGCGCTCGCATAGCGAGCGCATTTACGAACAGCTCGAAGCAGCGATTTCGCTTGGCATTGTGTTCGGTCATTTCCGCATCGATGAAAGCCATGCCGCCGAGAGCTTCGGTGTGAGCCGCGGCACGGTGCGCGAGGCGTTGAGCCGCTTGCGCGATCTGGGGCTGGTCGAGAAGTCCGCGTATTCGCACTGGCTGTGCGGGCCGCTGACTGCGCGCGCGGTTGCCGAAGACTACGAACTGCGCGCGCTGCTCGAACCCGCTGCGCTCACCGCGGCTGCACGCGCGATACCCGCCGAACGTCTGCAAGCGGCGCGCGCGGAACTCGAACAGGCGATCGCCGATCCCGATTCCATCGATGCCGCCGCGCTGTATCGGCTCGAGATGACGCTGCACGCGGATTTCCTGCACTACGCGCCGAATCGCAAATTACGCGAGACGATCGGCCGCGCGCATCTGCCGTTGACGGTCAATCACGCGTTCTATGAAGCGTTCAAGCTGCATCCCGAGCGCGGCACGCTGCTCGAACACCGTGCGGTGCTCGAGCAGTTGTCGCGCGGCGATGTCGCTGCCGCTGCGCAAGCGTTGGCGGACCATCTGCGTGCTGGACAAAAGCGTACGCTGCAACGCCTGAAGGTGATGGCGGTGCTGCCGGAGCCGCAACTGCCCGTGTATATGCAACGTATCGCGTAGCAGGGCAACCGGCGCGTTTGGCGGCCCTCGATCGGAGACGCGCGCCATCGTTTGCGCGCGCGTTGGCCTCGGAAACGTCACTCAAAGAACTACCCCGATGTTCTGTTCGCGATGTGCCGCCAACGGCACGTCACAAAAACGCAGGGCCAACGTACCTTGCATGGAAACAGAATAAAAACCACGTGGGGTAGCCATGCTTTTCAAATCGCCACGGACCCGCGGGGCCGGTGTACGTGCTGTGCATGCGCGCAATGGATTCGTCACCGTCGCGATTCTGTTGCTGTTTTCAGGTTGTGCTGCGGTCCGGCAAGCGCCGAAGGACCCGCAGGACAACGATGCCGTGCTGAAAGAGCTGGACCCGTATTTTCACGGTGCGGTGGTGCATCAATACTATACGGAGCCGGACAAGACTCGGCGGGTCGCAATGCGCAATGAAATTGTGACCAACCGGGTGCGGGCTTATGACATCGAATTCTCGCGCTACAAAAATCAGCTTTCGGAGTTCGGCAATAGCGTCAGTCTTGGCGGCGACCTGATCGGCCTGGCTTTGGGCGGCTTGACGGCCACGGTCGGCAATGCCGCCACCAAAGCCGCACTGGGTGCGGCGTCCGCGGGTGTATTGGGCGCGACGACTGCGATCAACAAGGATCTGTTTTTCCAGAAGACCTTGCCGGCCTTGAAGTCGCAGATGGACGCCAACCGAAAGAAAATGAAGGTGCCGATTCTGCGCGGCCTGATGCTTTCCGATGACCAGTATCCGCTGTCCGCGGCCGAGAGCGATTTGCAGAATTATGCGGACGCCGGCGGACTGGAAGACGCCATCACCGATATCACGGCGACTGCAAAGGTAGCGGAGCGGGCAGCGGACAACGAGATCGTTTCGATCAGAACAGCGGACGATTTTATTCAGCTTCCGGACAAGGAAGCCATTGAAACGTCTGTCACCGGAATGACCGATAGCCAGGTGCTGGCACTGGCAAAGTTGATGGAGTCGAATCTGCCCAGGCGACCGGACGACGTCAGAACCGCGGTCCAGACGCTCGATCCCGACGCACGCCGGCTTAACGGCGACGTTGCGCGGGCAAGAGTCGCGATGATGGCCTGGCTCGACGCAGAAGTGATGAACGCGGCCAACAAAAAGCAATGGGCCGATGCGATCAAAGCCGTTTCTAACTAGGAGATGAAAAATGCCGCGCGCGACGCTGGTTTATCAGTATCCGAAAAGCAGTGTGACTCTGGATCAGGTGCAACAGATGCAGCAAAGCAAGCTGAAATTCGGCGCGTCGTCGTGTGTGCTGACGAGCGACGATCAATTCTGGATCTTGACCACGGTCTGGACTTCGCCGGATTGACCGCTTGTTGCATCGGATTGAGCGGTGCGTCGCGCAAGCGAGGCTCGCGCGGCGGTCAGTGAGCGCGCAGTGGGCTTTTACCCGGTGCTTAGTGATGCGCAAAAATCGTATGGCTGGTGCCGAACTGCGCGCGGGCGCCGCTTTGCGACGAGCCGTCGCGCATGCCGCCCATCGCGTCGTTGCTTGCGTTGGCATCGGCAGCGTTACTGTCCGCGCGCAGCGTGGCAGCGCTCGGGCCGCTTTGCGATGACGGCGCGCCGACGTCCGGACGATAGCCCGGCGCAGGGCCGTAGCCGCTGGCAAAGGCGGGCGCGGCAACGGCTGCGCTGATAGCGACGAGGGCGGCGGCGATAAGACGTTTGCTCATTTGAATCTCCTGAAAAGTGTCGAGGTACTGGTCTTGCAGCGTGCGAAGACCGGTTACGGTTGGTGTTTCGTTCCCGCGCGTTCCCGTGGATATCGGGGTAGCGCCTGTTTGTATCGCATGCGATGTAATCGCATGGACCGAATAATACGTGATCGTAAGGCGTTGTCAAGCGTTTACGATTACATCGCATGCGATCAAATGAAACAGTCTGATGCGCTGTTCGCACATATCGCGGCGACAGCGCTCGTCGTATCGGGCAACGGAGACTGGCTTACTTGAACGGATCGTTCGATGCTCTGAACGTACGATCACCGGCCGCTGCTCAATGCATGGCGTGACGGTGCGGGGCGGAGGGTGCGGCCCTTACGGCGGTGCTCGGTACCGGACACGTATGGGCACGCTGATCGGGGCGAGCCACAACCCGGCAAGCTTTTGCGGTTTGTGGCTGGGCGATGCCGCGCCGGCCTGTTTTCGGCTCGCGCGGCTGCAGGTCATCAGGCTACTTCAGGCTTCAAGACCGGCGCATCCATTCCAGCCCGCTTTCCGTCGCTCCTTGCGGGTTGTATTCGCCGGCCACCCATCCGTCATAGCCGATCCGATCGAGCGTATCGAACAGGAACGGATAGTTGATTTCCCCCGTCCCCGGCTGGTGTCGCCCCGGATTGTCGGCGATCTGGATATGTCCGATGCGCGGCAGCAGCCGTTCGATCGTCGCCGCAAGTTCGCCTTCGCTGCGCTGCATGTGATAGATGTCGTACTGCAGCCACAGGTTGGTGCTGCCTGCATCGTCGATCGCTTTGATCGTGACGGCCGACGTATTCAGCAGAAAACCGGGAATGTCGTAACGGTTGCATGCCTCGACCATCACGCGGATATTCGCCTTGGCCGCTTCGTCCGCGGCATAGCGCAGGTTCTCAGTCAACGTGCGCCATACCAGTGATGGTTCTGCATCCGCAGCCGGAATGCCCGACAGACAGTTCAGGCGGTCAACGCCGAGTTGCGTTGCGTACTCCAGCGCTTTCGCCACGCCTGCGCGGAAGTCGGCCACGCGCGACGGCAGGCTGGGCAGGCCGCGTTCGCCTGCGGCCCAGTCGCCGGCCGGGAAGTTGTGCAGAATCGCCGTCAGCCCGTTGTCGTCGAGGCGCTGCTTGATGTCGCTAGCGGAGAACGCATAAGGAAACTGAAACTCGACCGCCTTGAAGCCCGCTTTCGCAGCGGCTGCAAAGCGGTCGAGGAACGGTACTTCGGGAAACATCATGGTCAGATTGGCGGCAAAGCGAGGCATGGTCGTGCTCGTTCGGTTGAAAGAGGGAAGGCGATCGCGGCAGTTTAGCTTAGCGCAGGCGGTCAGCGCTTTCTGCATGACGGTCGCGATGCGCAAGCCGGACGCGCTCGGGCTCGACGTATCGAGGTAGTTGCCGCCGCAACGGATACCCGTAAGCGTTGCGTATGGATATCAGTCGCGCGACGAGCCGTGCGGTGTGCAACGCGCTCGTCGCGGCTTGCGTGCGCCTAGTCGCGGCTGGTTCCCGGTGCGGGTCCGCCGGCCATGGCCTGAAATACACCGTCGCGCCTGACCAGCGCGTGATAAAGCGCCGCCGCCAGGTGAACCACGATCAGTGCAAAGAAGCACAACGCGAGGAAGCGGTGCGCATTCCACAGCAGCGTATGGAGCTCGTTGCTATGCGGTGCGATCGGCGGCAGACGGATACCGGCCACCACCACCGGATAGTCGGCCGCGCTCAGCATGCCCCAACCCAGCAGCGGCAGCGCAATCATCAACGCGTAGAACGCCAGATGCGACAGATGCGCAGCGAGCTTCATCGGCGGCGGCATATCGCGCGGCAGCGGCGGTGCACCGCGCACGAGCCTGACGACGAGACGGATCAGCGCAAGCAGCAGAATCAGCGCGCCGAGCGGTTTGTGAATCGATACGAGGGTCAGGTATTTGGGGTGAATGGTTGAAACCATCCCGACGCCGATAAACAGCATCGCGAGTATGCAGATCGCCATCAGCCAGTGAAGCGTGCGCTGTAGCGGTGTAAAACGCGTAGCGGTTGCGTTCATGGTTCGGATCCTTTTGCCGGGGTGTGCGGATAGTCGCGGTCTTCAGCGGTCCTGCGGTTGAACGACACGGAATACGCGGCCGAGCGCGCGGCGGGGAATGGATCGTCGGATACGTGCATGCCCGGCGGCAGCACGGTCGGATCGAAGTTCAGATCGCGGCACGGGCCGTCGGGCTCGGGCTCGATCGCCTTGACCACGAGCGTGCCGGCTTCGACCTTGCGACGGTCGTCGGGCCATGCCTTGGTCGGATCGGCGCTCGGGTCGCCGGGGTTCGCGACCGTGACCACCAGGGTCCAGCGTTGCGGCGCACTGGCGACGCGCTGCGTGATGTCCATGTCGAGGAAGTCGGGGCCGCGCTGCTTCAGTTCGTCGGCGCTCAGCAACTGCGGTTTCGCTTCCGGCACGAACGACCAGCGCACGATGCTGTCCTGTCCGCCGGCGTTAGTGAACACGAAACTGTTCAGCCCGTTGTATTGCTCCTGCGCATACGACGCGGTCATCGGCGTTTTGGTGGCCCATTCGGCGAACGGACCGAACTCCGGGTGCGCAGCGGCGAACTGTTTCATCGCGTCCGGATCGTCTTTGCGCGAAGCCGCCTGCAGTAGCGCGTAAAAGGCTTGCGGCGTCGAGACTGCGAAGAACGGCGCATCGATCATCGCGCTGCGCCATTCGCTGCCGTCCGGCGCAACGATACGCAAACCGAGACCGCGTACGCGAACCGTCGGATCCGCGGCCTTGGGGTTCGGCGTTCCAAGATTGAACCGTCCGGTGGCGGGATACGAACCCGCCGCAAAGACCGGCGCCTTCGACAGCGCAGCAGCCGCACCGTTGGACTCGAATGTGCCCGTAAAGCAGATGCCTTTGGCATGATTGCGCCGGTAGCCCAATGCGGGCCCACCGGGTGGCGCGAGTGCATCGACCAGTGCCGCAGGCGTGATGCGGCGCGGCGACAGCCAGCCCGCGGTGAAAGCAAATACAGCCACTAAAACCACTACGACCGCCGCGATAATCACGAACGAAGCGGCCGAGGTACGACTGGGGCTCGGTCTGTCATCCATCGGGGTTCTCCGGGCAACGATTGGGAAGGCAATCGATCGGCGCAACTGCGAGCGTGTCCAACCAGCGTGGAAGAGCGTTGCTGTCCGCGGGCACACGTGATTGTGCCGTGTTTCATAAATGTTGGCGCATTGAAAGGCCGCGATTGATACGCGTCTTTGTGCGGTTTATTCGCTTCGATTGAATGGCGAATTGCGATCGTTTTAAAAAGAAAAAAATCGGGTGATGTCGAAATGGCGATTCATTTGCCGTCCGGTCGCCATTCGGTCGCCGTTCGCGTTTTCCCTGATGCGCAGGAGATTCTGTCCATGAAACACTCGCATCCATCTGCTGTGTCGGACGCGAGTCCGATATACCGGACAGATGCCGAAGCGGCCGCGCCACCATGCTGCTGAAGTGTTCGGCAATTCACGACCGCCCTGCAAACGACCGGGAAGCCCATTCATGAAGCTCGCCAAACCAGGAACACAACTATTCCGCTGGTTCGCCGTCGCCGCTTTTGTGACGCTTGCCGGCTGTACGAAGGTCGCTGCTCCGACGCAGGATGGCGCTGCGGATTCGGTGTTGAAGCAGGTTCTGCAGCGCGGCACGTTGCGTGTCGGCGACTGTCTGAGCTTCGCGCCATTCGGCTTCTACGATCAGGCCGGCGCGCCGGACGGCTACGACGTCGACCTTGCCAAAGAGCTCGCCAAGCAGATGGGCGTGAAGCTCGAAATGGTCAACACGACCAGTGCTAACCGCATTCCGAATCTTCAGACCAGCAAGGTCGACGTGGTGTTCTGCAATTTCACGCGCAACCTCGAGCGTGCCAAGGAAATCGGCTTTACGAATCCGTATGTGGTGGCGAGCGAGGCATTGCTCGTGAAGAAGAGCAGCGGCATCAAATCGGTCAAGGACATGTCCGGCCGCACGATCGCAACCGTCAAGGGCTCTACCAACGGCGACGAGGTGCGCGCGCTGAACATGCAGGTCAAGATTCAGGAGTTCGATAGCTCGCAGGCGGCGATTCTGGCGGTCAAGCAAGGCCAGGCCGATGCCATGGTGGAAGACAACAACTTCCTCGCGTATCAGGCCAAGCTCGATCCTGAACTGACGGTCACCGACGAGGCGCTGGTGCCGCTCGAATACAACGCGTTCGGTGTCAAGGCCGGCGACCAGGTGTGGCTCAATTACCTGAACCTGTTCCTGTTCCAGATCAACGCGTCGAAACTCAACGCGCAGTTGTACAAGAAGTGGTTCGGCGTCGAACCGCGTTATCCGCTCAATCCGCAGTTCTGATGCAGCGTGGCCACGCAGTCGCGGCGCGGCCGGAGGAACCATGAGTTATCAATGGCTGACCCTCGCCGGTTATCTGAACGAGTTCCTGCGCGCGGGATGGCTGACGCTGCAGGTCACGCTGCTCGCATTTGCACTCGCGTTGGCACTCGGCCTCGCGGCGGCGTTGGCCGGTGCGTCGCGTAACGCGCTGCTGCGCGGTGTGGCAAGCGTGTATATCGAGGCGATCCGCAACACGCCGGTGCTACTGCAGATCTTCATCGTGTTTTTCGGGCTGCCGACGCTCGGCATCACGCTCGATGCCTATACGGCTGGCGTCATCGCGCTGGGTGTGAACGTCGGCGCGTATCTGGCCGAGGTGTTTCGCGCGGGCATCCAGTCGGTGCCGCGCGGGCAGCTGGAGGCCGCGTCGATTCTCGGCCTGTCGCGCGCACAGATTTTCGTCGACGTGGTGTTGCCGCAGGCGGCGCGCGCCGTGTATCCGGCGATCGTCAACAACCTGATCCAGCTGCTGCTGGGCACCTCGTTGCTATCGGCGATCGCGCTGCCGGAGCTTAGCGGTACCGCAACGGTCATCAACGCGCGCACCTTGCTGTATGTGCAGACCTTCACGATCACGCTGATCGTGTATCTGATCCTGAGCAATGCGCTGTCGTGGCTTGCCGCGCAACTGGGTGCGCGCATCTTTCATCCGCCGCTCGTGATGCACAAGCGCGTGCGCCGGCCGTTCCTGTTCGCGCGTCAGGCGGACCGCAGCTGAGCGAACGCACAGACCTGCCACCCCTTTATCGGCGCACGCGGCGAACGCACGGAGAGCGAGAACATGTCGAGCGAACTGCTGTACACGAGCCTGTCGATCCTGCTGCAAGGGCTCGTGGCAACCTTGCTGCTGTCGGTGGCGGCGATCGCGGGCAGCACACTGATCGGCCTTGTCGCAGCCGTGCTGCGTTCGTTCGGACCGGCTGGCACGCGCTACATTGCGACGCTGTACACCGAGCTGTTTCGCGGCACGCCGGTGCTGATTACGCTGCTGTTCATCTATTTCGGCGTGTCGTACTTCGGCTACGCGATCGACGTGTTCGCCGCGGGCGTAGTGGGCCTGAGCGTCTATCAGGGCGCCTACATCGCCGAGGTATTCCGCTCCGGTATCGAAGCGGTGCCCAAGGGCCAATGGGAAGTCTCGCAGATTCTCGGCCTCAGCAAATGGCAGACATTCTTTTCGGTGATCCTGCCGCAGACTGGCAAGATCGTGCTGCCGCCGCTGGTTGGCCAGTATCTGTCGCTGATCAAGGATACGTCGATCGTCAGCATGATCGGCATGTCGGAACTGATGCATGGCGGCCAGGCGATCGTCGACCGGGTCGGTAAGCCGGTCGAGATTTACGGGCTGGTCGCGGTGCTGTATTTCATCGTGTGCTTTCCGCTGTCGCAGTGGGTGCGCCGTCACGATCGCAGAAGGAGCGTATTGCAATGAGCACGGCGAATAACGGCGAACCGATCATCAATCTGCGCGGGGTCAGCAAGTCGTTCGGCGCGACCCAGGTGCTGCGCGACGTGAACCTCGACGTGCAGCCCGGCGAAGTGCTGGTGCTGATCGGTGCATCGGGTTCGGGCAAGAGCACGGTGCTGCGCATCATGAGCGGCCTCGAAACCGCGGATGCCGGCGAAGTGTGGGTCAATCGCGTACCGTTGCACGATGCGCGGCGCGCGAAGGACATTCGCGGCCACGTCGGCATGGTGTTCCAGCAGTTCAACCTGTTTCCGCACAAGAACGCGCTCGGCAACGTGACGCTCGCGCTGATCAAGGCGCGCAAGATGAGCCCCGCGGATGCGCGCAAGCGCGCGCTCGAAGCGCTCGATCGCGTCGGTCTTGCCGATCGCGCCGAACACTATCCGGGCCAGCTGTCGGGCGGTCAGCAGCAGCGCGTGGCGATTGCGCGCGCGCTGGCGGTCGAGCCGGGCATCATGTTTTTCGACGAGGCGACCTCCGCGCTCGACCCTGAGCTGGTCGGCGAAGTCACCGAAGTGATGCGCACGCTTGCGCGCGACGGCATGACGATGGTGGTGGTCACGCATGAGATGGGCTTTGCACGCAAGACCGCCGATCGCGTCGTGTTCATGGACAAAGGCGTGATTGCCGAGCAGGGCGCCCCGGAGCAGATGTTCGTGAACCCGCAGAACGAACGCACGCGGCAGTTTCTGCATCGCGTGCTCGATCATTGAGTGCGCTCGTGAACCCCGCCGCCGGCCACGAAGCCGCTGCCCCGACGCGCGCGCGCGGCGTCGACCGCGTCGTCGCGCTGATGAAGCAGTTGCACGTCGCGCGGCAGCCGCTGACGATGCGCGAGCTGATCGACGCGACCGGCGCGCCGCGCTCGAGCGTCTACGAACTGGTGACGATCCTCGCCGAAGCGGGCTGGCTGGAAATGCGCGCTGACGGCAGCGTGTTTTTCGGCCGCGAGATGCATTACTACGGCGCCGACTATGCATTGCACAACGACCTGATCAGCCGCGCGCACCAGACGATTCTCACACTCGTCAAACATCACGACGAAACCGCGCAGTTGTGCATGCTGGAAGGCAACAAGTATACGGTGGTGCTGTCGGAGAACAGTGCGCGCCCATTCAACATCAGCTCCGACATCGGCGTAAAGGTGCCGATTCCGTGGACCGCGTCCGGTCGTTTGTTGCTGGCGCATCTGAATGGCGAACAGATTCGCACGTTGATTCCCGACGAGGATTTCGTGCTCGACAACGGCAAGCGGGTCGAATTCGCGGAATTTCTGCACGACGTCGAGCGCGCTGCGCAGCAGGGTTATTGCTGCACGGAAGGCTTGTCGCAGACGTTTCGTTTTTGCATGGCCGCACCGATTCGCGACCGCAGCGGGCTGGCGATCGCAGCGCTGTGCTTTATGACAGGGCGCGACACCGATGCGGATAAGCGCGCGGCGATGCTGAAAGATCTGATCGAATCGGCGCGCGCGTTGTCGCCGGCTTACGTACTTTAGTTGCAGCGCGTTTAGCCTGTTGTACGCCATGCCGGCGTTAACGCAGCGGCGCGCGGAACCTGCAATCTCCGCGCACCGCCGCTGTTACGGCATCAACACGGCGCGATCAATGCGCCTGCTGCTGGTGCCCCAATGCCCACACATAAGCGGTCACCGCCTGCAGCTGCTCCTGCGTCAGCTTGACCCCGCCTTCCGGCGGCATCACGCCGCTATGCTCCTTCGGTTGCGCCACACCTTGCTCGATGGTCTTTTGCAGCCCCGACAGGCTGCCGTCGCTCCACAGCCACTTGCCGGCCGTCAGATCCGCGCCGACGCCGGAACCGGAACCGTTCGAGCCGTGGCAGCCGGCGCAGGTCGCGCCGCCCACTTCGCCGCGGAATACACGTTCGCCGAGCGCAACCTGCTGTTTCGACGAGCCCGGAGGCACCGGCAGACTGTTGTTCGCCTGACGCCCCGCATCTGGATGAACGCCTTCCGGCGGCAGTTCGTTACGTGACGACATGGCCTGCTTGCCCGCGGGCACCGCCGCTGCGGCGACCTTCGCATTCGCATTGCCGCCCTGGTACGTGACGCGCCAGATACGCCCGTGAATATCGTCGGAGATGAACAGCGCGCCGTCCGGTGCGACCGCCAGACCCGAAGGACGGAACGCCGCGCCGCCCGGCTCCATCACGCCGCCGGCAAAGCCATCCGCGAACTTGATGAACTTGCCGGATGCACGGCCGTTGTGGAACGGCTGCAGTACCACGTCGTAGCCGCCTTGCGGGCCCGGGGCGCGGTTCCACGAACCGTGGAACGCGATCAGCGCGGCGCCGTCGTACGCGTGCGGAAAGCCGCTCTTCGCCTCGTAGAACACGAGGTCGTTCGGTGCCCAGTGGCCCGGGAACCATGCGACCGGCGCACTGCGCTGTGCGCACAGTCCGACCTTCTTGCCATCGCCGCCGTATTCGGGTGCGAGCACAAGCTTCTTCTGCATTTGGTCGAAGTAGCATTCCGGCCAGCCGTAATCGCTGCCTTTCTTCAACTCGACGATTTCTTCCGCGGGCAGTTCCTGCCCTTGCTTCGCGGTGAACTTGTCGGGCCAGTCTTCATGCAGCTGATCGCGGCCGTGCTGCGTCGAGAAGATGCGGCCGGCGCTGTCCATCGCGATGCCTTCGCCGTTGCGAATGCCACTGACGTAGCGTTCGGTCGGCGAGAACTTCTGGTCGGTCTTGTTCGCGTCGTAACGCCAGATGCCTGCACGCGTTTCCTTTTCGGTGCAGGGCTGGTTGCCGGTGGAATGCGGCGTGCGGTTCTGCTGCTCGCAGGCATTGGTCGCCGAGCCCAGATCCACCAGCAGGTCGCCTTGCGGCGTGATCAGGAACGGATGCATCGGATGGTCGCCCGTCACCGGCAGCCCCGACACCACGACTTCGCCTTTGCCCGATGGCGCGAGGTCGCCTTGCTTCAGCGGATAACGCATGATGCGGTCGTTGCTCTCCGCGTAGATCGCGTTGTTGTACAGCGCGATGCCGGTGCCGCCGTGGCCGCCGTCCGCCGCAGTCTCGCCGAAGTGCTGGATCTTGTCGGCCTTGCCGTTGCCTTGAGTGTCTTTCAGCGCGACCAGATAGCCGCCGTCGGGCGGCGTGTTTTGCTTGTAGTAGACGCCGCTCCACATGTTCACGTACAGCGTGCCGTCTGGGGCCACGGTCATTTGACGCGCGTGTCCAAGATTGTCGGCGAAGACGGTGGCGCAGAAGCCGGGGGGCAGTGTAATGCCGGTTGCTTCGTTGTTGCAGGTGGCGGCCGTGCCTTCGGCCGCATGGACCGGCTGCACGACATGAACATCGGGGGCGAGTGCGAGCGATGCGGCGGCGAGGCCTGCCGCACCGGCGAGCCGCACGAGGGAACGAACCGATAACGCATACGTGACGCGCATTGAGCGATCTCCTTGAAACGGATTGCAAGCGGAAAGGGCGCGAAGTACGCCAGGAAGGGCACAGGGCAGGCATGGCGCAGCGATATGCGGCATGGCGTCGGTCGATGCTGCTGCATTTCATCCGTGCAGCCGGATGACGCAGGCAACCGGAATTGCCCGGGCAGCGCGAACGACGCTCCATTGCAGCGCCTGTCTCCTCGAATTGCTTATGCGGACACGCGAGCGGGCGTATCCGTTGCCAGGTGCAAAACCGGCGGCAGCATGATGCGTTGATGAATTAAGAGGATCCTTCAGACGCACTTGGCGGAGTGAGTATAGGCGATATGTTGAACGTTTGCGTGAGCTCCAAAGCGTTTTATGCGCGATGTGCTAGCGACTTTGCGCAACGGCGCGAAGGCCTTGCATTTACTGCATTGCGAGGCTTTCGACCACGCTACGAAAGTGGTCGTCTGGGTGGCACTGCACTTGCGATGAAAGTGGGTCGAAAGGGGATTGGTGCGCGCGGTCTGGCGGTTGTTCGTTACAGACCGAGGAGTTCGAACCCGGCCACTGCCGCGGCGCCTTCGACTATCCTTGCGTAATTTATGCCGCTGGCTGCACCGCGGCGCGGCACCCGCGCGGGGCCATGCGCCGTATTGCGCGCAAATCCGTTTATATAGGGGAGCCTTCATCCGATGAGCCGGTCGATTTACTGGGCAATGGCGCTTGCCGCAGGCCTTGTCGTTGCGAACAACTACTACAACCAGCCGCTGCTCGTAGATTTCGCCCACACGTTCCATGTGACGGAGCGCGCTGCCGGAGCGGCTTCAGTGGCGGCACAGACCGGCTATGCGCTCGGCCTGCTGCTGTTCGTGCCGCTCGGCGATATGGTCCGGCGCACGACGCTGTTTACCGTTACGCTGCTGGCGGCTGCGGTGTCGCTGATTGCCACTGCGCTTGCGCCGACGCTGGCGTGGCTGGTGGTCGCGAGCTTCGTCACGAGCCTGACCAGCGTGACCCCGCAACTGCTGACGCCGCTTGCCGCGCAACTGGCTGGACCGCAGCAGCGCGGCCGGGCAGTCGGCATCGTGATGTTCGGGCTGCTGTGCGGCGTGCTGCTGTCGCGCACGATATCGGGCGTGCTGGCCGCGGCGCTCGGCTGGCGCACGGTGTATTACGTGGCGGCGGCTGCGATGGTCGTGGTGGTGGCGATGCTGGCGGCGATCGTGCCGCGCGCGGAGCCCAGCTTCAAGGGCAGCTGGGCCGAACTGATGGGCTCACTATGGACGCTGCTGCGCGACGCGCCGCTGATCCGCCAGACCTCGTGTATCGCGGCATTGCAGTTCGCCGCGTTCAGCGCGTTCTGGAGCACGCTGGCGTTCCATCTGCACGCCATCGATGCGCGCTATGGCAGCGAGGCCGCGGGCCTGTTCGGTCTGGTCGGCGTAGTGGGCGCGAGTGCCGCGACGTTTTCGGGCAAATGGACCGATTCGCGCGATGCGCGCTACGTGGTGCTGTCGGGCAGCCTGTTGCTGGTCGTGTCGTACCTGGTCTATGCGCTGATCGGCCATACGCTGGCCGGTCTGGTGGCTGGCGTGATTCTGCTCGACCTCGGGCTGCAAACCGGGCACGTGGCGAATATGGCGCGCAATATGGGCATTCACGCAGGCGCGATGAACCGCATCAATACGCTCTACATGACCATTCGCTTTGCCGGCGGCGCGCTCGGCACGGCGGTTGGCACCTATGCGTGGAGCGTGTGGCAGTGGCCGGGCGTGTGCGCCACCGGGCTCGGCTTTTGTGCGGCATCGGTGCTCGTGCAACTGATCGCGGACCGGGGCTTGCGTCCCGCTCTGGCGAGCCGCGACCGTTAGCGCCGGCGCAGGGCGGGTACCGCGCGACGGCTGTCACGCCGATAACCGTACCCGCACGCCGGTTTTTCAATCGGCATATGATGCCCACAGGTCGCGGCGCCGCTGTGACATTTCCGACATGAGGTCGCGTATGCAGAAAACGGTGAAGGTTCCTGGCCCCGATCATCCGATTACCGTGACGAAAAGTCCTTCGCGCGTTACCGTGGTGGTGGCCGGCAAGACGATTGTGGATACGCGGCGCGCGCTGGTGCTGCGCGAATCGACGTATCCGGAGGTGTTGTACATCCCGCGCGAAGACGCCGACATGACGCAGCTCGAGCGCACCGCGCACACCACCTACTGCCCGTACAAGGGCGATTGCAGCTACTACAGCATCCCGGCCGGCGGCGAGCGCGCGACCAATGCCGTGTGGACTTACGAGGCGCCCTACGATTCCGTGCAGGAAATCAAGGGGCATCTGGCGTTTTATCCGGATCGCGTCGACGCATTCCGGGTCGAAGCCAGCTAGCTTCTGCCCGCTAGCCGTTGCGGTTTGTGAGGTGCCGGAGCATGCGACGACCGCTCGCATTTGCATGGAATGCCAACGCCGGTATCATGGAGTTTCATCGGTTTTGAAACTTCTCAAATTGCATGAAACTTCATGAAACCCTGCAGCCCGACCCATGGCATTTCGCGCGGCCCGAGCTGGCCGACAGCTATCTTGAAGCATTCGACCTCAAGCTGTCGTCGGCGCGGGGTCTGTTTGCCCGTCGGCGCATGGGAAAGACCGAATTCCTGAGAAGAGACTTGCTGCCGGCGGCGCAGCAGCGGGGTTACCTGGTCGCCTACACGAACTTGTGGGACAGCCGTTCGTCGCCCGATTCGGCACTCGTAGCGTCGCTGACCGATGCGCTGGAACCCCAAGGCATCAAGGCGGTGCTGTCGAGGCTCGGCAGGCCGGTGAGCAAGGTGAGGGCCAGCGCGAAAATGCCGGGCGGCGTGGAAGGCTCGCTCGAAGCGGAACTATCGGCGCCGGAGTTGGACCGCACGACAGCGCTGCGCGAGGTGCTCAAGCAACTGGATCGCCAGAAAAAGCCACTGCTGCTGGTCATCGACGAAGCGCAGGTGCTGGCGCGCGCGGAGCACGCCGACTTCGCACACGCGTTGCGTGCCGGGCTCGATGTGCGCAAGGACCGTATCAAGGTTATTTTCGCTGGCAGTTCCGAAACCACATTGCGCGAGATGTTCGCGCGCGCGTCCGAACCCTTTTACAACTGGGCGGCACTCGAACCGTTCCCACTGCTCGGCGAAGAGTTCGTCGCGTTTACGATCAAACTGACGAACCGCATGGCGCGCAACCGGTTGACGCTCGAGCAGGGCAAGCACGCTTTCGAAGAACTGCATTGCACGCCCGAATTCTTCAAGCGGTTCATCGAGCGTTACATGCTGTATCAGCTCCAGGGTGTCGAAGCGGCGCTCGCGCACACCAAGGCGTCGGTGTTTTCGGACGAAAGTTTCCTGAAGCAGTGGAACGGCATGAGTACGGCCGATCAGGCCGTGATCGCGATGCTCGCACGGGGCGCGACCGACTTGCACAGCGCGGCTGGCTTGAGCCGCCTGTCGGCGTATCTGGGCAAGCCGGCCACGAAGAATACCGCTGCGCAGGCGCTGCGCCGTCTGCAGGCGCAAAACGTGGTGACGCGGCTCGCGATCGGCGACTACCGGATCGAGGACGAAGCGTTCGCGGAATGGATACGGCGCCGCCACGCGCGCCGGCATTAAGCGCCGGCACTGAGCGTTGCCGATGCCGCGCGGCGCTCAGTCCGGCTGCGGCAGCGCCAATGCGGTCGGAAATACCGACGGCAGCCATGGTTGCCATACACGCATCATTTCTGCCCACATCGTCAACGGCGCCGGGAACATGAATAGTTGCGCCAGCAACTGCGGCTGCATCAGCCAGTTCGCTGCCGCGTCGAACGACGGTGTGGCGGTAATGTGAATCGTCACGGCTTGCGCGTTCTGTTCGGGCAGGTCGCGCCGCGTGATTTCGACGTCGACCGTCGGCAGGCGCGCGGTAAGCGTGGTTTGAGCCATCATCAACCTCCGTCGACGCAGTGGTCGCGTTTGATCGGTCCGGCTAGTCTAACGCGATGCAGCATGCGCGGCCAGCGCGTCGCGCGCAGTTCCGGCGCGTTCATCAAACCATTGCGCGTTGTCGCGCATGCACGCGGTCGCGCACCTGCGCGATGATTTCGAGTGAGCGCTGCCGCGCCTCGAGGTCGTGGATAAACGACAGCGCCATGATTTCGTCCGCGTGGGTTTGCTCGAGCAGTTCGATCAGCTGCGTCTCGAGGCTGGCTGCCGAGCCGGTGAGCGCTGCGCGCATCGCACCGTCCACGCGCTGTCGTTCTTCAGGGTTCGCGAGCGCGTCGAAGTCGGCGACAGGTTCCGGCAATTGCAGTTGCAGCATGCCGCGCAAGCGGCTTAGCGTCATCTGCTGTGTCGACGTGAACAACCGCTGCGCTTGTGCATCGGTGTCGGCCGCGGTAACGAAGGTCGCGATCATCACGCGCGGTTGCGCAAGCACGGCAGACGGCTGGAAACCGCTGCGATAGGCAGCGATCGCCGCATCGCGTACGGCTGCGCCGATATGCGACGCGAAGGCGAGCGGCAACCCCAGCTGCGCCGCCTGTTCGGCCGAATACGTCGACGAGGCCAGCACCCAGACCGGCACATCGAGCCCGGCACCCGGTATCGCGTGCACTTTCTGCTCGGGCGGTGTGGCGCGAAAGAACGATAGCAGTGCGCGCAAATCGTCCGGAAAGCGCTCGCGCGTTTGCGGGGTCGAACCCAGCGCCAGCGCGACTTCGTCGTTGTCGCAGCCCGACGCACGGCCGACGCCGAGATCGATACGCCCCGGGTGCAGCGATTCGAGCGTGCCGAACTGTTCGGCGACGGCGAGCGGCGTGTGATTCGGCAACATTACGCCGCCGGCGCCGATGCGGATCGTGGCAGTCTGCGCGGCGATATGTGCGATCAGCACGGGCGTTGCCGCGCTGGCGAACGCACGCACACCGTGGTGCTCGGGTAGCCAGAAGCGCGCGAAGCCGAGTTTTTCCGCGCTGCGCGCCATGTCGACGGTTTGCAGCAGCGCGTCGCGTGCGCTGTCGCCGGCACGGATCGGCGCCAGATCGAGAATGGAAAATGGAGTGGCAGCAGTCATCGTCGGGTTCCGTAAGTGGGCACGACTCGCGACATGAAGCTGCGGAGCCGTAGTCGTTCGACTGTAGCCAATGCATGGGGCACAGCGTACGCATAAACGAACGGCACCCGCGCGAATCCGAAACGCAAGCGCGGCACGCGATGCAAGACAGGCACGCGAAAGGCTCACGACATGTGATGTGCAATGCGCGGACAATTCGATCGCATGGCGCGAACAACTCGCGCGAAATCAGACTGCTGCCGGCCAGTCAGCAGTGCGGTGCCTGGTTGTCGTCGAGACGGATCAGCTGACCGTGATGCAGTACGGTGAACGCATCCGGCGCGAGGCCCGCGTCGTGGGCCGCTTCGTCGAGCAGCCGCGGCGGCTCGTCGATGGGTTCGTCGCTCA
>DATLOW010000399.1:0-4019 GCA_035536055.1 Paraburkholderia sp. | reverse complement strand
GCCGCGCTGACGCACGATCTCGGCAAGGCGAACACGCCGGCGGATGTGCTGCCGCGGCATATCGGTCACGAAGGGCGTAGCGTCGATTTGCTGAAGCCGTTGTGCGAGCGTCTGCGGGTGCCGAACGAGTGCCGCGATCTGGCGGTGCTGGTGGCGCGCGAGCACGGCAATATCCATCGCGTGATGGATACCAAGGCGGCGGGGCTGGTGCGGTTGTTCGAGCGCAGCGATGCGCTGCGCAAGCCCGCACGTTTCGCGGAGGCGCTGCAGGCTTGCGAGGCCGATGCGCGCGGGCGGCTCGGCTTCGAGACGCGCGACTATCCGCAGGCCGAGCGCTTGCGCGATGCGCTGGTGGCGGCGCGTGGCGTCGATGCGGGTGCGATTGCGAGCAAGTTCACGGACAATCCGACGGCGATCAAGGATGCGGTGCATCGTGCGCGGATTCGTGCGGTGGCGCAGGCGCTGGGTGAGGGCGACAGCGAATAGCGGGCGAGCGCGTGGCGCTGCGCTGCTCTGCTGCAAGTCGACGCGGCTCGCACTGACGCCGCGTCGCAACTCCGTCAAAGCAAGCGCGCGATCAACGAAAGCAGCATCGACAACACCAGCGTCGACATAAACGGAAACGGATACTCCTTGCCGAACATTCGCAACGTTACGTCGCCGGGCATCCGGCCGATGCCGATCTTGCGCAGCCAGGGCCAGCACGCGGACAACACCGCGACAGCGACAAACGTAGTGAGCAGCCAGCGGATCATCGCGCAGCCTCTATAGCGTGTGGGAGCGGTCGCCGCGAGCGAACGCGTCGAGTGTGCCGTCGATGCCGCGCGAAAACGCGATCACCTTAAACAGCTCACCCATCTCGGCCTCGGACAGCAGTTTCTGCACGGCGTTAGCGGCGGGCAGGAAGTGCGTGAGGTCGGATGGATCGATTTCGGCGAGCACGTCGGTGATGCCGGCGTTCATCAGAAAGCGCGCTTGCGACGTATAGCCGAGCAGATCGGCGCCTGCGTCGGTGCCCGCTTCGGCGATGCCGGTGAATTCGACGTGCGCCGTGATGTCCTGCAGACCCGGATACAGAAACGGATCGCCGTGCGCGCGGTGCCGGTAGTGGCACATTAGCGTGCCCTGCGTGCGCTGCGCGTGATAGAACTCATGGCGCGGGAAGCCGTAGTCGATCAGAAACGCCGCGCCGCGCGTCAGCATCGTGCAGATCGTGCGGGTGAAGGCGAGTGCGGCTTCGTGGGTTTCGGTGACGTAGGTGTCGCGCGTGTCGCGCGTGTCGTTCGCAGCGTCCGTGTCGACTTCGATATCGGCCAGCAGCGCGGCATCGTGCGTGGAGCGCAGCGGGCGGTCTGCGAAGGCTAGCGCGCCGTCGGCAGCGGTCAGCGAGACACCGCGTTCCTGCCAGCCGCCTTGTGCATGCGCAAACAGCCGCACCGGCATCGCGTCGAGCACTTCATTGCCGACTATCACGCCTTCGAACGTTTCCGGCAACGCATCCAGCCAGCGCACGCGCCCAGCGAGCTCGGGCGCTTCGGCCTCGATCGTCTCGCGCTGGCGTTCGCGCAATTCTCCTGACAGATCGACGATCGAATAGGTATCGAACGGCGTATCGAGCGCAGCTAGCGCGTTGAGCAACCCCGCGGCCAGCTTGCCGGTGCCGGCGCCGAACTCCATCAGTGCACGCGTGCCGCTCAGTTCGAGCGCCTGCGCAAGCGGCCTCGCGAGCGTCGCAGCAAACAGCGGCGACAACTCCGGCGCGGTAATGAAGTCGCTGCCGTCTTCGGCGCGCCGGCCGAACTTGATCGCACCGCCGCTGTAATAGCCGAGGCCCGGCGCATACAGTGCGCGTTCCATATAACGGTCGAACGGCAGCCAGCCGCCAGCAGCGGCAATTTCCGCGCGGATCTGTGCGGTGAGCGCTTCGGACTGAGCCAGCGCTGCCGCATCCGGCGCGGGCAAACTATCGGGTTCGTGAGCCTTCGGATTCATTCCGGCATTGTAAATGGCCGCTTCGTGATTTGTCGGGACACTGGAGGGTTACTGACGACAGTAAATTCCGCGGGTTACGTTCACTGACTCCCTCGGTGATCAGTATCTGCGCCGCCGGTTGACCGGGGCGAGGCGGAATCATGCCGATCGTCTACGTCGCGGACGTTCTTTCTGCTCCTCCAACGCCGATTCGACGAGCTTGATCGTCAGCATGATCTGCCGTTCGATCCCGACGGGATCATCGCTATCCGTCAGACGCCAATAACTCCACGTGGAATTCACCAGCGTATAGATGCTGACGCCCAGATCGAGCAGCGCCTTTTCGCTCCACGTCGAGCCGAGCCGCCGCAACAGCCGCGCATAAGTCGACGCGAACAGCTGCGAATGCGCGCGTGCGATACGCAACAGGTCTTCGTAGTAATACGCGGCGTCGACGATGATGCGGTCAAAGCCGATGCTGAGCTGATACGCCCAGGTCTCGCGTATCAGTTGCGCGAGCTGATCGGTCCAGTCAGTCTTTTCGATCTGCTGCGTACCTTTTTCCAGAAACACGCGGATGCGCGCGAGCTTCTCTTCGTAAATCTCGGCGATGATCGCTTCCTTGTTCGGGAAGTAGTCGTACAGGGAGCCGATCTTGATGCCCGCGTGTTCGGCAACCGCGTTCGACGTAATCGCACGGATGCCTCGTTCGCGCATGACTTCGTGAGCGGCTTCCATGATGGCCGTCTTCATTTTTCGCGAGCGCATCTGAACCGGCATGCGTCGCTTCTTTACGTTCGTTTCGTCCTGCATCCGATACTCCCTCGCCGACAGGTGACAACGCGGCGTCCCCGTTCGCATTCGCCGGACTGCGCCGGCGCTCTGAATCGATTCCTTCGGCCGTATTACACCGCATAACACTGCCTGACAGCGCAATTCTCCGCGTCCGCACCGATAAATTTGACACGCTTGCGGCGCAATTAAATCCGAGTAATATCTCGGAAAATTCGGCGCAAGACACCGCATTGCAGGCGCCGCTGGCCGCTCGTCATATCCGTCGATAGCGCAGGAGACTTCATGCTGAATCGCCGTCAGTTCGTGCTTGCCTCCGCCACTTCGCTCGGTGTTGCCGTCGCCGGCAATCCGCTGAAATCGTTCGCGCAGACTGGCAAGGCAGCACGCTTTCGGCTGACGATCGACCCGGAAAGCCTCTATAACGTGCAGAGTATTTCCCTCGTCGTCAGCAACGTGCTCGGCAATTTTCTGCTGGAGTCGCTCGTCTATCTCGACAACAAAGGCATGGTGCATCCGTGGCTCGCGCAGTCCTGGCAGGTCAGCCCCGACGGCAAGGCGATCACGTTCAAGCTGAAGAGCGGCAAGACGTTTCACGACGGTACGCCGTTCAACGCAGCGGCCGTCAAGTTCCATTTCGACTCGATTCTCGACCCGCGCAACGCTTCGCCGTCGAAGGGGATTGTCGGTCCGCTCGACAAGGTCGACGCGCCGGACGATACGACGGTCGTCTTTCACTTTTCCAAGCCGTTTGCGCCGTTCCTCAATCTGCTCGGGCAGTCCTATTTCGGCTTCAATTCGCCGACCGCGGTGAAGGCGGCCGGCGCCGCATACGGCCGGCATCCAGTGGGCACCGGACCGTTCATGTTTGCGAGCTGGACGCCGGGGACGCGTATCGAACTCGTGCGCAATCCGCATTTCAAGCAATTCCGTCCCGACGCGACGAATCAGGGACTGCCGCACCTCGACCGCGTCGTGCTCGACGTGATGGCGGAAGAGGGCGTCGCGACTTCGGCATTGCAGACCGGCGAACTGGACGTCGCGGAACTGACGAGCGACGCGGTCCGGCCGCTGGCCGGCGATCCGCAGTTCACGGTGATCAACGACAAGAACGCGAAGAATCTGATGTTCATGGAGTTCGATCCGCGCAAGCCGCCGTTCGACGACCGCGCGTTCCGCGACGCGCTCAGCTATACGATCGACCGCAAGTCGGTGCTGGCGGCCGCGTTCGGCGGCAACGGCACGATTGCGCTCGG
>DATLOW010000398.1:0-14816 GCA_035536055.1 Paraburkholderia sp. | reverse complement strand
GGGACAGGCCAGCAATGAAACTGCTATTCGTAGACGACGACCACGACACGACGTGGACTTTCACCGAGCTCGCGAAGCTGATGGGCCACGAGGCGATCTCCGCTTCGAATGGCAGCGAAGCGCTGGCGCAGGCGCGCCGTATCGTGCCTGACTTCATTTTCCTCGACGTGCTGCTCGGCGCGGACGACGGTCGGGACATTTGCGCGCAGCTGCGCGGCGACCGCGCGCTGAGCGGGTGCCGGATCGTCGCGGTGACGGGTATTCAGCATGCACACGCGAAGTGCGACCCAACGCTGTTCGACGCGGTGCTGGCGAAGCCCGTCACGCTAAACCTGCTGGAAGACCTGCTGAACAGCAATGCGGGCCTGGCGGGAAGGCTCGCTGCCCGTGACTGCCGCGGCGCCGTTGAGACTAAGCCCCCGCACGACTGAAAACCTTCGCTGCAGCATGCCAGGATTGCGGCCGGCATATTGCGATCGAGCGCAACGCAAGTATTCATGCCTATGTCCGGAAATGACGGATTAAGGACATGTTACCGCTATTGGACAGAAGCTTGCGGATGGCTAACATGGTATTGGGTAGCAAGCACCTCGTCCGTGCGCTACTCCTTCGACGGCGGAAATCTGCTTCCCCTCGCGCGTCGGACCCCGCCGGCAACGGAATCGTTGCCGGTTTTTTTTGCTACGCGAGATCGAGGCGAAACAGCAGCGAATCGCGATCCGGGTAGTCGTACTGCACCGGCAGTTCGGCGGACGCGATCTGCGTGAAGCCTTGCCGGATGTAAAACCGGTGCGAGCGGGTGGCGACCGATGGCGTGTCGAGCACCACGGTGGCGACACCGCGCAACCTCGCATGGGCGATCAGCGCGGCGAACAGCTGCGACGCGCAGCCCTTGCCGGCGCCGCGCCACGCCGCGGCCACGAAGAACTTTTTCATCACGGCGATCTGCGCGGTCTTGATCTGCAGGCCGAGTGTGCCAACCACGCGATGCTGCCGATCCAGCGCGACCCAGAAGCCGCCGCCGTCGGCGATGTAGTGGCGTTCGATGTCGCGCAGGTCCGGTTGATCGTCGAGTGCGATGCCGACCTTCGATTCGACGTTCTGGATATGCAGGATCAGTTCGACAACCTGTGCATGATGTGCCGGCTGATAGTCGACGATGGCAGCGAGGTTGGCAATCGAAGGGCTGCTGGCGGATGGCGAAGTGAGCATTGTGCGAAGACCACGGGAAGCGGGAACATGCGCACTGTACGGGGCGGCCGCCGGCCGATCTAGAACGTTCTTGCGCTGCCGCGCGCGCCGGCAAGACTGCCGGGCGTGACGCCGAACATCGCCTTGAAGTGACGGCCGAGGTGGCTCTGGTCCGCAAAGCCGGTGGCGAGTGCCGCTTCGGATGGTGCCGCGCCGCCGAGCAGCAGGCGTTTCGCGTCGCGTAGGCGCAGCACCAGCTGATAGCGATGCGGGCTTAGCCCATAGGCAGCGCTGAAGCGCCGGCACAGTTCCGAAACCGATAGCGAAGCCTCGCTGGCCAGTTCGTCGAGCGACACATTGCGTGCAGCGTGCGTGTGCAGGTAGTCGCCGATGCGTCGCACGCGCGGGTCGGCGGCAAACGCAGCAGGCTGGGCGGACAGATTGGTCAACCTCGCCGCCGATGGGCTGAGCGCGCCGAGCACGCGTTCGCAGAACAGCGTCCATTCGCCGGCGTACGCCTGGATTGCCTGCGGCTGCGCGAGCGCGCGGGCCGCGAAGTGCGCGAACTCGGCGACCAGCCGGCGCTGGCGCAGCGGCGTGTCGAGCAGATGCGGCGACACGCCGTGCAGCGCACATTGAGTGCGCCATTGCGTGTCCGGCACGTAAATCATCACGTATTCGCAACCCTGCGCACCGAGCGAACGGCCCGCGTGCGCGACGTGCGGCGCAAGCGCATAGAGCTCGCCTTGCGCGACCTGCATCGGCTTGCCAGCGTGTGCGGAAGTGTCTTTCGCGCCGCGGATCACCGCGCCGATCGCCCAGCTATCGTGCGCATGCGACGCAAAACGATGCGTATAGAAGCGCGCATGAAGCAGTTCGAGCTCGGGCTGTGCGAAGCGCACGAAATGCGCGCTATCCGCAGGCGCCGACAGTGCGCGGCGGGCTGGCATGCGTGACAGATCTCCTCGTTGAGGGCTAAGTGGAATCGAAGACGGCAAGGCTACCGGCGGTTCGCTGCGCGTGCCGGTGAACACCGGCCGCGGCGCCGCGTCTGGCCGCTATTAAAGCATGCCGAACGCAAAGGAGCGCGGCACAGCGTTTGCGAGTTGCATTCCGGGAGCCGCGCACCTGCGATGCGGCAACACGACCCTGAAGGAGCACACGATGGCCACCGATGCAAGCAGACACCCTACCTCCGAACAGCGCCACGCGGCCAACGCGGTCGAGTGGTTGATGCACGACCACCGCACGGTCGAGAAACTGTTCGACGCCTATCAAAAAGCCGGCGACGACGATCTCGCCGCGAAAGGCACCCTCGCGCAGCGTGCCTGCGAAGCGTTGAGCGTGCATACGATTCTCGAGGAAGAAATTCTGTATCCGGCTGCACAGAAGGCGTTGGACAAACACGCGCTCGATGTCGAGGAAGCCTATGTGGAGCACTTCCTCGTGAAAACGCTGATCTCGCGATTCGCTTCAATGAAGCCGGGCGACGCGGGCTTCGATGCGAGTTTCAAGGTGATGTCGGAACTCGTGCGTCACCACATCGAGGAAGAAGAGTCGGAGCTTTTCCCCGCGTTGAAGAAAAGCAACGCGGACCTGGTCGCGTTGGGCAAGGCACTGGACAACCGCAATGCGCAGCTGCGCAAGAAGCTGGATGAAGCGGGTAGCCGCAACGTCGGTGACAATACGCTGGCGTTTACCGGGCTTGCGTAGCGTTGCAGCGGGAAAACGTATGCGTAGCCACACGGGCCGAGGGCAGGCGATAGCTGTCGCCGCGGCGTCGGCGGCCCGTGTCGCTGTGAGCGAAGCGGTATCGGCAACCGTTACTGGCTCGCGCCGGCCGGCATGCTGCTTGACGTTGCGGCAGGCGAACTCGCGAGCGGCGCGGCCTGCTCGGCCGCGGGGGCGCTGGCCTGCGCGGCCGCAGCGCTGGCGGTTTTTGCTGCCGCGCTTTGGCCGGCGGTGCCGCTCGGGCTGGCGCTGTTGCTCATCACGCCGCTACTGCCAGCGCTCATGCTGTCGGTGCTTTTGTCATCGACCTTCTTGCAGCCGCTGAAACCGGCTACCAACGCGGTCACTACAAGCGCAATACGTATCGGTCGTTGCATATCGTCTCCATCGGCAAGCGCTGCGCCAGCACGTGAATCTCGCTGGATCGGCGCTGCGCGGGTAATCCGCGCAGGTTTCCCGCGCTGGTAATCCCAACACGCCGCCTAGCCGTCTTCTCCAACTTCGCCAGGATCCGGCAACTCGGGCAGATTCTCCGTGTGCGGCGGTTCCGGTTCGCGTGGAATTTGCGGCAGGTCCGTACCATCGTCCTGAGCGGGGGTGTGCGGGGTGGCAGTCTCGATGTGTTGCATGGTTGCTCCCTGTTGGTCGCATTGAGGTGTGGTGCGGCGCGTTGTCGAGCTGGATGGGATTGCGCAAGCCCGTCGCCTGCAAATGCGCGTCGCGGGCCGCTTCATCGCTAGATTGAGCATGCGGCGGGCCCAGCCCGTACGACACGCTATCGTGTAGAAATGCCAACCAGGTCGCAGTCGCTGCACGCCGCGCGCAGCCGGAAACCGCTCAGTCCGTAGGCGGCCCGTGGCGACCCATCATCCGTCCTCCGACCGCGAGCACAGGCGACACAGCAGCGAACACGACGTCTGCCCACAGATGCCTGACGCTGCGCGACAGCAGCGCAATGCCGACCACCGGCAACGAATTGCCGGTGTAACAGCACAGCAGATACGCCGCCAGCAATTCGGCGCGCCGGTCTTGCGGCGCCATCCGGTTGACCTCCTGCAAACTGCCGCGAAAGCCGAGCGCCTGCGATGCCGTACAACCCGGTCGCGATCACCAGCAGCGTAATCGATCCCGCCAGCTGGGCCCACAGCAGCAACGCAAGACCCGGCGGCAGCAACCATAGACCTACGGACATCGCGGTCGCCGCGGCCAGCCTCGGCGTCATCACGACGGTCGCCGCGCTAGCTGCGAACAGCTCGTCGGCGATCGCACCGCTCACGGCAGCGTTATCGCGGGCTGCCCGCGCACACAGCGCGCCGAGCAGCACGACTGCTGCGAGCAGCGATGCGCGCTCGCTGTGCAGGCTCGGCAGGTGCAGGCGCACAGCGGGGTGCACGGATGCGCTTTACAGGTTCGACGGATTGCCGGGATCGGGCTTGCCTTTGCGCGCGTTGTCGCGTTGATCGGCGAGATCCTTGCGGTTATCGCCCTCGGTGATTTGCGCTTCGCCCTCGGCCTTCTTGTTGTCGTTGCCGGTGATGGAACCGACTGCCTTGTTCACGTAGCCCTTCAATTCTTCTTTCACGCCTTCGGTTTTGTCGCTAGCCATCTTTTCCTCCGGTTGCGATGGGTGCCGCGGCGCGCATCGACGAGCTCGCAACTGTGCGCCGCAACGGATGTGATGTTTTGGCGCAAACGCCGTGCCGCGCGGCGCGTGCGCGCTCAGGCCCGAGTTGAAGCCGTGATCCAGCACGCAGCCGTTTCCATCGGCGGGAGCAGTGACGCGAAGACGGCACGCGGCGCTACATGTCGGGCGGTCGCCTATGGCCGTCCTTTTCGAGCCCGAACAGCGGACGCACGACGATGCCGAGCGCGCTGCCGGCAAACCCCGCGAACAGCCAGATCCAGCCATGCACGCTGGCCGAGACGATGCCGCTGAAATAGGCGCCCACGTTCGACCCGTACGCGAGGCGCGCACCGTAACCCAGCAGCAAACCGCCGAATGCGGCGGCGCCTAGCGGACGCACCGGCACGCGCCACACCGGACCGTAGCGGCCCGCCAGCGCGGCAGCCAGGATCGCGCCGAGCATGATGCCGGCATTCATCACCGTGGGTACATCGTGGCTGAGCGGCGCGGCGAGCGCGGCGGCGTCGTCGCCGGTGGACCAGTAAGGCCAATGCGCGACGTCGACGCCTGCCGCTGCCGCGGCTTTGGCACCCCACAACGCGTACGCGGAGGTCACGCGCCATGCATGCCCCGATAGCGCAAGCGTGACGAAGTTAAGGATGGCCAGCGCCAGCGCGCCGGTATAAAGCGGCCAGGGTCCGTGCAGCCACGAATACATGGCTTGCTTTGCGGCAGGCGTGGCCGGTACCCCGTAGCGACGGTGCTCGAGCGCGAAACTCAGCCCGACAATCACGCCGAGCACGCCCCAGCTGAGCGCAAGGGCGGGCAGCGCGCCGAGCGTGCTGCCAAGCGACAGCGGCCCGAGCGAAGGCAGCCGGCCCCAGTACGGCATGTGCGCGGTGCCGAGCAGCGAACCGGCGACGAACGCGAGCAGCGTGGCCAGCATGCTCGTGCTGCCGCCGGTCGCCGTATACAGCGTGCCGCATGCGCAGCGGCTGCTCAGCTGCATGCCGATGCCCGAGATGAATGCGCCGATCAGCACCGACATGCTTGCGGGCGCAACGGCCGCGCTGACGGGCAGTCCGAATAGCGTGCCGGCCGCCAGCACCGGCACGAACAGCGCGGCGCCGACCGCCAGCAACAGCGCGTGCGAACGGATGCCCGCGCCGCGCCGCTCGACGATGAATTCGCGCCATGCCGACGGGAAGCTGAATTGCCCGTGGTACAGCGTCATGCCGATCAATCCGCCGACGCCGAACAGCGCGGCTTGCCGGCTACTGACCGTGAAGGCAAGGTATACGCAGCCGGCGACGAACAGACCGGCGACGACTCCGCATGCGGTTCGATTGGCGCGCTGGGGTGCCGCGCGGCGGTCAACGCGAAAGGACGAGTCGCTCATGCGCGCAAACAACGTTTGAAGTGGGAAAGGCCTGGCTGGCTGGTGCCAACGCCCATGATAGTGAGCTGGCCTGTTTCTTCAAACATACGAAGGTATCGCGCGGCTGACCATCCGGCTAGCCGCATCGTGCAGCAGCATGAGTTGCGCACACCGCGACGCCAGGGTCACCTGGCCGACTGGGGGCACGCGAGCGTCGCCGACAAGCCACGCGTATGGGCGTCGCCTTCCACGAATCTTCCATCGGTACGTCTACGGCACAGCAATATCCGCAGACAGGATTCAGCGCGCAATGCATCGCCGTGGTCGAAACGGGCTCACTGACGCGGGCCGCGCAGCGCCTTGTACCGGTTGCCGGAGTGTTGTTGAGGCCATTGTGCGCAATGGCCCGGCTGGCGATCGGTACCTGTCGGGACGAATCAGAATCCGCGGTTTGGGGACAATGGCGCGGCGGTGTCCCGTGCGGCGATTGACGTGTGCTTTGTAAGCAGATCCCGGAACAAGTGCGCTAGCCGCGGATCCACGCCTGCAGCAGCATGACGTTGAGTAGCACGATCACGCCGGCGACGAGCCACGCGAGCGACTTCATTAGCGGTCCGAGCGCGAAGACGCCCATCGTGCGCCGCTCGCATACGACATGCACGAGCGGAATGACCGCGAACGGCAACTGCATCGACAGGATCACCTGGCTCAGTACCAGTAGCTGCGCAGTGCCGTTGCCGCCGTAAAGCGCGGTGACGACCACTACCGGCACGATCGCGATGCCACGCGTGATCAGACGGCGAGCCCAGCCCGGCAGCCGCAGCCGCACGAAGCCCTCCATCACGATCTGGCCGGCCAGCGTCGCGGTAACAGTGGAATTCAGGCCCGACGCGAGCAGCGCCACCGCAAATAGCGTCGACGCGATGCCGACGCCCAGCAGCGGCGACAGCAGGCGGTAGGCGTCGCCGATTTCGGACACGGCGGTGTGACCGGACGCATGGAAAGTAGTCGCCGCAACGATCAGGATCGCGGCGTTGACCAGCAGCGCGAGCATCAACGCGACTGTGCCGTCGAGCGTCGCCCAGCGGATCGCGTCGCGCTTGCCGGCCTCGTTGTCCGGATACGCGCGCGTCTGCACCACCGACGAGTGCAGATACAGGTTGTGCGGCATCACCGTGGCCCCCAGAATGCCGATCGCCACATACAGCGCCTGATGATTCGTAACGATCTCCGGCGCCGGAATGAAGCCGCGCAGCACCGCGGCGAGCGGCGGCGCGGCGGCCGCGATCTGCACGGCGAAGCAGACGGCGATTACCGCCAGCAATGCGACCACGAATGCTTCGAGAAAGCGGAAGCCGCGGTTCATCAGCAACAGCAGCAGGAACGCGTCGAGCCCGGTCAGCAGCGCACCGGCAATCAGCGGAATGCCGAACAGCAGCTGCAGCGCGATGGCCGTGCCGATCACTTCGGCCAGATCGCAGGCAATGATCGCCAGTTCGCAGACGATCCACAACGCGAGGTTGAGCGGGCGCGGATAGCGGGCCCGGCACGCTTGCGCGAGATCGCAGCCGGCGGCAATGCCGAGTCGCACGGCAAGCGCCTGCAGCAGGATCGCCATCAGGTTCGACAGCAGGATCACCGCAAGCAGCAGATAACCGAAGCGCGCTCCGCCGGCGATATCGGTCGCCCAGTTGCCCGGATCCATATAGCCGACCGAAATCATGTAGCCCGGCCCGGCAAAGGCGAAGAAGCGCCGCAGCCAGCTGCCGGCGGCCGGCACGCGCACCGTGCGATGGACCTCGGGCAGGCTGACGTCCGGCGGCGTGCATGGCTTGCCTGCGCTCCAGTCGGGGCGCGGCGCGGAAGACTTCAGGCGATCGGACATGGGACAGGTGAGCGCGGGAGTGACCCCGGGCGCAGAGCAAGAGCCGCTCCCGACCGGTGTGCATCGAGCGGCTGCGGGCGCGTTGCCGGTCGCGCTCGTGGGCAGTCAGCCACGATGCCGCGGTATGGCGGGCGCCGGCTGTCGCGACGCGCGTCGGCGCCGGTACAGCACGGCCGTCACTTCGGAGCCGAGCAGAAACACCAGCGCGCAGAAATACAGCCACATCATCAGCACCGCCAGCGAACCCGCCGCGCCGAACGTGCCGGCGGTGCCGGCGTGCGCAAGGTAAAGCCCGAACAGATGTCGCCCGATGGTAAATAGCAGCGCGGCCACCACGCCGCCGACCAGCGCGTGCCGTAGGTCGACGCGGGTATCGGGCAGCCATTTGATCAATGCGGTCAGGCCGACGGCCAGCACAGCTAGCGCGATCGCCGATTGCGCAAGCGCCGCGAACACGCCAAGTGCGACACTGCCGAATACCACCTTGCCGGCGGCCTGCAATGCCGCGTCGAGCACCAGCGAAACGACCAGCAGAAAACCGAGACCCATCACCAGCGCGAGCGACACGAGGCGGGTGCGGATCAGCAGTGCGAGACCGGCGAGACCGTGGGCGGGCTTCGCATCGAAAATCACGTCGAGCGCGGTGTTCAGCGACGCAAACGTCGCCGACGCGCCGACCGCCAGCAGCAGCACGGATACCGCCGCTGCCGCGCCGCCGCCTTGCGAGCGATGCGCGTGCTGGGCAATCTCCTGCATCGCGCCGGCCGCTTCAGCGCCCATGATCGATTTGACCTGCGCGAAAAACTGGCTGGTGCCGATGTCCGAGCCGAAGAACCAGCCGAGCACCGCCAGCACGATCAGCAAAGTCGGTGCGAGCGAAAAGGCTGAATAGAAGCCGATGCTCGCGCCCATCATCAGGCAGCGGTCGGACATGAAGTTCTCCACTGCGTCGCGGGCGACGTGCAGTGTGGATGCGCGCGGTGACGGCGCGCCAGTCTGTTTAGCGATGCTCATCGGCGTCATATGCATGGGTGCGAGCGTTTGCGCGAAGGCGCTGCGCGGGTCGTTCGCCTGTGCATGCGTGGTGCTGTGCGGATGCCGAGCGCCGCGCAAGCTCCGTACCCAATGCCGATCGACGTGGGAGCCTGGAACGCGCGATGCGCGGCAGCCGGGACATCCCCTTTTAGCAGGAGCGTTTGATGAAGACACCGAACAGGCGCGGCGCCGCCGGGACACGCGATGCCCAGCACGAATCGTCCGCACAGGAGCCCTACGAAAGCGACTTTACCGACCCGGTGGAACGGGCGGACCGTCGCCGGGAGTCAGTAACGGACGGCGACGTCGAAGTGGATGCTGACGGCACCGTGCGGCAGAAGCCGCACGGCAACATGGATGCGACGCTCGTGCCGCGCGGCAAGGAACACCCCGAGCAAGGCCCCTATGTTCCTGAACACGATCGCGTCGACCCGGACGTCGACCCGGACGTCGACCCGGACGTCGAGCCGGACCGGCGCAACGTTTCAGGTTCCAGATAGTCAGGCATCCGACGCATGCAGCGCGTAGCGGGCACGCCTCATGCACTGCCGTCTGTGCCCAACCCACGGAGGCTCTCATGTTCATGCACAACAGACGGCTGCAGTACACGGTACGTGTCAGCGCAACCAACCCCGGACTTGCCAACCTGATGCTCGAGCAGTTCGGCGGCCCGCAGGGCGAGCTCGCGGCGGCGATGCGCTATTTCACGCAGGCGGTCGCGGAGGAGGATCCGGGCCGCAAGGACATGCTGTACGACATTGCGACCGAAGAGCTCAGCCATCTCGAGATCATCGGGTCGATCGTCGCGATGCTCAATCGCGGCGCGAAGGGCAGCCTGGCGGAAGCGGTGGACGAACAGGCCGAGCTATACCGCAAGCTGAACGGCGCCGGCAACGACAGTCACCTGACGCAGCTGCTGTACGGTGGCGGTCCGCCGCTGACGAACTCGGGCGGTGTGCCGTGGACGTCGGCCTATATCGATACCATCGGCGAGCCGACCGCCGATCTGCGCTCGAACATTGCGGCCGAGGCGCGCGCGAAGATCATCTATGAGCGGCTGATCAACGTCACCGACGACGCGGGCATCCGCGACGCACTCGGCTTTCTGATGACGCGCGAAATCGCCCACCAGAAGTCGTTCGAGAAAGCGCTTTACGCGATCACACCGAACTTCCCGCCGGGCAAGATGCCGCCGATGCCGGAATTCGCCAGCACGTACTTCAAGATGTCGCACGGCGGCGAAGCCGTTAAGGGGCCGTGGAACAGCGGTGCAGGGCTGTCGGCCGAGAACGGCGAACCGGCGGTCGATGGCGGCGACGGCAACGCCTGGGTCGAGCTCGATGCGGACGAGCAGCAGTCGTTGACCGAGATGGCCACGCGTCTGCAGTCGGACCCGGACAGCGACCCGACCACGGGCGCGGAGCTCGGCGCTGCGCAGACGAGCGAATCAGGCACCGGCGGCAAGCGCAAACGCTAGGTCAACAGCATGCCGCTGCGGCGGCTTTTTGAAATTCGATTCTGGAGCAACCACCATGACTGCGAAAACCGTAAAGGACCTGTTTGTCCATTCGCTCTCCGATATTTACAACGCGGAGAAACAGTTGACGAAGGCACTGCCGCGGCTGGCTCGCGCGGCGACCAGTGAGGAACTGAGCGCGGCGTTCATGACGCACCTCGACGAGACGCAAGGCCAGATCGAACGGATCGATCAGCTGGTCGAGGGTTCGGGGATCCGGCTCAAGCGGGTCAAATGCGTCGCGATGGAAGGACTGGTCGAGGAGGGACGCGAGCAGATCGACGAAATCGAACAGGGTCCGGTGCTCGATGTCGCCTTGATCGCGGCAGCACAGAAGGTCGAGCACTATGAGATCGCCGCCTATGGCTCGCTGATCGCGCTTGCGAAGCAGCTCGGCGAGACCCACGCGGTGACTTTGCTGTCGCAGACGCTGCGCGAAGAAAAGGCGACCGACGAAAAGCTGTCGCTGCTGGCCGAGCAGAAAGTGGCAGCCGAAGCACTGGGCAGCTAGGTGCCGTATGCGTGCTCATCTTCCGACGGCGACGGCGCAGAGGGGCAGCCTCCACACGCCGTGCACCGGCCGTGTCGGGCGGCTGCTGTTCGTCTATCAGGTCGGTGTCTGGGTGCTGGCGGTCTGCGGTTCCCTGATGTAGCGCGGGCGGCCGCGCCGCGCGCCTGTCGGGCGCGCGGCATGACGCTTGCGGATTGCTTGCGGCGGCCGGCGAGTCCGGCTGCCTGCTACTTAACAGGAGGTTGTCATGCGCTATCTTGAAACGCAGGAAGGCTTGCCACGGGTCTCGTGGGGAGCGGTGTTCACCGGGCTGACGATCGCACTGGTGGTGTATCTGTTCATGAGCATCCTGGGCGCGGCAATCGGCGCGTCGATGCTCAATCCGCTGTCGCGTCCCGACCCGGTACGTGCGTTCGGCTTCGGCTCCGGTGTGTGGATGATTCTGACCACCGTCGTGGCGGTATTCGCCGGTGGCTACTTCGCGGGGCGCTGCGCGCCGGTGCTCGGCTGGTTGCACGGTCTGCTCGCGTGGGCGTTGATGATCCTGTTCGTCGTGATGGCGATGACCTCGGTGATCGGCGGCGCGGTCGGCGTGGCAGGCAATCTGGCGAATGCCGGTGCTAC
Organism: Paraburkholderia sp.; assembly: GCA_035536055.1. GTDB lineage: Bacteria > Pseudomonadota > Gammaproteobacteria > Burkholderiales > Burkholderiaceae > Paraburkholderia. The sequence continues at coordinate 3,321 of DATLOW010000398.1, read as the reverse complement.
CACCGCGGCAGCGGGCGCGGGTGCGGGTTCCGACAACGCGGCCAATGCATTGTCCAGGCAGGCCCGCGACGCAATCGCGTCGCTGACGGCCGCAGCATCCGCTCCGTCGGAGGGCGACGCGCGCCAGGCCGCCGACTCGGCTGCCCGTACGGTGGCGCGCGCCAGCTGGTTCTCGGTGGCGGCGCTGTTCGTCGGTTTTGTGATTGCGGTCGGCGCGGGCGCCCTTGGCTTCCGGCATCAACCGGTGCTTGAAAAGGGCGAGAAGGCGCGGCTGCCGCAGACGCCGGTTGCGCCGGCTGTGCACGGTGGCGTAGTGGGGCGGCACTGATGGGGGCTGCGCGAACGGACGGTGACAAGCAGGCAGTCGACCGCGAGTTCGCGCACCTCGCTTCGTCCTGCCTCGGGCGCATGCAACGGTGCGTGCCCGGCGGCTAGCCGCGTTCCCGAGGGATCATGCGTACCGGGTCAACCCGTTGAGCGCGCGTTATCAAAGGGCGCGAACGCATGCCTGCTGCGGCGCGCCGAAAGGGTCGGATTACGGACAAGGTGCGCAGGGTCCGCCTCGTCTATGCTGGGTGCCCCGTTCCTTCGTTATTTCGACATGCGCTTTGGGCAACGAAAGGGACGTCAAAAACTAACCAAAGGCTAAAAAATGCCATCCCGGGATCGCACGCTTGCTTATAAGTCGAGGTCGTACCGTCAATGTGAGGTCGATTTCGAACTCGAGCTGGCACGCGCAAGTTCTTACATAGCCAGCAGTATCAAGGCCACGACCCTCACACAAACCATCGAAGAGATCTTGCACGCGTTCCTGAGCGCGCACGGGCCTGACAGTACGACCGGATTTCAGATGGTGCTGGCCGACCGACTGCGCGCGCGGTCGCGGCCCGATGCGGCGCAGCAGGTGCTCGCATGGGCGCATTGCGCCGGCACGCCATCGAACGCACAGGACATTTCGTAGAAAGCGGAACGGATCTGCGCAATTACGCAGACCGTGGGATGCGTCGAGCGCTCCGGCGGTTCGTTGCCGATTGCCTGGTGATGGCGCAGGCCGATACGCAATACCGGCAACATGCAGCCGATATCGAAAACCTGCGCACCCGCAATGTGCGCGGAGAAATGGTGCCGATCGGCTCGATGGTGACGATCGTCCCGACCTACGGGCCGGACCCGGTGATGCGCTACAACGGCTATCCGGCGGCCGACCTGATCGGCGACGCGGATCCGCGGGTGTTGTCTTCCGCGGAGACGATCGCGAAGCTGGACGAAATTGCCAAACAGGTGCTGCCGACCGGTATCAAGCTCGAATGGACCGACCTCAGCTATCAGCAGGTCACGCAGAGCAATGCGGCCATCATCGTGTTTCCGCTGGCGGTGATGCGGGCGTTTCTGGTGCTGGCGGCGCTGTATGAAAGCTGCACACTGCCGCTGGCGGTCATCCTGATCGTGCCGGTTTGCATGTGTGCCGCGCTGTTCGGCGTGTGGCTGAGCGATGGCGACAACAACGTTTTCGTGCAGGTGGGGCTGGTGGTGCTGATGGGACTTGCGTGCAAGAACGCGATCCTGATCGTCGAGTTTGCGCGTGAGCTTGAAATTCATGGGAAGAGCACGGTTGCCGCGGCACTCGAAGCGTGCCGTCTTCGTTTGCGCCCGATCGTGATGACGTCGGTCGGGTTTATTGCCGGGTCGGTGCCGTTACTGCTCGGGCACGGCGCAGCGCCTGCTCCTGCGCGGCCGGATCGATACCGGCCGACAGGTCGGTCAGCTGATGGATCACGATGTCCGGCGCGCTTGCCACTACGGCATGTTCGAGCGCCTTCGCATCGAACACGTCGACGATGACGGCATCGATGCCGAGCGCCTGCAAGCGGGCTTTGCCGTCGGCGGTGCGGGTGGTTCCCGTGACTTGATGGCCCGCGTCGCGCAGCAGCGGGACCAGCGATTTGCCGATCACACCCGATGCGCCAGCCACAAATACTTTCATGTCGATGCCCCTGTGAGCGTTGTGCCGCGCACGCGTCGACGCGTGCGGATGCCGCCGGCGCGATTAAAGGACCCGGGTTGCGTCGATGGTGGTGAGCAGTGCCGCCCGCGCGGTGCCAACCGCTTGCTGGTTGCGCGATGCCGTGCCCTGCAGCGGCAGAAAGTGCAGCGTTTTCAGGCCCACGCAGCCAAATGCGGCCGTCAGATAGGGCGTCAGAAAGTCCGGCTGGTTGGCTTTGTCGCCGCAAAAGATGCCGCCCGAAGCAATGCCGACGAATACCGGACGATCGCGCAACAGTCCCACCTTGCCGCTCGGCGTGACGGCTATGGTTCTGCCGACCCGCAAGATCTGGTCGAGCCACGCCTTGAATACCGATGGAATCGTGAAATTGTTCATCGGCGTGCCGATCACGATGACATCGGCCGCTTCGACTTCCTCGATCAGTTGCTCGGACAACTGGATTGCGCGGCCCTGCAAGCCCGCGGCAAATGCTGCCGGGGAAGACAGCGCCGTCGCGTAGTCTTCGTCGGCGTGCGGTATCGGCTGCCGGCCGAGATCGCGGCGCGTGACGTGCGCATGCGGGGCGGTGCCAAGCAGCCGGTCGACGATCGCCGCCGACAGCTGGCGGCTGTGCGAATGCATTCTGGGGCTGCAATCGATATGGAGGATGTTCACGGGACCTCCGGGGCCAATGGCTTGATGAAGCCGACGGCCAGATCGAACAGGCCCTCGCGCTTGTAGAAGCGGCGTGCGTTGGTATTGGCAGCGGCGGTATCGAGCACCAGACGGCTGCAGTGTTCGTGGGCACCGAGCGCCGACAACTCGGTGAGCAATGCGGCGCCCAGACCGGTGCCGCGATGGACTTCCGCGGTGACCAGATCGTCCACATACAGAAAGCGCCCGTGGATCAGGTTCTCTATCACGCGATAGCCGGCAATTGCCACGACGTTTGCGCCGCGCCACGCCGCAAGGACACGATAGCCGGCAGGCGCCATTTTCAATGCGCAGTCGACCCATTGCGTTGCGTCTTTCAGACTGGGGCGCAGTTGAGCGATCACCGGAAAGCACGCACTCAACTCTTCACGGCTGGCGGCATGGCGCAGGACGATGGGTTCGGATGTGGCGTGCTGGCTTGGCATGGTGGGTTCCTCGCGGATACGCAGATCGGACGTGTACCAGTTTACTGCCGGGTTGGCTGGGGGCTCTGGCCCATGAATCGTCATTACGAGTGGACCAAAATGCGCCGGCCAGCGCGTGTGTGAGCCTTGACGATCCCCCGTTCATTGATGCCTTGCACATCGAAAGGTCGTGAGCTAATCTTTACCGGCCGTATTACT
>DATLOW010000397.1:0-5106 GCA_035536055.1 Paraburkholderia sp. | reverse complement strand
GATCAGCTGGACAAGGAAATCGCCGCTGCGCATTGAGCGAGCGCGTTTCGCTGCCGGCCGGAACGCGCGACGCCGATGCGGTGTCGCGCTGCGGCTGGTACGCTCCGGCGCCCGATGCAGGGTCTGAGCGATGGCAGTCGCGGTCGCTCGCTTGCTTGTTCGCTCGCTTGCCGGTTTGATTGCCGGTTCGATTTGCCCGACTCATTTCACCGAAGCCCCGATCCCGCCCGCCGATGAAGCCGATCCGCTACACCATCGTTCCGAAACAACCCGCCGCCCATCTGTTCGAAGTGACCGTCACCGTTGCCGAGCCCGATCCGGCCGGCCAGCGCTTCATGCTGCCGGTGTGGATTCCGGGCAGCTACATGGTGCGCGAGTTCGCGCGCAACATCGTCACGCTGCGCGCGTTCAACGATGCAGGCCGCAAGGTGCGCATCGACAAGACCGACAAGCACACGTGGCAGGCCGTGCCGGTGAAAGGCGCGCTGACGCTGCGTTACGAGGTCTATGCGTGGGACATGTCGGTGCGCGCCGCGCATCTCGACGATACGACTGGCTTCTTCAACGGCACCAGCACATTTCTTTCGCCGCTCGGACATGAGGATGCGCCGTGCATCGTCGACATCCAGAAGCCGGACGGCCCTGCGTATCGCAACTGGCGCGTCGCGACGGCGCTGCCGGAAGCGCGCGGCACCAGGCGCTACGGCTTTGGCGAATACCAGGCGCAAAACTACGACGAACTGATCGACCATCCGGTGACGCTCGGCGAATTCGCGCTCGCCAGCTTCGACGCGCACGGCGTGCCGCACGACATCGTGATCGCGGGCCGCGTGGTCGGGCTCGATATGGCGCGTCTGCAGGCCGACCTGAAGCGCATCTGCGAAGCGCAGATCGCGCTGTTCGAGCCGCGCTCGAAGAAAGCGCCGGTCGAGCGCTACGTATTTATGACGCAAGCGGTCACCGACGGTTATGGCGGGCTCGAGCATCGCGCGTCGACGTCGCTGATCTGCAACCGCTCGGACCTGCCGGTGACGGGCCGCGCGGAGATGACCGACGGCTATCGCACCTACCTCGGACTGTGCAGCCACGAGTATTTCCATACTTGGAACGTCAAGCGCATCAAGCCGGCGGCGTTTGCGCCGTACGATCTGACGCGCGAAAACTACACGTCGCTGCTGTGGCTGTTCGAAGGCTTCACGTCCTACTACGACGACCTGATCCTGGTGCGCTGCGGCGCGATCAGCGAGGCGGACTATCTGACGATGGTCGGCAAGACGATCGGCGGCGTGCTGCGCGGCAGCGGGCGCTTCCGGCAGACGGTCGCCGAAAGCTCGTTCGACGCGTGGGTCAAGTACTACCGGCAGGATGAGAACGCGCCGAATGCGATTGTCAGCTACTACCAGAAGGGCTCGCTGGTGGCGCTGGCTTTCGATCTGACGATTCGCGCGCAAACGGGCAACCGCCGCTCGCTCGACGACGTGATGCGTCTGTTGTGGCAGCGTTATGGGCGCGATTTTTATCGCGGCAAGGCGGTGGGCGTGGCGGAAGACGACGTCGAAGCACTGTTCGCCGAAGCGACGGGCGCGGATCTGAGCGAGCTTTTTGCCTACGGCGTGCATGGCACGCGCGATCTGCCGCTGGCGGAACTGCTTGCGCCGGCCGGCATCGAGCTGGTGCCGGATGCCGGTACGAATGGCAAGCCGTCGCTCGGCGCGCGCGTGCGCGGCGGCGCGGATTGCACGCTGACGGCGGTGCACGACGGCGGCGCGGCGCAAAAGGCGGGGTTGTCGGCCGGCGACGTGCTGATCGCAATCGACGGTTTGCGCGTAACCGGTGCGAACCTCGATACGCTGCTTGGCCGCTATCTGCCGGGCGCCAAGGTGGAGATTCATGCGTTCCGGCGCGATGAGCTGCGTGTGGCGCAGTTGCGGCTGGATGAGCCGGAGGTGATGCGTTACCGGTTGAGCGTAAAGGGTGAAGCTGCTGCGGCGGCAAAGGGCGGCAAGGCCGCCGGGGCGGCGCGGGGGAAATCCGGCAAGCTCAGCAAGAGCGCTGAAGCCGCGCGCAGCTGGCGGGCTCGCTGGCTCGGACGCTGACGCTCGCATTCGCGCCGCCGCGCGCTGCAGCGCCGGGTATTGCGGCGCGCGGTTTGCAGCGGCTTTGCAGCATTTCGCGATGCGGATGACCGGTGGCGCCGATTGCTGAGCGCCGCTCCACACAGTCCGATTGTTCTGCTATTGCAACAATCCGTCGCCGCCGCGCTACTTTTTCGCAGGTCGGTTAGAAAACACAATGCTCCCACTCGCGCAACTTGCGCATCACCCAAAACCGGGAGTTACAGATGACCACGATTCTGCAAATCAATTCGGCGGCTCGCTCGCAAGGTGCGCAGTCGACGCTGCTCGTCAATGAACTGACCACGAAGCTGCAACAATCGAATCCGGGCGCGAAGGTCGTGACCCGCGATCTGTACAGCGATGCGCTGCCGCACCTCGACGACGCGATCCTCGGCGCGTTCTTCACGCCGGCCGACAAGCGCACCGCCGAGCAGCAGGCGATCGCTTCGCGCAGCGAAGCGCTGATCGCCGAACTGCAAGCCGCGGACATCGTCGTGATCGGCGCGCCGATGTACAACTTTGGCATCTCGTCGCAACTGAAGACGTACTTTGACTTCATCGCACGTGCCGGCATCACGTTCAAGTACGGCGCGAATGGCGCGGAAGGCCTCGTGAAGGGCAAGAAGGTGTATGTCGTGTCGGCGCGTGGCGGCAAGTATCTGGGCACGCCGGGCGATTCGCAGACGCCGTATCTGACCACTTTCCTCGGCTTCCTCGGCATGACCGACGTCACGTTTATCTATGCGGAAGGCCTGAACATGGGCCCGGACGCCGCCGCTGCCGCACTGGCCGGCGCGCGCGAAGCGATCTCCGCAGCCTGAGGCCGGCCGGATCGGGGGGCTCGCCGGCTGTACACGGCGGCCGTCCGATATCAAAACGCCGCGGGACACAATCCCGCGGCGTTTTTCGTTTTTCGCTTATCGTTGCGCGCGGCACGTGGCCGGGTAAGGTAGGGGCCGCGCGACTATGGCGCTTGTGGTCGCGGGCTCGCCCCTCCGGGGCTTGCGACTGCGGGCCAGCGGCTGTGTTCAGGGGGCTTGGCGACTGTGCCGCCGGCGAACGGGTTCCGCGCGCCGGCTACGCCAGCATCTGCGCTTCGTCAGGCAGGCGCCAGTCGATCGGTGCGCGTCCGTTCGCGTGCAGATAATCGTTGGCCAGCGCGAAATGCCGGCAGCCGAGAAAGCCGCGGTGTGCCGACAGCGGCGATGGGTGCGGCGCTTCCAGTACGCAATGCGGCCGGCCGTCGAGCAGCGTGCGCTTGGCCTGCGCATGCGAGCCCCACAGCATAAACACCAGATGCTCGTGACGCTGCGCGAGTTCGCGGATCAGCGTATCGGTGCATTTCTCCCAGCCGCGTTTGGCGTGGCTCGCGGCCTGATTGCGTTCCACCGTCAGCACGGTGTTCAGCAGCAGCACACCCTGTTTCGCCCATGTGTCGAGGCAACCGTGACGCGGCGATTGATAGCCGAGACTCGCGGCGATTTCCTTGAAAATGTTGCGCAGCGACGGCGGCGGCCGCACCGAGGGCGGCACCGAGAACGCAAGGCCATGCGCCTGCGGCGTGCCGCGATCCTCGCCGTGATAGGGGTCTTGCCCGAGGATCACGACCTTGACGTCGTCCGGGCTCGTCAGACGCAGTGCGCGGAACACGTCGGCCGGATAGACGGTCTTGCCGGCAGCACGTTCGCCGTCGACGAAACTGCACAGCGAGCCGTATGTATCGCTTTCGATGAATGGACGCAGATGCACGCGCCACGCGGGCGGCAGCGCGTCGAATTGGGCTTCGAGCGATTGCGCGGGCGAACTGGCGGTGGGCGGCGGCGGTGTGTCGGCGGGGGCCGCCGCGGAAGTCGTGTCATCGCCGAACAGCGAAGCTTGCGACGATGAAGAGCGTGAGCGGGTAGCGGAGGTCATGGCCGAAGAGTGTCGCAGCTAATCCGCTTCGGCTCAAGGAATTCGCGACGGCGCGTGCGCAGCCGTGGTGCGTCTTGCGGGCTACGCCGTACCGGTTCCGGTTCTGGTTCCGCTTTCGCGCAGCTGGTAGCCGCGCTGCGCTTTGCTGACGTCCTCCGGTGCGAGTCCCGGCACGCTGGCCGTGAGCTCCGCCGCAAACGCGTGCAGCACCGCGTCGTCGTCGCCGCGCTTCAATTCCAGTTCGACCTCGCTGATCGGCGCGCGGCGCGTTTCGCCGTTTACTTGCGCGACGATTTCACCCTGATCGATCGCTGCTTCGATATCCGTGCCGTCGTGCACCACGTGCCACAGCGTGCGCGTGAAGTTCGTGCGGAACAGCTCGACCAGTTGCGGCGCCGCGTTCCGCAAGGCGGCTGCTGCCTCTGCATCGTCGCAGGCCTGCTGCAGCGCGTCGATTTCCAGCGCTGGCCCAGCCACCGGAATTTCCCATTCGTGCCGGCTATGCAAGCCGCCCTGCGCCTGGCCGACCGTCTTGAAAGTCTGCAGCCAGCCGTCCGGTGTGCGGCGCAGCCGTAACGCGCTCTTCGAGCGGGCCAGCTTCAGTTCAGGCGTATCGAAATAGAGGTTGTCCAGCATGACCGGCCGGCCTGCCGCGCCGGTGCGCGCGGTGAACCATTGCTGCGCCGCCTTCGCCTGCGCGGGCGGCAGCGTTAGCTTGATTTCGCGTTCGATACCCATCGTGAACCTCGCGGTTATTGCGTTTCGGCCCGTTAGCGGCCGGTGTCAGAAAAACATCCGCGCAAGCTCAATGCCCGGCTCTTCCGCACGCATGAACGCTTCGCCGACGAGGAACGTATTGACGTCCATCGCGCGCAGCCGCTCGACGTCGACGCGCGACAGAATGCCCGACTCGGTGACGACGATGCGCTCGTCCGGAATCATGTCGAGCATGCCGATCGTCGTATCGAGCGAGGTTTCGAAGGTGCGCAGATTGCGGTTGTTGATGCCGATCAGCGGGGTTTTCAGCGTCAGCGCTTCGACCAGTTCGTTCTTGTCGTGCACTTCGACCAGCACC
>DATLOW010000396.1:0-11101 GCA_035536055.1 Paraburkholderia sp. | reverse complement strand
CGTGCCGGCCCCGTTGCCGCCGCCGAAGCCGGCTTCGCCGGGGCGCTGGCCGGCTTTCAACTGGTCTTCCTGAGTGTCGAGACCGTATTTCACGTAGCTGCCGCGCGTGCCGTGAATCGTGAAGCGCGGCGCGGTGATCGCGGTCAGCGCGCTCGCATGCAGCAGCACTTCATGAGTGCCGTAACCCAACTGCAGATGCACGTAATCCGGCGCGCTCGCGTTGTCGCGATGTGCTCGCACCGACGCATACACCGTCTGCGGCGTGCCGAATAGCGCGAGCGCCTGGTCGATCAGATGCGGCCCGAGGTCGAACAGCAGACCGCCGCCGCGTGTCGCGTCTTCGCGCCAGCGCTGGCGGATTCCCGGACGAAAGCGGTCGAAGTGCGATTCGAAGTGCGCGATGCGGCCCAGCTCGCCGCTGGCGATCAGATCGCGCACGGTCAGGAAGTCGCCATCCCAGCGACGATTGTGAAACGGCGCGAACAGCAGGCCCCTGGCAGCCGCGAGATCGGCGAGCGTGCGCGCATCGGCGGCGTTCAATGTGACGGGCTTGTCCACCACCACATGCTTGCCCGCTTCGAGCGTGCGCCTGGCCAGCTCGAAGTGCGTGTCGTTCGGCGTGGCGATCACGACGCATTCGAGATCCGCGCGTGCGAGCAGCGTGTCGAGATCCGGCACGATCGCGGCCTGCGGGTAATCAGCGCGGGCCTTGTCCGGCTGGCCGGTGGCAATCGCGGCGACGCTCGCCCGGCCGCAATGCGCGATGACCGGTGCGTGAAACGTCGCGCCGGCAAAGCCGTAGCCCATCAATCCTGTTTTTAGCGGTGCGCGCATGCAAGCTTCCTGCAAGTACGGCGCGCGGCGGGGGCGGCGCGCAACTTCGCTATTTTGGCATGTGACGCGTCACGGTTTTGTCACGCTGTTCTCAGGCAGTGCGATCGCGGTCGCCAGGCGGTAACCGCGGCGTGCGGAGTATGGGCCGTTCGGGCCGGGCCATCCGTGTTAACATCGCGGGTCTCTTGCGCACGGCACAGCGCTGAATGTCGGGGAAGCGGCCAGCCACACGCATGCGCCGCGGCGGTCCGCCCAAAAGCCAGAAGCGCCGCCGCGCAACGCGTGCTGCAGGCCGTGCCGCCTGGCAGCCACCGCGCCCTCAATTGCGATACCCACCCACTGACGATGTCCGCAGGCCTTAACTCCGCACAAAGCGAAGCGGTGCGCTATCTCGACGGTCCCTGTCTCGTGCTCGCCGGCGCGGGCAGCGGCAAAACACGCGTGATTACGCAGAAAATCGCGCATCTGATCGAAGCGAAGGGCTTCGAGCCGCGCCATATCGCCGCCGTCACGTTTACCAACAAGGCGGCGGCCGAAATGCGCGAGCGCGTCGGCAAGCTGCTCGAAGGCAAGACGCTGACCACGCCCGGTAAGGAAGGCCGCAAGGTGCCGGTGAACCAGCTGACCGTGTGCACGTTTCACTCGCTCGGTGTGCAGATCCTGCGCCAGGAAGCCGAGCACGTCGGCCTGAAGCCGCAGTTCTCGATCATGGATTCCGACGACTGCTTCGGCATGATCCAGGAGCAGGTCGGGTCGACCGACAAGGGCTTCATCCGCAAGATGCAGTCGATCATCTCGCTGTGGAAGAACGGACTCGTGATGCCCGACGAGGCGATGGCGATCGCCGCGAACGAAGACGAGCATCAGGCGGCGATCGTTTACCGCAACTACGTGGCGACGCTGCATGCGTACCAGGCGGTCGACTTCGACGATCTGATCCGTCTGCCGGCTGAGCTGTTTGCGCAGAACGAAGCGGTGCGCGACCGCTGGCAAAACAAGCTGCGCTATCTGCTGATCGACGAGTACCAGGACACCAACGCGTGCCAGTACGAACTGCTGAAGCTGCTGGCCGGCCCGCGCGCCGCGTTCACCGCGGTCGGCGATGACGATCAGGCGATCTACGGCTGGCGCGGCGCGACGCTCGAGAACCTCGCGCAGCTCGGCAAGGATTTCCAGAAACTGCACGTGATCAAGCTCGAGCAGAACTATCGCTCGACGGTGCGCATTCTGACCGCCGCCAACAACGTGATCGCGAACAACCCGAAGCTGTTCGAGAAGAAACTGTGGTCCGAGCACGGCATGGGCGATTCGATCACCGTGACCGGTTGCAACGACGAAGAGCACGAGGCCGAATCGGTGGTGTTCAGGCTGTCCGCGCACAAGTTCGAGCGGCGCGCGCAGTTTCGCGATTACGCGATCCTGTATCGCGGCAACTTCCAGGCGCGCATCTTCGAACAGGTGCTGCGGCGCGAGCGGATTCCGTACGTACTGTCGGGTGGGCAGTCGTTTTTCGACAAGGCCGAGATCAAGGATCTTTGCGCGTACCTGCGTCTGATCGCGAACGCCGACGACGATCCCGCGTTTATCCGCGCGATCACCACGCCGCGGCGCGGCATCGGCAATACCACGCTGGAAGCGCTCGGCGCGTTTGCGGGACAGGCGAAGGTGTCGCTGTTCGAAGCGGTGTATATGGGCGGCATCGAGGCACGGCTGTCGGCACGGCAGGTCGAGCCGCTGCGCGTGTTCTGCGACTTCATCCAGCGCCTGACCGAGCGCGCCGATAAAGACCCGGCCACCGTCGTGCTCGACGACATGATGGAGGCGATCCACTATGAGGCTTACCTGTACGACGCATTCGACGAGCGCCAGGCGCAGTCGAAATGGCAGAACGTGCTGGAGTTTCTCGAGTGGCTGAAGCGCAAGGGCACGAAGCCCGAGCCCGAAATCACCGAAGACAGCGAGGCGACCGGATTCGATAACGCGGACGGTCTCGCCGATACCGGCAAGAACCTGCTCGGCTTGATCCAGACCGTCGCATTGATGTCGATGCTCGAAGGCAAGGACGAAGACCCCGATGCGGTGCGGCTGTCGACCGTGCATGCGTCGAAGGGGCTCGAGTACCCGCATGTGTTCCTGGTGGGCGTCGAGGAGGGCATCATGCCGCACCGCGGCGGCTCCGACGACGACACGCCGGTCGACGATTCGCGCATCGAGGAAGAGCGCCGTCTGATGTACGTCGCGATCACGCGCGCGCAGCGCAGCCTGCATCTGAACTGGTGCAAGAAGCGCAAGCGCGCGCGGGAGACGGTGGTGTGCGAGCCGTCGCGCTTCATCAACGAAATGGAACTCGACGACGCGCCGCCGCCCACGGCTGAAGAGGCGCCGATGACGCCTAAGGATCGGCTGGCGAGCCTGAAGGCGTTGCTGCAGAAGGGCTGAAGAGGCCGCGGGCAGGCACTGTCGGCGGCATCAAAGAAAATCCCCGCGGGCGATATGCACGCGGGGATTTTTTGTTGCCGCGGAGATGCGTCGCGGGTACCCGGCGGGGCGGGGCGCGAATCCGGGACGGCTGTTACTTGACCGCGCTCAGCATATAGTCGACCGCGGCCTTTACATCCGCGTCGGACGCGTTCGAACCGCCTTTCGGCGGCATCGCGCCCTTGCCGTGCAGCGCGTAGTTGTAGACGGTTTCGATCGGATCCTTCAGACGCGGCGCCCACGCTTCCTTGTCGCCGAATTTGGGCGCATTCAGCACGCCGGCGGCGTGGCACGCCTGGCAGACCGATTGATACAGCGCCTTGCCCGCTTGCGAAGCGTCCGCGCTCTGCGCGCCGCCTGCCGCCGGTGCCGCGCTTTGCGGCACGCTGGCGAGTGCGGCTACCGCGGCGGCGGCCTGTGCGGCGCCAGCGTCGGAAGCGCCCGGCGCGGCCGCCGCCGCTGCACCCGAGGCCGCTGCTGCGCCTGCCGCAGCCGCTGCCGGAGCGCCCGGCGCCGGCTTCGGCGGATCCTCGAAATGACCGCCCGAATTGTTCGCCATATAGGCGACCGCGAGGCCGATCTCGTAATCGCTATAGTCGTCGGGGCTGGTGCCGCCGCGCGCGGGCATCGCGCCCTTGCCGGTCAGCGCGGTGTGCCACAGCGTGTCGAAGCCTTGCGCAATGCGCGGCGCCCAGTCGGCGGTATTGGTGAATTTCGGTGCGCCTGCCGCACCGGACGCGTGGCAGGCCGAACAGACCGCCTTGTAGACTTCCTCGCCGGACTTGTAGGTGCGCGGCGCATTGGCGTCGCGAATCTCGACCTGGGCGATCGGCATGATGCGTTTTGCCACTTCCGCATCGGACAGGCCGTCGGTGCCGGCACCGGTGCGAGTCGAACTGTCGACGTAATGAGCAAGCAGAACGATGACGATGATGGGGATGGCGAAAGACGCGATGACTGCGGCGATCAGCTGCCCGGGCGTCTTGATTGGGGCTCCGTGTGGTGCTTCGCTCATGCTTGTCTCGTCTCCCGTGAATATTGTGAGCGGTACAGCGCGACGGCAACGGCGTTGTTGTTGGAAAAGCCACGGACGATTATAGACGTAACGTTTCGGCGCGGGCGAGCCGCGGCGGGGGCTGTTCAGCAGGCGTTTACCCGCATCCGCAGCGCGCATCGAAGCGTTGCCGATGCGCGCCGGATCGCCGCGCGAGGCCCGCGTGGTGGACGGGTGGGGCGAAACCGGGTATCCTCTCGGTCTTGCTCGGCGCTGCTCCCTGCTGGTGGCGGCGTCTTTGTGCTGATGCCGTCAGGTGGTCGGCGCGGCGCTTTACCTGGGTTGGAGTGGGTTTGCCCGGGTTCATCTGCATTTCATCTGTCACGCGCCCGTAGCTCAATGGATAGAGTACTGCCCTCCGAAGGCAGGGGTTGCTGGTTCGATCCCAGCCGGGCGCGCCAAACACTACAGCAGCACCGCAGCGACAACACGCAGCACCGAAAGGAATCCCGGTAGCCGGTCGCGGCAGTATCTTCGCGCTGACTCACAGCGCGTGAATCCAGTCTGAATCCATACAGAAACATACGGTAATCCGCAGCGTCCGGATTGCGCGTGCGTTCACGTTCCGCATGTATCTGCCGACGCGTACTTTCAACGTATCTGCGGCCGCTTGCCTAATAGATACAGGCATTCTGCCATTGCCCCGTTACGCAGTGACCGGCCGCTCAATCTGCCCGCACAGGCGCTCTGCAAGGCGCTCCGGCGGCAGCCCGATTACGGGTTATCGAATAAAAAATCGGAAACTTTAGCGATCTGCTCAATTCGCAGGCAATTACCGCAATTTGGGTCAGCGCTGCGTAAGCTTTCGGCAAGTGGCTGCGAAAATTCTTCGTTTTCGTGCAACTTGCCCCTTAAAGTTTCCTCCGAGGGGGCCGTTACCCCTAGCAAGGCGAGACACAAACGGTACGTGGTTCGCCGGATCCATCGTCAACAGACATGTAATTGGGGTCTAGGGCCCTTTAGGAGAAATTTCCATGTTGGGAATTAACAGCAACATCAACTCGCTGGTTGCACAGCAGAACCTGAACGGCTCGCAGAACGCTCTTTCGCAAGCCATTACCCGTCTGTCGTCGGGCAAGCGCATCAACAGCGCGGCTGACGATGCTGCTGGCCTCGCCATCGCGACCGGCATGCAAACGCAGATCAACGGCCTGACCCAAGGCGTGTCGAATGCGAACGACGGCGTGTCGATGATCCAGACGGCCAACAGCGCGCTGGCACAGATCACGTCGAGCTTGCAGCGTATCCGTCAGCTGGCCGTGCAAGCTTCGAGCGGCGGCCTGACCGACGACAACCGTGCAGCTCTGCAACAGGAAGTGTCGCAGCAGATCCAGGAAGTGAACCGTATCGCTTCGCAAACGCAGTACAACGGCAAGAACATTCTGGACGGCTCGGCGGGTCTGGTGACCTTCCAGGTCGGCGCGAACGTCGGTCAGAACGTCAGCGTGAACCTGGCGCAAAACCTGTCGGCAGCGTCGGTTGGCGCGGGCAACGTGCAAGCGGGCGCAGTGCTCGGCTCGATCGCTGTGTCGATCGATTCGACCGGCGCGCAATTTACGTCAGCCAGCACCGGCACTGAGATCACCCAGATCAACATTCTGTCGGACGGCAAGGGCGGCTACACGTACACCGACCAGAACAACCAGCAGATCGCTAACAGCGTCGTCGAAACCAGCGTTCTGACGAATACCGCTGGCGCGCTGACGATCGCCGCAGGTTCGGGCATCGGCAAGGCAGCGGCGGTTGCCGCAATCACCGCCAACAACGTCGCAGGCACGGCTGCCGGCACCACGCTGGGTACGATCAGCGGCCTGGATATCGCGACCGCCTCGAATGGTACTGCAACCGACGTTTCGGGCACGGCGACCTTCCCGATTCCGTCGGGCAACATCACGTCGGTTACCGTCAAGTCCGACGGCAACGGCGGCTTCCAGTTCTTCGACCAGAACGGTACGGCACTGACGACCGCCCAGACCAACGCAGTGTTCAGCAACACGACCGCGGCCGGCCTGGCAGTCGCTGCAGGCCAGGTGGTGAACGCCAACCAGACGGGCCAGACCGAAGCTGTGTCGAGCATCGACATCAGCTCGCAAGACGGCGCGAACTCGGCAATCGAGTCGATCGACAACGCACTGACGACGGTCAACAACATTCAGGCAAGCCTGGGTGCCGCACAAAACCGTTTCACGGCAATCTCGACGACGCAGCAAGCTCAGTCGACCGACCTGTCGCAAGCTCAGTCGCAAATCCAGGACGCCGACTTCGCACAAGAAACGGCTAACCTGTCGAAGGCTCAAGTGCTGCAACAAGCTGGTATCTCGGTGCTGGCACAAGCGAACTCGCTGCCGCAGCAAGTTCTGAAGCTCCTCCAGTAAGATTCGGCAGCTTCGCGCAGCCGTCAGGCTGCTCTAATGCAGTATCCGCCTCGCGCGCCGCACTTGACCGTACCCGGCGCGCGAGGCGGACATTCACGGAAGGCTTGCCCTTCCTTTTTGCCGTTTAGCCTGTCCCAGTCACACCCCGAACACACGACGCACGGAGTCAATCCATGTCCACCGTATCTTCCAGCACTGCAGCCAGCACCGCCGCGGATACCCAGTCGTTGCTGCAGCAAGCTGCGCAGTCGGTTATTTCCGGCTCGACCGGCAACACATCGCTCGACGTCACACAGATCGTCAGTGCGCTCGTCGCCGCGAAGGTCGCTGGACAGACAGACGCCATCACTACGCAAACCCAGAACGATACCGCGCAGATTTCCGCGTGGGGCTCGCTGCAGGCTGCGCTTTCCGCGTTGCAGATCGCGCTCACGCCGCTGTCGAACGGCAGCACGGTCAACAAGTTCGCGGCGACCGCGAGCGGCGATGGTCTGACTGCAACCGCCGGCACCGGCGCAATCGCCGGCTCGTATCAGATCGGCGTTCAGCAGATCGCCGCAGGACAGGTGCTCACGTCCCAGGCATACGGCGCGAAGCAGGCGCTCGGCACGGGCACGCTGACCATTTCCGTCGGCGGCAAGTCGATGGATGTGCCCATCAGCAGCTCGGCGAACACGGTGGCCGACGTTGCAGCGGCGATCAACTCGGCCAGCAACAACCCGGGCGTGTCTGCCACGGTGGTGAACGGCGCCGACGGCGCCCACCTCGTGCTGCATGCGACGAACTCCGGCGCGGCCAATGCGATCAGCGTATCGGTCAACGAGACCGACGGCGGCAGCACGCTCAAGACGCTCGCGGTGACGTCGACGGCGGGCACCGCGCCGACCGTCACGAACAGTGGCGGCACGTCCACGTTGAACAGCAACGGCTCGACGATCGCGGCCGGCAGCAGCTGGACGCAGTCGACGGCGGGCCAGGATGCGTACTTCACGGTCGACGGCACGGCCGTCACGAGCGCGACCAATTCGGTGACCACCGCGCTGACCGGCATCACGCTGAACCTGACGTCGGCCGCCATCAGCGATACACCGCAGACGCTGACGATCGCGCAGGATACGACCTCGCAAGCCACCGACATCACCAACTTCGTGCAGGCGTACAACTCGCTCGTCACGGCGATCGGTACGGCTACGGGGTTCGACAGCAACACGCACCAGGCCACGGGCACGCTGATCGGCGATCCGCTGGTGAACCAGTTGAACAACACGCTGTCGTCGATTCTCGCGAGCGCCGTCGGCACGGGCAGCGGCGCGACCGGTCTTGGCGCCCTCGGCATTTCGCTGAATGCGGACGGCACGCTGGCGGTCGACAACGACACGCTTACTACCGCGCTGGCGACCAATCAGGCCGCAGTATCCCAACTGTTCAACTCGACCAACGGTATCGCGGCTCAGCTGAACAATACGATCACCGCCGAGACGGGGACGAGCGGCGCGATCACGAACCGCGTGGCCGCACTGAACAGCGACTTGACCGGCACCGGCCCGAACAGCGTGCCGACCGAAACGGATGCGCTGAACACGTACAAGGCGCAGCTGACCACCATGTACACCGCGCAGTTCACCGCGCTGAACAACCTGATGGCGCAGATGAACAACAACTCGCAATACCTGACGGCGCTGTTCGGTGGCCAGAACAGTCAGGGCGCGTTGTCCGCCAACAAGTAATTTTCGAAGGAGCTGGCAGCGATGCAGGCGAACCCGGTACTCGACGCGATCTGGCGTCTCACGAAGGATATCGAGCAGGCAGCGGCGGTCGGCGAGTGGGAGCGCGCCGCGAGTCTGGCGCTCGAGCGCACGCCGTTGATTCATCAGCTGTCGGCAAGCCAGCCGGCAACGGCGCTCGAAATGATTCGTGCGATCCAGAAAATCGACCACGCGGTGATGCAGCAGGCCGGCATCGCGCAGCAGGAAATGGGCGCCGAATATGCGACCGCGATGAAGTCGGTACGCGGCGCGAGCCAATACCAGGCGGTTGCGCGGATGCGGCGTTAAGCTGCGTGGTCGACCTGGCAGTCGGCAGCGATGCCGGCACGGCCAGCCGTAAGGAGAAATCGGATCAGGCGAAGCGGGTTGCAACGGCGAAGCTGCTATTTGAGCGCTTCGCCGTTGTCACGCTGTCACTGGCTATGTGATCGGGAGCCACCCGAAGAAGCCGCCCACGCCGTCAAGGCAGGGCGGCTTTTGCGTTTGCGGTGCTTCAGTGTGCGGCGTTCAGCGAGCCGCGAACCGTGGCGAGACGCGTGCCGGCGAACGGATCGCGGCTCCAGTCGACTGCCGGGCGCTCGCTGCTGACGACCGGTGTGGTCTTTTTCTTCTTTGCTACGAAGTGCTCCAGCGATTGGCCGGCGCTGGTCGCCTGCTTCAGCCATTGCGGCATTTCGCCTTGACCGTCCCAGGTATCGCCGAACGCGTTGCTGTAACGCGTCGCCTTGACGCGCTTGCGCTCTTCGGCCAGTGCCGCCGCAAGATCGCCCACTTTGATGCCGACTTGTGCCATCCGACGGCGCAGATAAGCAATCATGCTGTCTCGTTTCCGCTCATCCATTTTGCTTTCCCCTTCGAGGGTATCTTGCTGATGCTGAGGTAAAAGGTAGCGCGTCGGCTTGTGTCGATTCACTGCGACGCGTTTTTGCGATGGAGGCAGTATCGCTATCGGCAAGTCGTGCGTCGAGGTGCTATTCCTGAAAACATTGTTGCTGCGGAAGTAACCCTGGCGGGCATTACAGGGCGTTTAAAGGCGGCTGTCGAGATCAAGATGCCGATGCCGGAAGGCGGGTGACGAATGGAGCTCCAAAGGTGGATGGCTCCAAGGCCGGCGTTTTACACAAAGCTTTGGCATGCTGGCGTCACCAGCAAATTCAGAAGGAGGCAGATAAATGACAGCACAAACATTCGATTTCGACGGCCCCCATGGCTATCGCCTGTCCGGCAAGCTCGAACTTCCCGATGGCGCCGCTCGCGGCTGGGCGATCCTCGCGCACTGCTTCACCTGCGGCAAGGACGTGCTGGCCGCGTCGCGGATCGCACGCGCGTTGGCGTCGAACGGTATCGGTGTGCTGCGCTTCGACTTCGCGGGGTTGGGCACCAGCGGCGGATCGTTCGCGGATGCGACTTTCGCGGCGGACGTCGCCGACCTGGTCGCGGCCGGGGCGGCGCTCGCCGCAGCCGGCAAGGCGCCGGCGTTGCTGATCGGCCATAGCCTCGGCGGCGCGGCCGTGCTGGCGGCGGCCGGCGCGATGCCCGACGTGCGCGCGGTCGTGACGATCGGCGCGCCCGCCGACGTCGCGCATGTGCTGCATCAGTTCGACCCGGCCAGTCTCGCCGCCATCGAGTCGCACGGCGAGGCCGAAGTGCAGCTCGCCGGCCGGCCGTTCGTGGTGCGCAAAACCTTCGTCGACGACGCGCGCACGCACGACCTGAAAGCGCGCATCGCCGATCTGCGCAGGCCGCTGCTGGTGATGCATTCGCCGCGCGACGCGACGGTCGGCATCGACAATGCGGCAGGCATATTTGGCGCGGCGAAGCACCCGAAAAGCTTTATTTCGCTCGACGACGCGGATCATCTGCTGACGCGCCGTGCCGACGCGGACTACGCGGCGACGATGATCGCGGCGTGGGCGGCGCGCTACCTGCTGCCGGCCGCGGAATCCGCTGCGTAGCGGGATTGGCCGCGCGGCTGTCATGCAAAATCGGGAAACCGTGGTGGCGGGGCCAGATGACGGCAGCAGGCGGATCGGGGCTGATTGGCCCGAAGTGTTGCCGAAGGGCGCGTTGGCCTTTGCGCGACGCGCTATTGTGCCGCACTGCTGCACTGCGATCGCAGCGCGCGTCGCTGCGCCGCCGGCGTGCTGTCGATATGACCCTTCTGCTGCGCGCGCCCTGAATAGCAGCTACGCTACAAACGTCCAACCGCGCCCGGTGTCAGCCGGCAGATACTGAACGGAGGAGGTTCCGATGGTCCACGGCTCGGACGACGATGTCCCGCACATCGGCGCAAGGCACGCCGCGCCGCCGCAGCAGCGAGAGCTCCATTGGCAGGCGCTCGAAGTGACGGCTCACGCACGTGCCGAACTACTCGGCAATCGGCCGTGTGTGCTGTGGTTCACGGGTCTGTCGGGCGCCGGCAAATCGACGATTGCGAATCTGGTCGACAAACAGCTCTACGCACACGGACGCCCGACCTATCTGCTCGACGGCGACAATGTCCGGCACGGATTAAACAAGGATCTTGGCTTCACGGATGCCGACCGTTCGGAAAACATCCGCCGCGTAGCTGAAGTGGCGCGGCTGATGGCCGA
>DATLOW010000395.1:0-6846 GCA_035536055.1 Paraburkholderia sp. | reverse complement strand
CGTATCGTCAACGGCACGCTGCGCACCAAAGATCGCATCCGCATGATGGCGACCGGTGCCGAGTATCCGGTCGAGCACGTCGGCGTGTTCACGCCGAAGTCGCGCAATCTCGAAACGCTGTCGGCCGGGCAGGTGGGCTTCATCATCGCCGGCATCAAGGAGCTGACGGCCGCGCGCGTCGGCGACACGGTGACCACCGTCAAGAGCCCAGCGCCGGAACCGCTGCCGGGCTTCAAGGAAGTGAAGCCGCAGGTGTTCGCCGGCCTCTATCCGGTTGAGGCGAACCAGTACGACGCGCTGCGCGAATCGCTCGAAAAGCTGAAGCTGAACGACGCGTCGCTGCAGTACGAGCCGGAAGTGTCGCAGGCGCTCGGCTTCGGCTTCCGCTGCGGCTTCCTCGGCCTGCTGCATATGGAAATCGTGCAGGAGCGGCTCGAGCGCGAGTTCGACATGGACCTGATCACCACCGCGCCGACGGTGGTCTACGAGGTCCTGCAGCGCGACGGCACGATCATCATGGTCGAGAACCCGGCGAAAATGCCGGACCCGTCGCGCATCGAAGAAGTGCGCGAGCCGATCGTCACCGTGAACCTGTACATGCCGCAAGACTACGTCGGCTCGGTGATCACGCTGTGCACGCAAAAGCGCGGCAACCAGATCAACATGCAGTACCACGGTCGCCAGGTGCAGCTGACCTACGAAATCCCGATGGCCGAAATCGTGCTCGACTTCTTCGACCGGCTGAAGTCGGTGTCGCGCGGCTATGCGTCGATGGATTACGAGTTCAAGGAATACCGTGCGTCGGACGTCGTCAAGGTCGACATGCTGATCAACGGCGACAAGGTCGACGCGCTGTCGGTGATCGTGCACCGCTCGCAGAGCCAGTACCGCGGCCGCGAAGTCGCCGCGAAGATGCGCGAGATCATTCCGCGCCAGATGTACGACGTCGCGATCCAGGCGGCGATCGGCGCGCACATCATCTCGCGCGAGAACATCAAGGCGTTGCGCAAGAACGTGCTGGCAAAGTGCTACGGCGGCGACATCTCGCGCAAGAAGAAGCTGCTCGAGAAACAGAAAGCAGGCAAGAAGCGGATGAAGCAGGTCGGCACCGTCGAGATCCCACAGGAAGCGTTCCTCGCGATCTTGCGCGTCGAAGACAAATAAGACGAACAAACGGAACCCCTAATGAATTTTGCATTGATTCTTTTCGTGCTCGTCATCGCAACGGGTATCGCGTGGGTCGCAGACAAACTTTTCTTTATGCCGCAACGGCGGCGCGCAGCGGATGCGGCGGTGGCCGCGTTCGACGAGCAGCAGGCGCGCGTCGGCGAACGCTTCGCCGATGAAAACGCCGCGCAGACGCGCGCCAAACTGCGCGACGACAAGCTGCGCCAGCCGTGGTGGCTCGAATACACGGCGAGCTTTTTCCCGGTCATCCTGATCGTGTTCGTGGTGCGCTCGTTCGTCGTCGAACCGTTCAAGATTCCGTCGGGCTCGATGGTGCCGACGCTGCTGGTGGGCGACTTCATCCTCGTCAACAAGTTCGACTACGGCCTGCGCCTGCCGATCACCAATACCAAGATCACCGCGGGCCGCCCGTTGCAGCGCGGCGACGTGGTGGTGTTCCGCTATCCGAAGGACGAGTCGGTCGACTACATCAAGCGCGTGATCGGCCTGCCGGGCGACGTGGTCGCGTATCAGGACAAGAAACTGACGATCAACGGCAAGCCGGTGCCGGAAACGGCGCTGCCCGACTTCTACGACGACGAGCGCGCCGGCTTCGACAAGCAGTTCGAAGAAGACATCGACGGCCGCAAGAACGCGATCCTGAACAATCCGGCGGTGCCGCCGTTCATCGTTGGCGCCGAAGATTATCCGTATCGCAACAACTGCGACTACAACGACCGCGGCGTGATCTGCAAGGTGCCGCCGGGCAATTACTTCATGATGGGCGACAACCGCGACAACAGCGCCGACAGTCGCTACTGGGGCTTCGCGCCGGATGCGAACATCGTCGGTCGCGCGTTCTTCATCTGGATGAACTTCAGCAATCTCAAACGCATCGGCACGTTCCAGTGATCGACCGATCGGTTCGTCACGGCAGAGCCTTTTCACTTACCGCATCAGCATGCTCGCGAGCAGGTCGCACAGCACGCCGCGAAACTCGCGCGGCGTGTTAGCACGCTACTTTAAGAACCTGCGGTAACGTCGCAACACCACGCTTGTTCGCGCGCCGCTCCGCGTTTTCGCCGGGGCTGGCGCCCGCGTTATACTCTGCCCATGCCTTCATCTCCGTTGGAAAGCCGGCTGCGCTATGAATTTCGCAATGCGGAATTGCTGCGTCAGGCTTTAACTCACCGTAGTCATAGCGCCACGCATAACGAACGGCTCGAGTTTCTCGGCGATTCCGTTCTGAATTGCGCGGTGGCTGCGCTTTTGTTCCAACGTTTCGGGAAACTGGACGAGGGTGATCTGTCGCGGGTGCGCGCCAACCTCGTCAAGCAGCAGTCGTTGTACGAAATTGCTCAGGCCCTCAATATTTCCGACGGCTTGCGGCTAGGTGAGGGCGAATTGCGCAGCGGCGGCTTCCGCCGGCCGTCGATTCTCGCCGACACGCTCGAGGCGATTCTCGGCGCAATCTTCCTCGATGGCGGCTTCGACGCCGCGCAGACGGTGATCAAGCGGCTGTACGTGCCGATTCTCGACCACATCGACCCGCGCACGCTGGGCAAAGACGCAAAGACGTTGCTGCAGGAATATTTGCAGGGACACAAGATTCCGCTGCCCACCTATACGGTAATCGCCACGCATGGTGCGGCGCACAATCAGCAGTTCGAGGTCGAATGCACGGTGCCGAAGCTGGACGTGAAGGTGTCCGGTTCCGGCGCGAGTCGCCGTGCGGCGGAGCAGGCCGCGGCGAAAAAGGCGCTGGACGAGGTGATGGCCGCCGCGCCCGCGCTGGTGGCCAAGCCGAAGCGGTCGAAGAACGGCCGCGCCGCGAAAAGCAGCGAGCCGGAAATCGTCCCCGGCGTAACCGGCGTGCAGACGGCGCTCGACCTGCGCGCACCGGACCACCGCAAAGCCGAACGCGCCGCCCGCGGCGAAGCGAAGGCGACGGGTGATACGCCGGCGAGCGCTGCGCCGGCTGCGGCGCCGGCACCGCTCGCGGTGATCCGGGCGGCGCACGTCGAATACAGCGGCCAGACGTCGGGCGCCGACAGGGACAGGGCCGACAAGTCGGAAAAAGCGGTCGATAAACTGACCGACAGGCCGACCGACAAGCCGGCAGACAAGCCCGCGGATCGAGCTGAAAGCAGGCCCGCACGTGCAGACAGGTCTGAACCGGTGCGCAACGACAAGCTCGCCGAGCGCAGCGATGCCGCGACGCGTCCGCCTGACGCACCCCCCGACCGGCACCGCGCCGAAGCGTTAGCCGGCGAAGCCGACCGGGCCGTCGAAAAGGCGCCGGAAAGGGGCGCGGAAAAGGCCGCAGAAAAGACCGAAGCCGCGGTCGCGCGCCAGTTCGACAAGGCAGCCGACAAGGCCACGGACCGGGTCGCCGCCGAAAAGACGGTGGAAAAAGCCGCCGACCGTTCCGCGGACAAGCCCGAAGCGGCCGAACGGCCGACCGACAAGACAGCAGAAAGAGCGGCCGACAAATCCGCCGAACGACCCGCAGACAAACCATCCGACAAGAGCGAAGCGGTCGCCCGCGCGCTGGGCCAACCCGAACGGGACAAGCCTGAAAGCAACGCACGCGGCATCGACAAACCCGCTTCGCGCAGCCGCGAGCCGAACTCCGACGCGGCCACCGATGCGGCGACCGCAGGTGCCGAACTCGAACCCGGCGTTGCAGGCGCGCTGCACATCCGCGCCGCCGACGCCGGACATTGACCTAACCCGATTGCACGCGACGTGCCGCTGTCCATCCGCGCACGCCGCCCAGAATCCGCCGTAGCCCGAATATGAACGCTCCCACTACCTCCGGTTTTCGCTGCGGCATGGTCGCCATCGTCGGCCGTCCCAACGTCGGCAAGTCGACGCTGATGAACGCGCTGGTCGGCCAGAAAGTCAGCATCACGTCGCGCAAGGCGCAGACCACGCGCCACCGCATCACCGGGATTCGCACCGAAGACCAAACGCAGTACATCTTCGTCGATACGCCGGGCTTCCAGACCAAACACAGCGGCGCGCTGAACCGCTCGCTGA
This sequence comes from Paraburkholderia sp., assembly GCA_035536055.1. Lineage (GTDB taxonomy): Bacteria > Pseudomonadota > Gammaproteobacteria > Burkholderiales > Burkholderiaceae > Paraburkholderia. The sequence goes on along the minus strand of DATLOW010000395.1, from coordinate 2,637 downwards.
ACCGCGCGGTCACGTCGACGTTGACCTCGGTCGACGCGATCCTGTTCGTGATCGAAGCGGGCCGCTTCGGCGCGGACGATCAGAAGGTGCTCGACCTGATTCCCGCGTCGGTGCCGACGCTGCTGATCGCCAACAAGCTCGACCGCGTCGGCGACAAGGACACGCTGTTCCCGTTCATGCAGCAGATGTCGGCGTTGCGCGATTTCAAGGAAATCGTGCCGCTGTCGGCGAAGAACCTGGACGATATCAAGCGCCTGCTTGGCACGGTCAAACCGTATCTGCCTGAAGGCGAGCCGATCTACAGCGAAGACGACCTGACCGATCGCAGCGAGCGCTTCCTCGCCGCCGAAATCCTGCGCGAGAAGGTATTCCGCTGGACCGGCGACGAGCTGCCGTACACCAGCACCGTGCTGATCGACAAATTCGAAACCGAAGGCCGGCTGCGGCGCATCTTCGCGACGATTCTGGTCGAACGCGATTCGCACAAGGCGATGATCATCGGCCAGAAGGGCGCGAAGCTAAAGCAGATCAGCACCGAAGCGCGCCTCGATATGGAAAAGCTGTTCGACGGCCCGGTGTACCTGGAAACCTTCATCAAGGTGCGCAGCGGCTGGGCGGATAACGATGCGGGACTCCGCGCGTATGGGTACGAATGACGCGTGGATGACGCTGCCGCCCGAGGCCGATCCGGACGACGATAGTTCCGCACCGGCCGAGCCCGCGCGCGGCCGCCCGAAGCGCGCGAACGGGAAGACCTCGCGCTCCGCCGGCAGCGCGAAGCGCGCGACTAGCGGCCACGCTGCGCGCGCGCGCAGTCATGACGACGACCACGACGCCGTAGCCGGCGACGCCGCGCGCGATGTGTTCGACGAACCGGTGGCAAGTGGCATCGCAAACGAGCCGGCGGCAACACCGGCCGGCTCCGGTCGCGAGGGGCGAGACGGGCGAGAAGCGCGAGACGGGCGAGAAGCGCGAGAAGCGCGACAGGGCGGTGGGAGCCGCGAAGGCCGCGCCAAACCGACACGCCGCCCGCCGCGCGCACCTGCCTCCGATTTCCGCATCGCCGAGCAGCCCGCCTTCGTGCTGCACAGCTATCCCTACCGCGAAACCAGCCTGATCGTCGACGTGCTGAGCCGCGACCACGGCCGCGTCGCGCTGGTCGCGAAGGGCGCGAAGCGCCCGCATTCCGCATTGCGCGGCGTGCTGCAAACCTTCCAGCCGCTGTCGCTCGCGTGGACCGGCAAATCCGAGATGCGCACGCTGACCGGCGCCGAATGGGTCGGCGGCATGCTGCCGCTGACCGGCGACGCGCTGTTGTGCGGCTTCTACGTGAACGAACTGCTGGTCAAGTTTTGCGCGCGCGAAGACCCGCATCCGCAACTGTTCCATCATTACGTCGTCACGCTGACGCGTCTCGCGCACGACGTGCCGGCGGTGCAGGTGCTGCGCTCGTTCGAACGCGTGCTGCTGCGCGAAACCGGCTATGCGATGGCGCTCGACCGCACCGTCGCGCGCAAGCCGGTGCTGGCCGAAGGCCGTTACGTGTTCGACCCGGAACGCGGCGTGCGCGAAGCATCGGATGAGTGGCCCGCGCAATGGCCGGTGGTGTCCGGCCAGACCTTGCTCGACATGGAGCAGGACGATTACCATCGTGCGCAGACCGTTTCGCAGAGCAAGACGCTGATGCGCTTCCTGCTCAACGTTTACCTCGGCGGCACGCCGCTCGCGACGCGCCAGATCCTGATCGACTTGCAGAACCTATGAGCTTCTTTCTTACGTCGCCGAACGTGATCGACCTGGGCGTCAATATCGATCACGTCGCCACGCTGCGCAACGTGCGCGGCACCTCCTATCCGGACCCGATCCGCGCGGCGCTGGCCGCGGAAGAAGCGGGCGCCGACGCAATCACGCTGCATCTGCGCGAAGACCGCCGCCATATCGTCGACGCCGACGTGCGCGGCCTGCGTGGGCAGCTTAAAACGCGCATGAACCTCGAATGCGCGGTCACGCAGGAAATGCTCGATATCGCATGCGAGGTCAAGCCGCATGACGTGTGCCTCGTGCCGGAAAAGCGCGCGGAACTGACCACCGAAGGCGGTCTCGACGTCGCCGGCCATTTCGACGCGGTGCGGGCCGCATGCAAGCAGCTGGCCGACGCCGGCTCACGCGTGTCGCTGTTTATCGATGCGGACGACGCGCAGATTCGCGCCGCGCACGAAGCCGGCGCGCCGGTGATCGAACTGCACACCGGCCAGTATGCGGAAGCGCATGACGAAGCCGAACAGCAGCGCGAATACGAACGCGTGGTGCAGGGCGTCGAACTGGGCAACTCGCTCGGCCTGAAGGTGAATGCCGGGCACGGCCTGCACTACACGAACGTGCAGCAGATCGCCGCGATCGAAGGCATCGTCGAACTGAATATCGGCCACGCGATCGTTGCGCATGCGATCTTCGCCGGCTGGGACAACGCGGTGCGCGAGATGAAGGCGATCATGGTCGCCGCGCGTCTTGCGGCGCGCGCGTAACCGTGCCGCTGGCGATGGCGATCTACGGCATCGGCACCGACGTGGTTCAGGTGAGCCGCGTCGCGGCGGTGATGGAGCGCACTCACGGGCGCTTTGCCGAAAAGGTGCTCGG
>DATLOW010000394.1:0-10954 GCA_035536055.1 Paraburkholderia sp. | reverse complement strand
GTCGGACCCGGGCGGCAGCTTCGCGGTATTTCCGTTGCAGGCGGACGGCCATGTCGGCGCGGCGGTGCTGAGCGTGCATCACGAAGGCAGCGGTCCGGTGAAGGGCCGGCAGGACAACGCGCACGTGCACTCGACGGTGTTTTCGCCGGACGGCCACTATCTGTTTGCACAGGACCTCGGCGCGGACAAGCTGTTTTCATACCGCTATACGCCCGATGGCAGCCGCGGCCTGCTCGGGCCGACCGAGCGCCGCTACGTCGACGTGAAGGCGGGTTCGGGGCCGCGCCATCTGGTATTCGGCGCCGACGGCAAGTATGCGTATCTGACCAGCGAACTGGCGGCCACGGTCACCGTGTTCCGCTACGACGACGGCACGCTGCACCAGGTCCAGGTGGTGCCGATGACGAAGCCGGGCTTCAAGGGCACGGTGGGCGCGGCGGCGATCCATCTGTCGCCGGACGGGCGTTTCGTGTACGCGAGCAATCGCGGCGACGCCAACGAGATCGTGATCTATGCAGTCGATGCGGCCAACGGACATCTGCGCGAAGTCGGACGGCAGTCGAGTCTCGGCAAGGCGCCGCGCGAATTTTCGATCGATCCGACCGGGCACTGGCTGATCGTCGGCAATCAGAATAGCGATAGCGCGTACGTGTTTCGCCGCGACCCGCAAAGCGGCCTGCTCGACGCGAATCCGGCGCGTATCGAGATCGGCGCGCCGGTGGATTTCCAGTGGGTGTCGCCGTCGCGAGGGTAGGGGACGGGGGGCGCTCGGGAAGGAGGACGTGCCGTGGTGTGTGTTGGCGCACGGGTGCCGAGGGCGGTGCCGGCGTGGTGTCGTGAGTGGTGCCGCGCGGTGTGCCCGCGTTGTGCCGCTAGTGCTAGCGTTGTGTCGCAGTTATGCACGAGTCGAACCCGAGCCGTGCCGCTAGCCCTGTCACTCACGCGCGACGAGACTGGCGGCTGCGGCGCCTCGCCGGGAAAGTTGCGCACGCATCGATCCGCGCGCGCCTGCGCGGGCGGACTTATTCCGCCGGCCCCGGCGCGAGCACCTCGCGGCTGCCGTTGATGCCCATCGACGACACCAGCCCCGCAGCCTCCATCTGTTCGACCAGCCGCGCCGCGCGGTTGTAGCCGATGCGCAGCTGCCGCTGCACCGCTGAAATCGATGCACGCCGCGTGCGCACGACGAACGCGACCGCCTCGTCGTACAGCGGGTCCGCCTCGGCATCCGGCGCATCGCCGAACAGGTCTTGCGGCGCACCGTCGCCGGCCGGGCCGTCGAGAATGCCTTCTTCGTATTGCGGCTCGCCGAACTGTTTCAGATGCTCGACGATCCGATGCACTTCCTCATCGGCGACGAATGCGCCGTGTACGCGCTGCGGGTAGCCGGTGCCGGGCGGCAGGAACAGCATGTCGCCCTGGCCTAACAGCGATTCGGCGCCCATCTGGTCGAGAATCGTGCGCGAATCGATTTTCGACGATACCTGGAACGCGACGCGAGTCGGAATATTCGCCTTGATCAGGCCGGTGATCACGTCGACGGAAGGCCGCTGCGTGGCGAGAATCAGGTGAATGCCGGCCGCGCGCGCTTTCTGTGCGAGCCGCGCGATCAGCTCTTCGATCTTCTTGCCGGCGACCATCATCAGATCGGCGAGCTCGTCGATGACGACGACGATCAGCGGCAGCGGCGACAGCGGTTCAGGATTGTCCGGCGTCAGCGAAAACGGATTGCCGATTTTCTTTTCGTGCGCCTGCGCGTCGCGGATCTTCTGGTTGAAGCCCGCCAGATTGCGCACGCCGACCGCGGACATCAGCCGGTAGCGCTTTTCCATTTCGCCGACACACCAGTTGAGTGCGTTGGCCGCGAGCTTCATATCGGTGACGACCGGCGCGAGCAGATGCGGAATGCCTTCGTAGACCGACAGCTCGAGCATCTTCGGATCGATCATGATGAGGCGCACGTCTTCAGGCGTGGCCTTGTACAGCAGCGACACGATCATCGCGTTGATCGCCACCGACTTGCCCGAACCGGTTGTGCCCGCAACCAGCATGTGCGGCGCCTTGGCCAGATCGGTGACGACCGGATGGCCGATGATGTCCTTGCCCATCGCGAGCGTCAGCTGCGACGCGGAGTTCTGGTAGACATTGGCTTCGAGAATTTCGGACAGGCGAATCGTCTGGCGCTTCACGTTCGGCAATTCGAGACCCATGCAGGTCTTGCCCGGGATCGTCTCGACCACGCGAATCGACGTAAGGCCGAGGCCTCGCGACAGGTCCTTCATCAGGCCGACGATCTGGCTGCCGCGCACGCCGAGCGCGGGCTCGACTTCGAAGCGCGTGATCACCGGACCCGCCGACGCGCCGACCACCGTGACCGGGACCTTGAATTCCTGCAGCCGCTGCTCGATCAGCTGGCTGGTTTCGGCGAGCTTTTCTTCGGAGACGGGCTCGATTTCGCTCGATGCGCGCGCGAGCAGATCGAGGCTCGGCAGTTCGATGTGCGACGCGGCCGGGGCGTGGAATTCGAAGCTGGTCGGCGCGTGACCGCGCAGTTGCGCGCGGGCGGCCGACGATTCCGGCTCCGGCGAGACGGGTTCGGCGCCGATCGCGGGTGGTGCTGCGGGTGGTTGCGTGTCGGCGCCTGTTGTTGCGGTGAGGTCGGCAGTTACGGCGAAGGGGACGGCGGCTGGTTCTGCGATGGAATCAGCGACGGTAGCGGTCACCGATTCAGCGGCAGTTGCGGTGACACGTTCAGCGACCGGCTCAGTGACAGATGCGGTCGCGGGTGCTGTCGCGGTGAGTATCAACGACGCAGCGGGCAGCTCCGACTGCGCCGGTGCCGGTACGGGCTCGGCAATCGGTGTGCTTTCTGGCCGTGTTGACGCAGAAGTTTCTGAAGGTGCCGATGCCAGTTCGGACGGGCTTTGAACCATGCCATGCGCGGACAGCGAAGCTGGCGTGCCCGGGAAGCGCACCACGTTCGATGGGGCAGGGGAGTCCGTTGTCCGCGCGTCGCTATGCACTGCACCCGGGCCGACGACATGCAGCCTCGGCGCGGCATGCGGTGTGGCATCTGCGTTGCCCATCGTGCCGAGGTGCGTGATGTGCTGCTGCGATGAAGCTGTGTGCGCAGTGGTCAGTTCGCCGTTGACAGCGTCTTCCCACGGCGGAACCGTGGTGGCCGTGGATTCACCTGCACGGCTTGCGTCGCTGATATTTCCCGACGCATCGGCGGCTTCGCTGCTTGTCGCTGCCGGATCTGCGGACGACTCGGCCGCGGCGTCGTGCGCCGGCAGATTGGTGGTGACCGCCGCGCCGATCTGCAGTGCGACCGGAGGTGCTTGCTCTGTGAGTTGCTCTGCGGATGGTTGCAGTCCGACCGTAGCGCCCTTGGGGTTCGCGGCAGGTGGAACGAAGGCTGACGCAGCGGGTGGTGCGACTCGGTCGTCGACGGCCGGAGGTAGTACGGGTTGGGCCGACAGAGCGGTCGGCACTGACGGCACTGACGGCACTGACGGCGCTGATGGCACTGATGGAGCCGACTGAACCGACTGAGCCGGCTGAACCGACTGAGCCGGCTGAACCGACTGAGCCGCAGGCACTGACGGCGCCGACAGCTCCACCGCCTGCGACGCGTCCGTTGCCGCAATCACAGGCGCATCAGATTCCCGCGCGCTCGCGTCGCGCGCATCGGACCCGGCCGCGGCGTGCCCGGCGCGCGTCGCCGCATCGTCGCGAGGGTCGGTGTGTTCGTGTTCAGCGCGATATGCGCTGCTGTCCGCAGCTTGCTCAAGCGCCGCAGCTTGCGAAGCATCCTGCGATGCAGCCGTCGCTTGCAACGACCCGACAATGGGTGCCGAAACGTCCGACACCGATTCGACCGTCTGTCGTACATCGGCACCGGATGCACGCGCTTCGCCCGCTTGGCTCGCTTCGCCCGCTTCGGCGCGCGGCTTCACCCCCGCAACGGCGCCGGCCGCCTTCGCCGGCTCTGCCTGACTACGTCGCGCGAGGCTTGCTCCCGCGAGCGTCGTCCAACGGGCGGTGTTCTCTTCGATGCTGCGCAGCGTTTCGCGCACGCTGGGCGCCGGCTCGGCGCGTGCCGCATCGGTCGCCGGCCGCGAATACGCTGGCGCCGGCTGTCGCGCGACTGCACGGCCGACCGTCGCACCCGGCCGCGGCGCCTGTGGCACTGCCGCCTGTGGTCCTTGCCCGCCGCGCGGCTGAGCCTGCGCAGATCGCCCCGGCGCATTACGTGTCGCATTGATGTCGCTACCGCGCGGTGCCGCCGCGGACGGCGCAAGCGCCGACGCGCCGCGCGCGGCGTGCGACGTCGCCGCGTGACGAGCTGCCGCGCTGGACGTGGCGGCCTGCGATCCTGCATGCGCCGCGGTCTGAAAGCCCGCCTTCGACGCCGCTTGCGGCAACGACGAAGCGGCACCCACTGCGCCCGCCGCGAACCCTGCTGCACCCGCGTCTGGCGCCACGTGACGAGAAGGGTTGTCGCGCGCTGCCCGCTCGTGCGGTTTGCCTGCGTCAGCGTCGGTGCGCAACCAGCCGGCCGGCGCGGTCGGCTCAACCGGCGCCCACGCGGCGGGCTGTTGCGTCGGTGTGCGCGCAGTAGAGCCGGCATCGCCTGCGGGCTTGCCACGCGCGGCGCCTGCCCGCTGCGCAGCTGCCGTGGCCGCCGTGTTGATCGGAGCACCGCCGGCCCCATGGGCGGCAGCCGATGCCGCGGCGCCAGCCGCACCAGCGGCGGCGGACGCGCCTTTGCCGCTCGTGCCCGCCTGTGGGCGCCAGACGGTCGGCCGCGCATAGCGCCCGTTCGAGCGGGGCGTCATCGTGCCGGTCTGACGCGCCAGATGCGCAGCCGCTGCGGCGTCGTTCGAACGCCGGCCGCGCTTTTCTTCGCGCTTGTCTTCTTTGCGGGACGGAGTGAAGCGCGGCAGCCCGAGTCCGAATGCGGCATCGGCCCATGCCGCCGCCCGCGTCCAGCGAAAGCCGAGCAGCCACGGCAGGCTCAGCGCCAGCAGCGCGAGCGTGACGAGCGGCGTGCCGACGCGTCCGAATACGTGTCCGAACAGCCCGGCGGCCAACGCATGACCGACACGGTCGACACCGTCGAGATTCAACAGCGACGCTTCGAGCGTGCAACTCGCCACGAGCACGCAGAAAAAACCAAGCCACAGGCGAATCGTGCCGGGCCCGCGCAAGCCGGAGCCGCCCGGCAGCGCGGCTTTCGCGAGACGCCAGACAAGAGGAAGAAACCAGACCGTCGAGCCGCCGAACCAGCTGAAAACTACCGTATGCATGCTCTACACATCAACCAATGACAGACGCGCTCCGCGCGAGCGCAACCCGTCGAGTTTAAACTGCCGCCGCGCTGCCGCTGAACGCCGCTGCGTGGCCACGCCATCCAGCGTGAGCCGCGTTGAAGACAGCATGAAGACAGCGGCCGCGTCTACGCTCATTGCGTATGGCGTGCGAACGTCAACGTGTCGCCGTTCGCGACGATCAGCTGCAGTTGCTGCGGCGGCTGCATCTGCACGCCGCTCTTTTCGACGTGCGCAAGTGCATCGAGATACGCGCTCTCGAGCTGGCCGCCCGCGCCGGCGCACGCCATGCGCGTGCCGGCGAGCGGCCCGAAGCTGAGCTTGCCGTCGCGCAACTGATAGGTGCCCGTGAAGCGATTGCAACCCGAGTAGCCGCTTGCGAGCCGCTCGCCGTTGGCGGTCGACAGCGTCAGCGTAAGCGGCTGTCCGCTGTCGCCGTGCGGCACCGTGCGCGCCGCGCCACCCGCCTGGGTCCAGCCGGTCAGTTCCCAGCTGGTGTCGTCGAGCAGTTGCGTGGCGGCCGGATTGAACGGGTCAGGCGGCGGCGCATCGGCGTCGAGGTGCTTCGGCATCGTGCAGGCCGCGCACAGCAGCGCGGCCGCGGTGAGCGCGAAGGCGCGGCGCAAGGCCCCGGCCACTGCGCCGCTCGCGTCGCGCTGCCTCGCGGCCGCGTGCGACGGGGTACCAGCGCGGCCGCTAACCGCTGCAAGCAGATATGCAACGCATCGCGCGGCGGACGTGAAGACCATGGCGTCGTTCCTGTTCAAACTGGCGAAGGCGTAAGGGTAACGCACTACGCTTGTCGCATGCGAGTGCGAAAACGCGCGCCGCGCGCCGCCCATCGCGGCTGCATCGGGGTTTGCCTCTGCCGGATGGCTAACCCGTGCGGCGGCGTGCGGACGCCGGGGCCGCGCATGTTAACATCGCCGCACTCATTGATCCACTTTCGCGTCACACGCGTCATTTCTCCGGAGCTTCCATGCAGATCGGCCAACGTATCGGCACACCGCTTTCCCCATCGGCCACGCGCGTCATGCTGCTCGGTGCGGGCGAACTGGGCAAGGAGGTGATCATCGCGCTGCAGCGGCTCGGCGTCGAAGTGATCGCCGTCGATCGTTATCCGCATGCACCGGGCCATCAGGTCGCGCATCGCGCGCACGTCATCGACATGACGGATGCGTCTGCGTTACGCGCGCTGGTGGAAAGCGAACGGCCGCATCTGATCGTGCCGGAAATCGAGGCGATCGCGACCGACGCGCTCGCCGCAATCGAAAGCGCCGGCCTCGCCGAAGTGATCCCCACCGCGCGCGCCACGCAGCTGACGATGAACCGCGAAGGCATCCGGCGCCTCGCGGCCGAAGAACTCGGCCTGCCCACGTCGCCGTACGCATTCGCCGATTCGCTCGACGAGTTGCAGGCCGGCATCGCAAAGGTCGGCTACCCCTGCGTGGTGAAGCCGGTCATGTCGTCTTCGGGCAAAGGGCAGTCGGTGCTGAAGAGCGGCGCGGACGTCGAGCCCGCATGGCAATACGCGCTCGCCGGTGGGCGCGTGAATCGCGGGCGGGTGATCGTCGAAGGCTTTATCGACTTCGACTACGAGATCACGCTGCTGACCGTGCGCGCGATCGATCCGGCGAGCGGCGCGACCCAGACATACTTCTGCGATCCGATCGGCCATCTGCAGGTGGCGGGCGACTACGTCGAATCGTGGCAGCCGCAGCCGATGAGCGCGAAGGCGCTCGAACGCTCGCGCGACGTCGCGCACAAGGTCACGCAGGCACTGGGCGGACGCGGCCTGTTCGGTGTCGAACTGTTCGTGCGCGGCGACGACGTCTGGTTCTCCGAAGTGAGCCCGCGCCCGCACGATACGGGACTTGTGACGCTGGCATCGCAGCGTCTGTCCGAGTTCGAACTGCATGCGCGCGCGATTCTCGGCCTGCCGGTGGATACCGCGCTGCGTGCGCCGGGCGCGTCGGCGGTGATCTACGGCGGGCTCGACGAAGCGGGTATTGCGTTCGAAGGTGTCGCGCAGGCGCTGGCGGTGCCCGATGCGGATCTGCGGCTGTTCGGCAAGCCGGAGAGCTTCGTCAAGCGGCGCATGGGCGTCGCGATCGCAAGCGGCGCCACGATCGACGAAGCGCGCTCGCGCGCCAAACAGGCCGCCGCGGCGGTACGGCCCGTATCGACCCGCTAGCGAGGCGTTCGATGAGCACGCAACTGACCCGGTTAAGCGCCGCGATCGCATTGGCGGCGGTACTCACCAGCGCGGCTTGGCCGGCTGTGGCCGATGCCGCGCCGCCGCGCTTCGGCGACGCACAGCCGCAACACCCGCGCACGCAGAAATACACGTGCGCGACCGGCAAGATTCTGAGCGTCACATACCTGTCCGCGATCAACGGCCAGAGCTTCGCGATCGTGCCGGTCAAGGGCCGGCCGATGCTGTTCGTCAATACCGTGTCCGGCTCGGGTGCCAAATACCAGGCAGGCAGCTACACATGGTGGACCAAGGGCCCGCGCGCGGACCTGTACGATCTGATGGCGGGCCCGGACGCGCCGCCGATCGTGTCCGATTGCGTGACGATCAACCGCTAAACGCACCCCGCACAAAATCCCTGCTTAAACCCCGCACGCCATTGTGCGGGTTCCCGTCTATTCACGCCGATTCAAATCGCTTTAAAGCCGCTGTCATTAATACTGCGTAAATTCTTCGCTTAGGCATATTTACCGTCTGCCTATGCATTTTGATTTTCAGATTAAAAAATATAACCCATACACCTTGCGGCGCAAATAAGTTTGTATATGCTGATGAAAGTTGTTCAAGGTGTTAACAAAGGTCTACGAGAGAGCGTATCAATCAGGGGGTCGTCAATCATGTGCTTTTCCTGAGAAGCGTCGCGCCTATAGCCGTTTTTGTCACCGGTTTCGTTAACCCGCGTCCATCAAGGCGCGGCGGGCACGCGCGCGCCGCGAAACCGTGAATCGGCATAACCGCTGCAAATTTTGCCTGTCGATATTCGACCGGGCTGGTCGATGTCGTCTGTTTAAAACGCGCGGTCAATCCGTTCGATTTTCAGTCGAATTCACGTTTCTTTAGGGGGAGCCGTGAAAGGCGCCGTCAGTCGAAACAAATTCAATCTGCAAAAGACCGCGCTCGCGGTGAGCGTGTTTCTCGCATTCAACGTTGTCGGCGTCGAAGAGGCCGAGGCCACCTGTTCGGCAGCCGGCTCAGTCGTCACCTGCACCGGGTCGGCGAACCCGCTGGCACCCAGTTACCTGAACACGAACAGCAACCTGACGGTCACCGCCGATTCCACGTCGACCCTCGGCGTGCTGCTAGGCGTCGGCGGCACGGCGCTGACACTGACGGGCTCCAATGTGTCGCTGAGCAACGCCGGCACGATCGACCCATCGCTGCTCGGCACGATCAGCATCCTGTCGAGCGGCGCCGTGATCGGCAACTCGTCGGCCAGCACGATCAACATCAACAACAGCGGCACCATCAAAGGCACGTCCGGCGTGCTGGGCGCGAATCTGGCCGGGCTGACCGGCCTCGCGCTAGCCGTGCAGAACGGCACCGGCGGCACGACCACCATCACGAACACGGGCTTGCTGGGCAACACGGCGCTGGTGTCCGGCACGGTCGGCGTTGGCGATATGCCGACGGTCGCCGCGTATGGAGGCGGCCAGATCAACTTCACGAACGGCAGCAGCGGCACGATCAACGGCCGTGTCGCGTTCCAGGCGCCGGGTACGACAGGCCTCGGCAATACCTTCACCAACGCGGGCACGATTATCGGCAGCGTGTCGCTGGGCGCAGGCGCGACCAACACGTTCAACGCGCAGACCGGCTCGGTGGTGCAGGCCGGTACTGGCGTCAGCGGCAACATCCTTGGCGTGGCCGGCATTTCGATCGGCTTTGCCGCAGCGGGCGTGGTCGACGGCGGCGCGGGCGGCAACAACACACTGCGTCTGCAGCAGGGCACGGGCGGACCGACCAGCGGGTCGATCAGCATGCCCAACTACATCAACTTCCAGCACCTCGCGCTCGATAGCGGATCGTGGACCATTAGCGGCGCGTCGAGCGTCGGCGATGCGACGCTCGCGTCCGGCGCGGCGGCAAACATCGATACCGCAACAGGCCTCGGCACCGGTCTGATCACGTCGAACGGCGGCGCGCTGTCGGCGAGCGTCGCCGGACTCAATCTGAACAACGCGCTGCTGTTCAATACCGGCGGGCTGATCGTACAGGGCAGCAACGCGCTGACGCTGTCGGGCACGGCGACCGGCAGCGGCGGCCTGACGCTTAACGGCACGGGCGCGCTCACCCTCACCGGCGCCAACGGCTATACGGGCGGCACCAACCTGAATGCGGCGGGCGCCGCGCTGGTGCTCGGCAATGGCGGCGCGATCGGCTCCGGCGCGCTGAACGTGAATGCAACCGGCTCGCTCGACACCACCGCCACCGTGACGCTCGGCAATGCGGTCAACCTTGCTAGCGGCGCGGTGTTGAACCTGACCGGCAGCAATGCGCTGACTTTGAGCGGCACGATCGGCGGCGCCGGCGACCTGACGAAGAACGGCGCAGCTACGGTAACGCTGAACGGCCCGAACAGCTTCACCGGGGCGACCACGATCAACAGCGGCACCTTGGCGCTAAGCGGTTCGGGTAGCCTTGCGTCGAGCAGCGGCGTGACGCTGAACGGCACGGGCACCGTGTTCGACATCAGCGGCTCTACTGCGAACCAGACCATCGGCGCGCTGTCGGGCAGCGGCAATGTGACGCTCGGCGGCCGCACGCTGAGTTTCGGCAACGCGACCAACGCCACCTTGAGCGGCGTGATCAGCGGCACCGGCGGCATCGTCAAGCAGGGCACCGGCACCGAGACCTTGAGCGGCGCCAACACCTTCACTGGCGGCACGAGTATCGGTGCCGGCACGCTCGCGCTGTCCGGTGCCGGCACGCTGGCGTCGGCCGGTGCGGTCAATCTGACGGCCAGCGGCGCGCAACTTGACATCAGCGCGGCGAGCGGCGCACGCACCATCGGCGCACTGGCGGGCGCAGCGGGCAGCGCGGTGACGCTCGGCGCCAATTCGCTGAGCTTCGGCGATGGCACCAACCAGACCTTCGGCGGCGCGATCGGCGGCACCGGCGGCATCGTCAAGCTGGGTGCCGGCACCGAGACCTTCAGCGGCGCCAACACATACACCGGCGGCACCACGATCAGCACCGGCACGCTCGCGCTGACGGGCAACGGCAGCCTGGCGTCGAGTGGTGCATTGAATCTTTCCAACGCAGGCTCGACGCTCGATCTCAGCGGCGCCAGCGGGGCGCGTACGGTCGGTGCATTGATCGGCGCGAGCGGTAGCGCAATCGCGCTCGGCGCGAACTCGCTGTTCTTCGGCGACACGACCAATCGGGTCTTCAACGGCGTGATCAGCGGTACCGGCGGTATCACCAAGCAGGGCACCGGCATCGAAACGCTGACGGCAGCCAATACGTACACCGGCGGTACCACGATCAACGCCGGCACGCTGTCGCTGGGCGCGGGCGGCAGCCTTGCGGCAAGCGGCCTCGTCACGCTGGGCGGCGCGGGCGCCACCTTCGATATCAGCGGCTCCGG
>DATLOW010000393.1:0-5865 GCA_035536055.1 Paraburkholderia sp. | reverse complement strand
ATGGCCTTCACACTCGAAGACAAACTGGTAGTAGCGATCTCATCGCGCGCACTGTTCGACTTCGAGGAAGAGAACCGCGTGTACGAGCAAGGTGACCTGCAGGGCTATGAAGCGCTGCAGCGCTCGCGGCTCGACGTGCCGGCGAAGCCCGGCGTCGCGTTTCCGCTGATCCGCAAGCTGCTCGCGTTGAATTCGGGCGAACGGCGCGTCGAAGTGGTGATTCTGTCGCGCAGCGATCCGATCAGCGGGTTGCGCGCGTTCAGTTCGTGCCGCGAGCATGGTCTCGCGATCGAACGCGGCGTGTTCACACGCGGGCGCGCGCCGTTCGGCTATCTGCATCCGCTGAATGCGTCGCTGTTTTTATCGGCCAATCGCGACGACGTGCGCGACGCGCTCGCCGCCGGTTTTCCCGCCGCGCGCGTGCTGCCGGAATCGCCGCGGATGGCAAGCACGTATCCGCACGAAATCCGCATCGCGTTCGACGGCGACGCAGTGCTGTTTTCCGACGAAGCGGAACGCGTGTTTCAGAAAGACGGCCTGCAGGCCTTTATCGGCCATGAGATCGACAATCTGAATCTGCCGCTCGCGGACGGCCCGTTAAAGCCGTTGCTCGAAGCACTGCACAATCTGCAGAAACTCGCGGACGGCGCCGCGCCGATGCGGATTCGCACCGCGCTGGTCACCGCGCGTTCGGCGCCGGCACACGAGCGCGCGATCCGCACGTTGATGGCATGGAACATCGAGATCGACGAAGCGATGTTCCTCGGCGGTCTCGACAAAGGCGCGTTTCTGCGCGAGTTCGAGCCGGACTTTTTCTTCGACGACCAGCTTCGCCACTGCGAATCGGCCCGCGTCGTAACCGCGATCGGGCACGTGGACAGTGGCATCGTGAACGCATCATGACACCCGACCAATCACCGCTTGGCAAGGCGACCGCTTACACCGAGCAGTACGACGCATCGCTGCTTTTCCCGATCGCGCGCAGCAATGCGCGCCAGCAGATCGGCATCGGCGCGCAGCTGCCGTTTTTCGGCACCGACATCTGGAACGCGTACGAGCTTTCGTGGCTCACCCCGCGCGGCAAACCGCAGATCGCGATTGCCACGTTCTTCGTACCGGCCGATTCGCCGAACATCGTCGAGTCGAAGTCGTTCAAGCTTTATCTGGGCTCGTTCGCACAGACGAGCTTCGATTCGATCGATGCCGTGCGCGATACGATCAGGCGCGATGTTTCCGCGTGTTGCGGCGCGACGGTTTCGGTGCACCTCACCGCACCGGCGGATTTCGGCAAGCTCGGGCTCGAGGAATTCGACGGGCTGTCGCTCGACCGTCTCGATCTGGATGCGGACGTCTATTCGCCGGACGCATCGTTGCTGAAGGCCGCGCTGCACGAATCTCCGGTCGAAGAAACCTTGTACTCGAATCTGTTGAAGTCGAACTGCCCGGTAACCGGACAGCCCGATTGGGGCAGCGTGCAGATTCACTACGTCGGACCGCAGATCGACCAGGCTGCGCTGCTGCGCTACATCATCTCGTACCGGTCGCACACCGGCTTCCACGAGCAGTGCGTGGAGAAGATGTTTATCGATATCCTGCAGGCCTGCCAACCGGTGAAGCTGGCGATCTATGCGCGCTACACGCGCCGCGGCGGACTCGATATCAACCCGTTCCGCACCAACTACAACCTGCCGATGCCAGACAATCTGCGCACGGCGCGGCAATAGTCGCTGTACGTTGCAAGCATTGCGATGAGGCGCCGGTCCGGGCCCCATCGCTTCCGGCACAGGGACACCCCGCGTTGCCGCTCTACCCTGCGCCAGCCATTCCCCTAAGCCCGAACCGGCTTGCGTAGAGTCGCATGCCGCCCGCGCACGCGATATCGGCGTCGTCCGAAAATCGCGCGGGCAATTTCCGAATCGACGCCGGATAAGCGCCGGGCGCGGCCTGCGCCGCGGCCCGCTGCAGCGGAATCAATCGAGCTTGTACGAACCTGCGCCCGTGCCGGCCAGATTGCCGCCATCGACGATCAGATATTCCGGACGGATCGGCTTCCTGTTGAAGAAGCATTGCAGGATTTCATGCGTACCCGCCGCGTAACGATGTTGCGCGGACAACGAAGTGCCCGACGTATGCGGCGTCATGCCTTCGTACGGCATGCGGCGCCACGGGTGATCGACCGGCGCCGGCTGCGGATACCAGACGTCGCCCGCATAACCCGCCAGCTTGCCCGACTCGAGCGCGCGCACCACCGCATCGCGATCGCACAGCTTGCCGCGCGCGGTGTTGATCAGGTAGCTGCCGCGCTTGACGAGGTCGAACATCTTGTCGTCGAACAGGTGCTCCGTCGACGGATACAACGGCATCTGCAGGTTGATGATGTCGCACACTTTCACCAGCGACTGCGGCGTCTCGTGATACGTGACGTTCAGCTCCTTCTCGATCTCGGGCGACAGGCGGTGCGGATCGTAGTAATGCAGATGCACGTCGAACGGCTTCATCCGGCGCAGCACCGCCAGACCGATACGTCCCGCGGCCAGCGTGCCGAAGTGCATGCCTTCGACGTCGTAGCTGTGGCTCACGCAATCGGCGATGTTCCAGCCGCCGTTTGCGGCGAACTGATGCGACGGCAGATAGTTGCGCACCAGCGCGAGCGTCATCATCACCACATGCTCGGACACGCTGATACTGTTCGAGAACGTCACTTCGGCGACCGTGATGCCGCGGTCTGCCGCAGCCTTCAGGTCGACGTGATCCGAGCCGATGCCGGCGGTCACCGCGAGCTTCAGCTTCTTCGCCTTCGTGATCCGCTCGGCGCTCAGATACGCCGGCCAGAACGGCTGCGAGATCACGATGTCCGCATCGGGCAGATGACGGTCGAAGGTCGAATCGGCGCCTTCCTTGTCGCTGGTCACGATCAGTTCGTGGCCGTTGCTTTCCAGATACTTGCGCAGCCCGAGTTCGCCCGAAACACAGCCGAGCAATTCGCCCGGCTTGAAACCGAGCGGGCCTTCCGGCGACGGCACGGTTTGGCCGTTCGGGTAGCCCTTGATTTCGGGAATGCTGTCGCGCGCATATTTCGGCGGATAGCCGGTAACGGGGTCGGGATAAAGCACGCAGAGAATTTTTGCCATGATCGTCTCCTGAGGTCAGATAGCTCGTCGATGCGATGAACTATGCGGCCAGTCTGACGGGTGGCCCGGATCGAGAGATTTCGGATTCGCACGGTGCAGCGGGGCAGAACGCGCGCGATCCTTGCGCGGCTTTCGATTCGGAAAACTGAGCGGTCGATGCGCGCGGGGAATAGACCCACGATCCTTACGGACCGGCAGCATGCTCACTTCTGGACATCCCTCTATGCGCACCGTTATATTCTGCCGTATATTTCGATTCGCCGATCAGGCAGATAGCAGGAGACTGTCCATGCAGACCGACGTAGGCCGCATCAGTACGCGGCGCGCCCCCGTTTCACTGCAAAGCGTGCTTGCCGACGAGCGCGCGTGGCGCGAGATTCCGCATCGCAGCAACCGCGGTCCGGCCGACGACGTGGTGATCGGCTATTGGGCCGATGGACGCGAAGCACGCCGTGAACTGACCGCGCCGATGTCGGCCGGGCATTACACGATCAGCATTCTGCTCGGCAAGGCGTCGGTGGATTGCTACAAGAATGGGCGGCTGCTCGATCGCGGCACTGGCGGACCAGGCGGCGTGCAGCTGACCGCGCCCGGCGAACGCGTGACGTGCAGCTTTCGCGGCGCGAATCAAGCGGTGCATATCTTTGTGCCGCGTAATATCGTCGAAGCAGAATATGTCGGGTTGCGCGGCGAAAGCTCGGCGCTGCAACTGGAAGATCCTGCGTTCCGCGTCGACCCGGTACTGGTTTCGACTGCCAAACTGCTTGCGGCGACGCGCGGCAGCCAAGACCAGGCCGATGTGTGGGCCGCACGCGGGCTGTTTCACGAAATCCTCGGGCATGTGCTGTCGCGCTATGCGCACGACAGCTCGTCCGCTGCCGCGGCGCAAGGACTCGCGCCGCAACGCGTGCGGCGCGCCATCGACTATATCGAGGCGAATCTCGGCGAGCCGATTACGCTGCACGATGTGGCCCGCCATGTCGGTTTGAGCCGCATGCATTTTGCGGCGCAGTTCAGACTCGCAACCGGCTACTCGCCGCATGCGTTCCTGCGAACCCGCCGCATCGATCGCGCGAAGACGTTGCTGATGGACGAGATGCCGATCGTCGATGTCGCGCTTGCAGTGGGATTTCAGGGGCAGGCGCATTTTACGACGGTATTTCGCGAACTGGACGGGCTGACGCCGAAGCGCTGGCTCGAGCAAAACCGAAAGGGCACGGCGCCGCGCGATTGAGCAGCGCGTGCCGACGGCTGTCGCAGGCCGTCTGCGATTGGCGCCTCTCCGGCTGCCAATGGCATCCTTTATCTGATCAGTCAACCTAACCAGGTATGCAGTGTGTGTACCTGATCGAATCGACTGAAACTGCACGCGGCGTTTGGGCACGATAGCCGCGTCTCCCGCACCGGGCGGCGCTCACAGCCCAGAGGCCATCTAGGAATAATCTCAATCGATCTGAAGGCAACAACGGATCGCTGCCGCATATCGCTTCCACGCCGGTTCGACATCTCAAGCCTGGATGTTTGCCTGTCAGCGCTTGTGGTTCGCCTGACCAGGTCACCCAACCCTTAAGACGAATAGCGATGAATCTTAAAAACGAGTCTTATATTTCGTCATCCATAAGGACGTCATACGCGAGACTACCCTGTCAGGCATTCTGGACATGGTTCACCGGCAAGGAACTCGCGGGGCGAACCGCCAGCCGTTCGATCAGCACGCTCGAGCCGCTGTTCTGGTCTCTGGCATTGCTGCTCGGCGGGATCGGCGGCTCGATCGCAGTACTCGCGTGCCCGTTGAACTATGCGTGGCTCGTGCTCACGATGGTATCGACCGTATCCGGCGCGCGCTATATCGTCGCGACCATCATTCATCACGGTGTGCATGCCGCGGTGTTTCGTTCCGAACGCGCCAACCGCATCGTGTGCGAAATTCTGTCGACGGCACTGATCGTGCAGCCGTTCGACTCGTACCGCCGATTTCATGTCTACGAACATCACGGCAAGGATTTTTCGACGATGAACGATCAGGATCTGGCCGCGATCTATACCTTAGGCCTGAGGCCCGGCGTGCCGGTTGCGCGCCTGAAGTTGACGCTCGCCTGGCAGTGCATGAATCCGCTGTTCCACCTGCGCTTTCTGTTCGGAAGGATCAAGTGCAACCTGGTCTCGGTGCCGCCTTACCGGTTTGCGATGACGGTGGTCTGGTTCGCGGTTCTTTCCGCCGTGGTGGTGGTGCTGGATGTGTCGGTGTTCATCATTTCGATCGCGCTGCCGCTGACCGTGCTCTATCAGATCTGCTCGCTGCTGCATCTGGTGACCGAACACGCATGGGTATTGCGCGGCGCCGGCCAAAGCGTGCGCGACTCGCACGTCGGCAACAGCCATGCGCGCCTATGCGGCGGCATGCTGCCTGCGCCCGAACTGACCGGCTTTGCGTTGCTGCGCGCGTGGACCGTCTGGACCCTCGCACACCTGCTGATCCACCTTCCCGCGCGGCTGCTGATCGTACAGGGCTCGCTGATCGCGCACGACTGGCACCACCGTGCCGGCGCCGATCGAGGCTGGCCGAACGCGATCCAGAAACGCGAAGCCGATTTACAGCGCGAACTGGCTGACGGCCTATGCACGTATCGGGACATATGGGGCATTCACCACGCGATCGGCGAAGTGCTGCAGCGGATCAGCGCAGGGCCGACTCCGCAAACGACCGAAGGCCTGCGTTATCGGCTCAACTGAC
>DATLOW010000392.1:0-6505 GCA_035536055.1 Paraburkholderia sp. | reverse complement strand
TCTTGCCCCCACGAGCCACCACGCTGCCATGTACCGATACACCGAATTCGACAAAGCGTTCGTCCGCAGCCGGGCCGCGCAATTCCGCGATCAGCTCGAACGCTGGCAAACCGGCAAGCTCAGCGAAGACGCGTTTCGCCCACTGCGCCTGCAAAACGGCTGGTACGTGCAGCGCCATGCGCCGATGCTGCGCGTCGCCGTGCCTTACGGCGAGCTTTCCAGCGCGCAACTGCGCGTGCTGGCCCGCATCGCCCGCGAATACGATGCGCCCGACGCGAACGTCTATCGCGCCGCGCTCGATGCGCAGCGCAAGCTCGGCACGACACGGCTGCCGACCCATCACGCGCATTTCACGACGCGCACCAACGTGCAGTTCAACTGGATTCCGCTCGCGAAAGCTGCCGACGTGATGGACCTGCTGGCGAGCGTCGACATGCACGGCATCCAGACCAGCGGTAATTGCATCCGCAACATTTCGTGCGACGAGCGCGCGGGTGTCGCGCCGGACGAAATCGCCGACCCTCGGCCGTTTGCGGAAATCATGAGGCAGTGGACCACGCTGCACCCCGAGTTCGCATTCTTGCCACGCAAGTTCAAGATCGCGATAACCGGAGCCGCCGAGGATCGCGCGGCGACCGACTGGCACGACGTCGGGCTGCGCCTTGTGCGCGACGCCGACGGCGAACTGGGATTTCGCGTCGCGGCAGGCGGCGGCATGGGACGCACGCCGCTGACGGCTACGGTACTGCGCGAGTTCTTGCCGTGGCAGCACATCATGAACTACATCGAAGCGATCGTACGGGTGTACAACCGCTACGGCCGGCGCGACAACAAGTACAAGGCGCGCATCAAGATTCTCGTCAAAAGCGAGGGCCAGCGTTATATCGACGACGTCGAAGCGGAGTTTCGCCAGATCGTCGAACATGACGGCGGGCCGCATACGATTCCGCACAGCGAACTGGAGCGCGTGCGCGCGTCGTTCGTGGCGCCGCAGATGCAGCGGGCCGCAGCGGGTGGCGCGCACGACACAGCAGCCGTGCACGATACGCTGGCCGCGCGCGCAGCGGCGCACCCGCGTTTTGCACGCTGGCTGCAGCGCAATGTCGCGCCTCACCGGGACCCGGCGTTGCGCATCGTCACGCTGTCGTTCAAACGTCCGCTGCAGGCACCCGGCGATGCGTCGGCCGATCAGCTCGACGAAGTAGCAAGTCTGGTCGAGCGCTTTTCGGCCGGCGAAGCGCGCGTCACGCACACGCAGAACCTCGTGTTGCCGTGGGTGCATGCGCACGATCTGTTTGCGCTGTGGGAAGCCGCGAGCCGTGTGGGACTCGCCAGCGCCAACGTGCACCTGCTGACCGATATGATCGCGTGCCCCGGCGGCGACTTTTGCGCGCTCGCGAATGCGCGCTCGTTGCCGATCGCCGAGGCAATCACGTCGCGCTATCAGGACCTCGACGAACTGGAAGACATCGGCGAAATCGATCTGCACATCAGCGGCTGCATCAACTCGTGCGGTCATCATCACAGCGGCCATATCGGCATCCTGGGCGTCGATAAAGATGGCAGCGAGTGGTATCAGATCACGCTCGGCGGTGCCGATGGATCCGCGGCCAGCGGCGCTGCGCGAGCCGGCAAGGTGATCGGGCCGTCGTTTTCCGCGCCAGAGGTGCCGGACGTGATCGAAGCGATCCTGTCGACCTACGTGACGCTGCGCAGGCATGTTGGCACGCGCAGCGAACGGTTTATCGAAACGCTGCAACGGGTCGGTGCCGAACCGTTCAAAAGCGCAGCCTACGACGTACGCGAGAAAGCAGAGGACCTTGCATGAACCGCTTTGTACAGATCGAATTGCTGACGGCCACCACACTCGAGTCCGACGACGCTGCGAACGTGCTGCGCCTCGCGAACGACGACGATCCGCTCGCATGGCAGCAGCGGCTCGACACGATCGACCGGATCGAACTGCATTTTCCTCACTTCACGGATGGCCGCGCATATAGCCAGGCTTATCTTCTGCGCAGACGCCTCGGCTTCAAAGGCGATTTGCGCGCCACGGGCGAAGTGCTGGTCGACCAGCTGATCCAGATGCAGCGCATGGGGTTTTCCAGCGCGGTATTGCAAAACCCGGCCGATCTCGACGATGCGCAACGCCAGCTCGAACGATTCGCCGGGTTCTATCAGGGTGACGTCGTGCAGCAGATGCGCGACACGCGCAGCTGAATCCGCACTTGCGCATGAGGTTGCGACATATCGGATAATGTTCGCTTCGCGCAACCTGAAGAGAGATCACTGCGATGTTCGAAGGAACCGTTTCCGCCGCTTTACCGAAGCGCGAATTCTATGCAGAGCTGGCACAACAGGCGCGTGCGCTGCTGGCCGGCGAATCGAACCGCGTTGCCAACGCAGCGAACCTGTCCGCGCTGCTGTTTCATGCGATGCCGCAGCTGAACTGGGCCGGCTTCTACTTTCTGGTGGACGGCGAGCTGGTGGTCGGCCCGTTCCAGGGCAAGCCCGCCTGCGTACGCATCGCGCTCGGCCGCGGCGTATGTGGCACGGCTGCGCAGACGCGGCAAACACAACTGGTGCCGGACGTTCATGCGTTTGCCGACCACATCGCCTGCGACGCGGCATCGCAATCCGAAATCGTGATACCGCTCGTCACGTCGACAGGCGAACTGATCGGCGTACTGGACCTCGATAGTCCGGTGCTCGCGCGCTTCGATGAAGAAGATCGCGAGGGCCTCGAGGCCGTGACGAAAATCTTTATCGAAACGCTCGACGCTGCCTGATACGGGTACGGGTGCCTGAAACGAGCGGGCGCGACCGGCTCCCGCTCTTTCAATCGCAGTTGCATTGTCACCTCAACCGCCGAAATACGGCGTGCAGAAATCCACCGGGCCGACGCATTGCGTGCCCGACTGAGGCTTTCCCATCGGCGAACCGCTCATGCTGGTACCCGCACGTCGGCCGCCTACGGCGTCCGTCGCGCTGCCTGCCGTGGCGGCGGTGGCACGTGCCCCATCTTCGGCTGCGACCTTCGCTTCAGCAGCCTGAATATCGGCGGGATAGTTCGAATCGTCGCCGCTCGACGGGTTGTAGCCCGCCTGCTCGAGACGCTGCAGTTCTGCGCGGACTTCGGCGCGCGTCACCGGTGCGTTGGAGGTTTGCGCGAACGACAATACCGGCGTTGCGATTGCGCCAAGCGCGAGCGTGGCGTAAAGCAGTGCTTTCATGATTGGACTCTCCGTGTTTCTTCAATGGGTAGCGACGACACAACGTTGCTGTTACGAGACGTTGCGATTCGCACAATGCGTGCGACGCGTCAGCTGCCGAAATAGATGTTGCAGTAGCTGACCGGGCCTGCGCACGATTGCGGGTACGCCATGTTCGTCGACGTGGTCGGGCGATTACCGCTCATCGTGGAACCCGACATCGCCGGGCCTTCGCCGCTGTCCGGTTGTTGAGCCTGCTGACGCGCGACCTGTTGCTGATAGATCGGTGCGACATCCGGATAGGACGTCTCCGACACGAAACGCGAGCCGTTGGTTTCAGCCTGGACCAGTTCCTGGCGAACTTCCGCACGGGTCTTCTCCTGCGCGAAAGCGTTGGAGAATACCGTCGTCGAAGCGAGGACAGCGGCGGACATCGTGAGCATTGCAAGGGTCTTCATTTCCGAACTCCTTCGGTGGTGGTTGAGTGCTGCGTTCATCTGGGTGAACATCGACAACTCAACACTTATTCCGGGGTCCAAAAATAAATCGCGTGACGAGACGAATTTTTTTTCTCGTACGAGGCAGGCCGTACGTGTCGCTCAAAAATACAAAAAAAATCGTTGCGGGCGGGAATAAAGCGGATGTGCGTTTGTTGCGACACATGGGAATAAAGCAGGCCGTCTACCGGTATACGGCCACAGGCGGCTTGCGTCAGAGGTTCGACAATTGCTCGAGCGTCGCGTCGAGCAGTGCGCGCAAGCGCGCGAGGCGCCGCAAATCGCGGTGATAGCCGAGCCACACGTCGCGGCCCGGCGGCGCTTCCTTCAGGTCGATGCGACGCAAACCCGGCGTGGTGTCGCCAAGCGGACAAGGCAGTACTGCGAAGCCGCCGCCGGCTGCACACATACGCGCCTGAGCGTCGCGATTGTTGCTGCTGAAAGCGATTTGCGCGTGCGGCAGCATGCGTTTGATCCATACGACGTCAGGCAGCGTGCCGAAGCCGCTGTCCATCGTGATCAACCGGCAGCCGCGGCCGTCGCCGACGCGAGGAGGCTTGAGCCCTGCGCGTGCGTACAACGCGTAGTCGATGTGCATCAGCTTGCGCTGCACGACGTCGGGTTCGTCGAACGGCGTAATGCGAAAGGCGAGATCCGCCTCACGACGTGCGAGGTTGTAGCGGCGCGCGTCGGTCACGAGTTCGATCGCAACCTGCGGATAGTGCTCGTTAAAGCGCGCGAACACGGGCGTCAGCACGTGCACGCCGAACCAGTCTGAGGACGCCACGCGCAGTACGCCGGTCAATTCCTTTTCTTCGCCCGCCAGCGTACGCGTGAAGCCGAGCGCTTCTTCTTCCATGCGTTCGGCGTAATTCAGTACCGCAGTGCCCTCGTCGGTCAGCACGAAGCCGTCGCTGGTGCGTTGAAACAGTGCGTGGCCGAGCGCTTCTTCGAGCGCGCGCAGGCGCCGGCCCATCGTCGGCTGGGTCTGGCCGATAGCGCGCGCGGCCGCGCCCAACGTGCCGCAGCGGGCAATCGCCAGGAAGATCCGGATATCGCTCCATTCAAAGGCGGTCTCATTCATTTCTGTTTGGCATCCATGCTGAAACGATGATGTACATTCATTTCAGCATAGCCGATGATGAGTTCATCTGCTCGATCTACTCGTCAAGGAACTCATCATGTCGATGCAAGCGCTGGTGTTGAACCGGGTCAACGGCCCGCTGGAACTCGTCGAACTACCGCGGCCTGTGCCGTCTGCGGGACAGGTGCTGGTGCGTATCGCCGCGAGCGGGCTCAATCCGCTGGACACGAAAATTCGTGCGGGCAGTGCCGCGCATGCGCGGCATCCGCTGCCGGCCGTGCTCGGCATCGACCTCGCGGGCACGGTCGAAGCGGTGGGGGCCGGCGTCACCGCGTTCAAGCCGGGCGACGCAGTGTATGGAATGACTGGCGGCGTAGGCGGCATTCAAGGGTCGCTTGCGCAATATGCCGCCGTCGATGCGCAGCTGCTGGCGCCGCGGCCCGCGAAGCTGCCAATGCGGGCGGCAGCCGCGCTGCCGCTTGCGTTCATTACTGCCTATGCGGGCCTCGTCGATCGCGCCCGCCTGCAGCCTGGGCAAACCGTGCTGGTGCACGGCGGTGCGGGCAGCGTCGGTCATATGGCCGTGCAGCTTGCGGTTGCGCTTGGTGCTACCGTGTTCGCCACCGCAAGCGCGCGCGATCTCGACGTCGTCGCGCAATACGGCGCGACGCCGATCGACTATCGGGCGCATAGCGTCGAGCAATATCTGGCGGCGCACACGCGCGGCAAGGGCTTCGAGGTGGTGGTCGACACGGTCGGCGGTGCGACGCTCGACGCATCGTTCGCAGCGGTCGCGCACTATGGCCACGTGGTCAGCGCGCTCGGTTGGAGTACGCATGCACTCGCGCCGCTGTCGTTTCGCGAGGCGAGCTATTCGGGTGTGTTCACACTGCATCCTTTGCTGACCGGCGAGCAGCGCGCGCATCACGGTGAGATGCTACGCGCCGCGGCACGCCTTGCCGATGACGACAAGCTCACGCCGCGGGTCGATCCGCGCCGGTTCGATCTGCGTACTGCGGAGCACGCGTATCAGGCGCTAGCAGACGGCACGGCACGCGGCAAGATCGTCGTGGAAATCGAATGACGCCTGGCCGTGTGCGGCGCGCCGCAGGGGTGAAACGGGCGCGCATTTCGATACTTGACGCGCCCGTCATCGATTCAGGTGTGGCTTACGAACCCCACACCTGCATCTCGTCCAGCGAATAGCCCCATGACGTCGCACGCTGCGTGCCGTACATGCGCACGTAACGGCCACTGCCCTTCAGGTTCGCGAGAGACACGTGCCCATAGCTGGCGCCGCTCGACGTCGAGTAAATCGTGGTCCAGTTCGCGTTGTCGGTCGATGTCTGGATCTGGTACACCTTGGCACCCGCATCCCAGTACAGGTCAACACCGGTAATGCTCTTCACCGCGCCCAGGTCCACCGACAGCCACTGCGTGCCGGCCGCATTGCCTTCGATCGAGTCCCAGCGCGTGCTGGTGGTGTTACCGTCGAACGCCTTGTCCGCGGTCAGGCTCGAGTTATAGCTCGACGATGCGCTCGCAGGCTTGCCTTGCGACAGCAGCGTCTTGTTCGGCTGGGTGGCGCTGCTGTTGCCGCTCCAGTAGTTCGAACCGAGCTTGGCCTTGGTCGTGTCGTTGTTGACGCCGAATTGCGACAAGCTCCAGCGCTGGCCGGTGGTCACGTCGGCCACGTACAGCTGATAGCCGCC
>DATLOW010000391.1:0-15899 GCA_035536055.1 Paraburkholderia sp. | reverse complement strand
ACGATAACAACATCGGATAACAAGATTTGGAGGCAAGTTGAAGACCAGATTGTTTGTCGGCGGTTGTGCCGCACTGTTGAGTTGCCCTGCGTTCGCGCAGTCGTCCGCCACGATCTACGGAAGTATCGACACCGGTATCGATTTCGTGACCAACTCGCACGGCGCCCATCTGTTTCAGGAATCGGCTGGCAAACGTACGCCGGACCGCTGGGGCTTTCTGCTCAGGGAAGACCTGGGCGGCGGCAACTCGGCGTTCGCCCGTCTCGAGTCGGGCTTTCTGTCCAACAGCGGCGCGCAGATCAATCCGACCAGCTTCTTCAACCGGGATGCGTACGTCGGGCTTGCCAACGACAAGTGGGGCTCGCTCAGCTTCGGTAATATTCCGGACTTCATTTACCAGTACGTCGGCGCGCTGAACAACTCGGTGCCGGGTATTTCGTCGTTCTATACGGTCGGCAACCTCGACGGTCTGGCCAATACGCACGCGTTGAACAACTCGGTGAAGTACGAGACGATCGACTTCCACGGCTTGCAGGGCGGCTATATGAACAGCTTCGGCGGCCAGGCGGGCGATTTCAGCGCGGCGCGCCAGTACAGCTTCGGCTTGCAGTACAAGGACAAGATCTTCCGGTTCGGCGCGGCTTACACGATGTCGCACGACCGCACCGCGGACGTGTTCGGCATTTTCAGCGTCAGTTCTCTGCTCGGCCAGCAGTTGCGCTCCGGCGTGCAATTCAACGCGAGCCGTTACAGCACGATCGCGGTCGGCGGTTCGGTGGTGATCGGCGCCTTCGTGCCGCACCTGACCTACACCGACGTGAAGCTCGCCAACGCGCAGGGCGCCGAGCATGAGCACAACTACCAGGCCGGCGTGAACATCGACGTCAGCGGCGGCAATCACACGTACATTCTCGGCATTTCGTACAACCGCTCGACGTTCGATGACCTGACGTTCAACCAGTACAACCTGTTTCTGACGCACTACCTGTCAAAGGTCACGCAGATTTATGCAGGCGTCGGCCTGCAGCGCGCGTCGGGCCCGAACGCCAAGGCCGAGCAGTTTGGCTACAACGCGTCGAGCTCCAATGCGCAGACCATTGGCCGCGTCGGTATCAACCACATGTTCTGAAGTGGAGGAAGCATGGCGTGACGAGAGGCGGAGCAATAGCGGCTTTATTCACCTTTTTCGATCTCTTCATCGCTATTTTTTGATTCTGCCGCCGCACCGCGAGCCTTATATTGTGGCTCCCGGGCGGCGGCGCCGCTCCGAGGAGCGTGAGGAGAACACGGCAATGCGCGCGACAGCGCGCTTGACGACGCATATGGAACGCACATGCAAGCAGACCGGACATTCAATATCGCGACACTGGTAGAGGAACAAAAAGCAGGACGGTTCGCCGTCGGCCTGTTGTTCTGGTGTTTCATGATCATGCTGATGGACGGCTACGATCAGACCGCAGTGTCGTTCGCGGCGCCCGCCATCATCAAGGAATGGCACGTTTCGCGCGGCGGATTCGGCCCGGTGTTCGGCGCGGGTCTGTTCGGCACGCTGATCGGCTCGTTTATCTTCGGTTATATCGGCGACCGTTTCGGGCGCAAGCGCGCGATCGTGTCGGGCAGCCTGTTTTTCGGTGCGTTGACGCTTGCGTCGGTATGGGTCACGTCGTTGCACGAACTCATGCTGCTGCGCTTTATCGCGGGCATCGGCATGGGCGGGGTGATTCCGAACTCGGTGGCGCTGGTCGCCGAGTACGCGCCGAAGCGTTTGCGCGCGACGTGGGTCACGTTGATGTTCTCCGGTTTTTCGATCGGCGCGGGCTCGGGCGGTCTGGTTTCGTCTGCGTTGATTCATCGCTACGGCTGGCCGGTGATGTTCGTGGTGGGCGGCGGCGGTTCACTGCTGGTGGCGTTCCTGCTGATCTTTACGCTGCCTGAATCGGCGAAGCTGCTGGTGGTACGCCAGCGCAGCATCGAAACCGTGCGCAAGCTGGTGGCGCGTCTGCGTCCGGAACTGAAGCTGCCGGCCGATGCACAGTTCGTGGCCGGTGAAACGCAGGAGAAAAAGCAGCGCTTCGTGCTGAAGCTGATTTTCTCGGACGGCCTTGCCGCGATCACGCCGCTGCTGTGGATCGTGTTCGTCGTCAATTCGATGGCGCTGTATTTCCTGCAGAACTGGCTGCCGATCCTGATGGAAGGGGTGGGCATCGATCCGAGCGGCGCCGGTTTGATCACGACGATGTTCTCGGTCGGCGGCGTGCTCGGCGGTTTGATCCTGTGCCGCTTCGTCGATCGCCACGGCGTGCTCGCGATCATTTCGCTGCCGGCTATCGGCGCGCCGATCGTCGCGGCGCTCGGCATCACGTCGTCGCAGGCGTGGCTGATGCTCGCGGTGTTCGCGACTGGCTTTTGCGTGGTTGGCGCGCAATACGGGTTGTATGCGGTGGCCGGCATGATCTATCCGACTTCGTTCCGCTCGGCTGGTGTGGGCAGCGCGATTTCAGTCGGCAAGATCGGCTCGGTGTCCGGACCGGTGATCGGCGGTCTACTGCTGTCGATGCATTTGCCGATCGCGCAGCTGTTCTACGCAGCAGCGGGGCTGTTCGTCGTCACGGCGGTGTTCTCCGCGGTTTTGTCGTTGCTGTATCGCGTGCGTTTCGGCAGTCAGCAAGACAATGCCGCCGCACAAACAGTCGAGCCTATACAGCGCCGCTCGGCGCTCGGCGATTCTTGAAACGGAGCAGATGCCGATGATGCGGACTCTGGCTGCGCAGGCGAGCGGCGCGCTAACGCTCGCAGACAATCTGGCTGAAGCGCGCGACGCGCAGCAAACTGCGCCGCGTCGCCGCGCGCTGTCGCTGCAGGCGCGCATCGCGCTGACCGTGGCGCTGCTCGCGGTGCTGATGCTGGTGATCGGCGGGCTCGGTTTGCAGGGCAGTTACCATGCGAACCGCGCAAACCGCGACACGTATCAGAACAAGCTGGCCGCGGCGATGCATATCGGCGACGCGGAACTGATGATCGCGCGCACGCGCATGGTGCTCGGCGGCGCGACGTCGAACGTCGACGCGGCCACCGCGCAGCGCTTGATTGCGCGCGCAACTGAATACTTCCGCGCATCCGACGAGGCATGGCATCGTTTCGTCGCGCAGCCGCACGAGGCCGGCGAAGCGCCGCTGATCGATGCGGCCGACCAGCGCCGCGAAGCGCTGCGCACCGCGATGCTCGCCTTTATCGACGCGTTGAAGGCCGACGACCGTGCCGGCGCCGAGAAGATCGGCACCGTGCAGTTGAGTCCGTTATTCAACGACATGAGCAGCGCCGACGAGCAGTTGAAACACACGCTCTACACCAATGCGCAACGCAAGTATGAAGAAGCCGAGCAGTTCTTCAGCCGCTTCGTCGCCGTTTCGGGTGCGCTGATCGGATTCGGCGTGCTCGCGGCGGTACTGAGCTGGCTGACGCTGCGCCGCGCGATCATGAGCCCGCTGCAACACGCGCTCGGTCATTTCCACGCGATTGCCGCCGGCGACCTGAGCCGGCACATCGAAAGCGGCCGTGGCGACGAGATGGGGCAATTGCTGGGCGGCCTGCAAACGATGCAGACGCAACTGGCGCAAACCGTCACGGCCGTACGCGATAGCTGCGATGCGATCGGCACGGCCACGCGCGAGATTGCCGCAGGTACGCTGGATCTGTCCGCCCGTACCGAGGAACAGGCTGCTTCGCTGGAAGAAACGGCGGCGAGCATGAGCGAGCTGACTGCCACGGTCAAGCAGAATGCCGAACACGCGCAGCAGGCCAGCGAACTGGCGAGCGATGCGTCGTCAGCGGCGCAGGACAGCAGCGCCGTGATCGGCCGCATGACCGGCACGATGAGCCGCATCGACGTGAGCTCGCGCAAGATCGCGGATATCACGGGGATTATCGAAGGCATCGCGTTTCAGACCAATATCCTCGCGTTGAATGCGGCGGTCGAAGCGGCACGCGCCGGCGAGCATGGGCGCGGCTTTGCCGTGGTGGCCTCAGAGGTGCGCGCGCTGGCGCAGCATTCGTCGACGGCGGCCAAGCAGATCGGCGAACTGATCGCCGATTCGGTCAGCGCGGCCGCGGACGGCAATGGCCTTGTCGCTGAGGCCGAACAGGCGATGCGGCAAGTGGTGGCGCGCGTCGAGCGCTTTGCGGTGATGATGAACGAGATCGTCGCGGCGGCGCTCGAGCAGCGTACCGGCATCGAGCAGGTGGATACCGCGATCAGTCTGATGGATTCGATCACGCAGCAAAACGCGGCGCTGGTCGAGCAGGCTAGTGCGGCCGCGCAGGCGCTTGACCAGCAGTCGCAACAATTGGGACGGCAGGTCGCGGTGTTTAGCGTCCGCTGAATGCGCGGTGCGTTCCGGATTGCCTTGTTAAAAGAGCCGAGCCTTGTGCGGCAAGCATTTGGGTAGCTCCTTTGCACGTTCCTTCCGAATGGCCTACATTGCTGGGAGTTGTAACCATCGATACACAACAACATCCAGTGAGGAGGTCGACATGAAGGTAAAGATGATCCAGGCCCTGCTGTTGGCGGCCAGCGTGGCCGTCGCGCTACCGGCATTTGCCCAGGACGCGGCACAGAGCAGCCAGGGCGCGGCCGCCAGTTCCAAATCGACCAAACAGGCCGATCGCGCGCTTGCAAAAGCGGTGCGGCGTGCATTGGGCAAGACGCCCGGCTTTGACGTGTCGGGTGTGTTCGTCAAGGCCAGAGGCGGCGCCATTACGCTGAGCGGCAGCGTGAAAGACGGCTCGCAGATCGAGCAGGCCGGCGAAGTGGCCAAGTCGGTGCAGGGCGTGACGTCGGTATCGAACAAGCTGACGTTGTTCCACGGCGGCAATGGCTAATTGAAAGTCAACGCGCACGGGAGGGGCGAGTTTTCGCGTTCTCCCGTGTTGCCGGCCGGCGCTTTTATGCGTACCGGTTGGTCGAATCTGTGTTTCGCTTGTCAGCGGTTCGTTCGGCGATCGCTTCTCCACACAAACAATCCCATCTTTGCGTACAATTCCGGGCGTTTGTCCCGGCCTCGCCTGTGCACAGCAAAAAGTTGTAACCTCTTGCGCGTTTCCATCGAACTACACAGTCGGCGCATTGCCTGCCATGGCGGCAGGAGCAACGGCATCGACGACGATGCACGTTCCTTGCGGTGTCGAGTCAAGACAAATACCTGGACGAGTATTCGATGGCGATTCATTTCGGCTGTACCCAATGTGGCGCGTGCTGTCACAACCTGAGGCTCCCATTGAGCCTTGCCGAGTCGGCGGACTGGATTCGCCGTGGCGGCGACGTGCAGTTGTTTATCGAGGCCATTCCATGGCCGGTCGAGCCGCCCGACACCGACGCGCAGGCGGCGCACAAACGCCGGCGTTCGTTCGCGGCAATGAGCGGCGCTCTGCCGATCCGCGTGATTGTCAATACGGTGGCGAGTTTCGACGGTGCGTGCCCGCATCTGCTGCCCGACGCGCGATGCGGCGCGTATCTCGAGCGACCGCGCGTGTGCCGCATCTATCCGGCTGAAATCAATCCTTTCGTCGAGCTGACACCTGCCGCGAAGGCTTGTCCGCCTGAAGCGTGGGGCGCCGACATGCCGGAGTTTTCCGCGGCGGGGAAGATCGTCGACGCCGAAACGCATGAACTGATCATCGCGTCGAGGGCGGCAGATGCGCAGGATGCGCCTCTGAAGGAGCGGCTGTGCAGCGAACTGGGCATCGTTCGGACGGCGCTTGCCAACGAAGGCTTTCTGATCTGCTCGTTCGAGCGCGACACGCTGCTGTCGGCGATCGAGCGTTTGACGAGCGCTGGCGATGCGGCGCCGCCAGCGATTCCATGGCAATTCGTTTCGAATCGGCGCGCAACCGTCGATACGCTGCTGTCGATTGAAGCCGGATGCGCCGTGCCTGCGGACCTCGCGGGTTCCAGCACGCGCTACATGGAGTTTTTCCCGACCGACCTATAGCGCAAACGACGCGTGTCGCGGCTCTGCATCGTGCGATGTCTGCATGCGCGTGCACAGGCTCTTCATGCCGCGATGAACCGCGGTCTTGATCGCGGATTCGGACCAGCCGGTGATTTGCGCCGCCTCCATCACCGACAAGCCGCGCAGCTTGATGCAAACGATCAGCAGGCGCTGTTTGTGAGGCAGGCGGCGCAGCATCGTTTCCACATCGCGGCGCGCGTCCGCGTGCTCTGCATCGGGTATGCACGATAGCGGCTCGTGAGCGTCGAGCGGCTCGTGCAATGCGCCGCCGCGCGAGCTTGCGCGCAGGTGGTCGATCAGCTTGTGGCGCGCAATGGCGTGAATCCACGGCGTAAGCGGGTCGGTGGGCCGGTACGTGCTGCGTTTGGCATGAATTGCGATCAGGATCTCCTGCACGAGGTCTTCGATATCGTCTTGCAGGCGGTACAAGCGCTTGCGCAGAAATTTTCGCAAATGCTCGGCAAGCTTCTGCAGGAAGCGACTGTAAGCAAGATCGTCGCCGGATAGCGATTTCACCAGCAATGCGTGCAGCATGCTTTCGACGTCGTGCAGTTGCGGCGAATCCGGTTGTGGGGTCATGGCAGTGCGCGCCGATGCTCGCTTTGGATTGATGTGATCCAGGCAGGTCGTGGCAGCGCGGAAGTTATGACAGCGGGGGCGCAAAAATACTGCCGCGACGATTCAGTCATCGATCCGGCAAGCGGCGCGTTGCCGTCTTGCCGGATCCGACGAGCCACGAACACCACGTTTTGCTTAGTAGGGTGCGCCCGCAACCACCGGAGCAGGCAGGAAGCCGGCATCGATTTCCGGCCGTGACAGATGCGCAACCGTGTTGACCAGCGTTTTTGCCGCTGCGGCCAGCGCGATCGCGACCGTTGCGCGATGATCGAAGCCCGCCGCTTTCAGTGCATTGACGTCGCTGTCGGACACCTGCGTATGCTTCGAAGCAATCGCTGCCGCAAAGCGCCGCACGGCTTCGAGTTTTGCATCGGGCAACGCGCCGCCGTTGCGCAGTGCTTCGACCACTTGCGCGGATGCGCCGAGCTTCGCCGCAAGCGTCACATGGACAGCGACGCCATAGTCCGCGGCGTTGGCGCGGCTTGCCGAAGCCAACGCGACTTGTTGCGCGACCGGGTCGAGCGAAGTCGCACCTAACGACTGCAGCATCGTGATGTACGCGCTCAGCACGGTCGGTTCCGCGGCAAGTGCATAGCCGAGATTTGGTGTAAAGCCGAATACGCTAGCCATGCCGTCGAGCAGGTCTCGGGCGGCCGCCGGCGCGCTTGCCGCGCTGAGTTCGCCGAACAGCGCGCTGCCCTGCGCATTATCGAGTGTGCGTGCAAGAAACGCGCGAATGATGCCAGCGACCTGATCCAAATGCGTTTCCAGCGGGAAATGACCTGCGTCGACGAAGTGAATTTCGACATCCGGCAAATCGCGGCGATAAGCTTCGGCACCGGCGGGCACAAAGAACGGGTCGTTCTTGCCCCACACCGCAAGCGTCGGCGGACGATGCGTGCGGAAGTATTCGTGAAAACGCGGGTAGGCAGCGATATTCGTCTGGTAGTCGCCGAACAGGTCGAGCTGGATATCGTCATTGCCCGGCCGGTCGAGAAAATGCTGATCGAGCGTATAAGACTCGGGCGCAATCAACGACGTATTCGCTTCGCCATGCGTGTACTGGAACGACGTGGTCTCCGACTTCAGGAACGCGCGCAGGTTGTCGCGGTTTTGTTGCGTGGGGTCCTGCCAGTACGCGCGCATCGGATTCCAGCCTTCGCTGAGTCCTTCTTCATACGCATTGCCGTTCTGAGAGATCAGTGCCGTCACCCGTTCCGGACGCGCCGCGGCTAGCCGGAAACCCACCGGTGCGCCGTAGTCGAACACGTATAGCGCGTAGCGGTTCAGACCGATCGCATCGGTGAAGCTCTCGATCACTTCGGCGAGGTGGTCGAACGTGTAGTCAAACGTCTGCGCAGCGGGAGCGTCGGAGAAACCGAAGCCCGGCAGATCCGGCGCGATCACCCGGTACTTGTCCGCGAGGCGGCTGATCAGACCGCGGTACTGATGGCTCGAGGTCGGAAAGCCATGCAGCAGCAACACCGCCGGTGCGTCTTTCTCGCCTGCCTCACGATAGAACAGGTTGAGCGCGGCGCCGGTACGGCGGTCGTTCACAGATACGGTTTGATGCGAAGCGGCGACTGACATGGAAACCTCCAGATTGGTGTTCGTTGACTAGGGCGGTGTTCGCGATGGTTTAATTGAACCGAACGATCGGTACAGTAGAGGCTTCTGAATACCAAGTCAACAACATAACTGCAACCAGCTATTCACCCAGCTGATATAATCAGCCGTACTGTACCGAACGTTCAGTTCTTTATGAGGGTGCGCTATGTCTGATGCAACGGGATCGAGGAACGAGATCGTCGACCGGCTGTTCGCCGTGTTCCAGCGGCGCGGCTTCGATGGCGCGTCGCTCACCGAGCTTTCGCGCGCAACGGGGCTCGGTAAATCAAGCCTGTACCATCATTTCCCGGACGGCAAGGCGCAGATGGCGCAGGCCGTGCTGGACCGCGCCAACGAAGTGATCGACAGCGAAATCCTGCAGGTTGCGCAGATGCCCGGCTCGCTGAAAACGCGTATCCGCAAGATCATTGCGATTCTCGACCGGGTCTACGACAGCGGGCGAGCGCCCTGCGTGCTGGCGGGACTGGCCACCTCGACGTTGGCGGGCGAGGTTCAGCAAGGCCTGCGCAAGGCATTCGGAAACTGGGGCGAGGCTCTCGAAGCGCTGGCGAAGGAAAGCGGAATGTCGCCCGTGCGTGCACGGCATTTCGCCGAAGACTGGATCGCCCGGCTGCAAGGTGCGCTGATCATGCAGGCGGCGACCGGCGACGCTGCGCCGTTCACGCGCGCATTGAACAGTCTGCTCGAGCTGGCGAAGGGCGCGAAGGTCGAAGACTGACAGCCAACGGCGGCGCGCTATAGCCGGTGCGCCAGATATTCGCTCGGCGATTGTCCGAGGGTCTTGCGGAACATCGCGGCGAACGCACTCGGGCTCGCGTAGCCCAGGTCGTTTGCGACGGCTGCGACTGGTGCGCCGTTTTCCAGCCGGGTTAACGCCTCGGCAAGGCGCACCTGCTGCACCCACTGCCGGAAGGTTTGCCCCGTCTCCTTGATGAACAGGCGTATCAGC
Source organism: Paraburkholderia sp. (assembly GCA_035536055.1). GTDB lineage: Bacteria > Pseudomonadota > Gammaproteobacteria > Burkholderiales > Burkholderiaceae > Paraburkholderia. Next base: position 6,695 of record DATLOW010000391.1, on the reverse strand, counting down.
GTGCGCGAACTGGCGCCAACGCTCTGCGACCAGTGCTCGATCGTCATCGGCGCGTGCGGCGCATTCAGCACCGCTTCGCAGATCATCAGCAGCCGGCGGTCTTTCGGCCAGGGAATCTCGAGTGCCATCGCACGCGCGGTTTCAAGCTCGTGCAGGATCAGCGCCACGATATGGCCGTTGCGAGCATTCAACGCATATTCGATCGGCTCCATCACCAGCGACAAAATCAGTTCGCGCAACAGCGGGCTGACTTCGATCGTGCGGCACCTGTCGCCCAGGCGCGCGGCCGTCCCCGCTTCCACGTAGATCGTGCGCATCCTTGTCGGACTGAGCATGCGCTGGTCGTGGACCACGTTGGGCGGAATCCACAGCCCTCGTTGCGGCGGCAGCAACCAGATGCCTTTTTCGGTTGCTGCGCGCATCAGGCCAGAGGTCGCATACAGCAACTGGCCACGCGGATGACTGTGCGGCTCGACGTAGCTGCCCGTGGGGTGATCGCCGGCCAGCGCAGTCATTACGCGCGGGACGGCTTGATAGTCGGCGTAATCGAGGCTTCGTCCCAACGCTGGAGGGTTGTCACTTTTGCGACGAATCTTGTCATTCATTGCCGTTTTCTCGCGCGCATACGCACACTACTATCCCTCTGCGACGAAACTTTCACTTTACAACGCAGGTGGCCAGATGAGTGCTCAGATTCAAATCGGCAGCCGTACGGAAAAGCATCGGGCAATTGCCATTGTCTGTTTGCTGGTGCTCTCGTTTGCATTGCGGCCCGGTATCGTTTCGGTTGGGCCATTGCTGCTGAAGATCCAGCAGGACTTCGGGTTGAGCTATTCCGAGGCTTCGTTGCTGACGTCCATTCCCGACGTATGCATGGGCTTGTTCGTGCTGTGCGTGCCGGCCATCAGCCGGCGGCTCGGCGCCAATCAGACCGTGTTGCTGTCGCTGTGGCTGCTGGGCGCCGCGATGCTGCTGCGCGCAGCCACGCATTCGACGCAACTGCTGTTATTTTGGACGATGTTCGTCGGAATCGGAATTGCGATTGCCGGGGCATTGATCGGCGGCTGGATCAAGGAGCACTTTCCGCAGGAATCGTCGTTATTCATGGGCATTTACGCGGGCGGTCTGAGTATCGGCGCGACGATCGCCGCAGGTACCACCGGCTTCGTTGCAGAGCATTCCGGCAGCTGGCGGTTCGGTGCGGGTATGTGGGTCGTGCTGGTCGTCACGGCGGTTGCAAGCTGGTCGTATCTGACGCGCCGCTTCAATGGTACGGCGCAGCGTACGCCGAAACGCGACAGCAGCGCAACGATCGGCTTGCCATGGAACAACCGGCGCGCGTGGCTGCTTGCGGTGTTTTTCGGCTTGAGCCAATACATCGCTTATGCGTGTCTCGCCTGGATCGCGCCATGGAATAGCGAGGTGCATGCGAGCAGTGTGCCGAGCGGCCTGATGCTGAGCCTGTTTACGCTGCTTCTTGCGGCGGGGAGCTTCGCGGCCGGTGCCGCGGCCGGCAGGTTCGGTGACCGGCGTGCCTTGCTGGCCGCAGGCACCCTTGCGACGATAGCGGGCTTTGCTGGCCTCGCGTTCGCGCCTCAGTCGTTGCCGACGGTGTTTATCGTTCTGATCGCGTTCGGCCAGGGCATGTGTTTCGCGTTGGGGATGACCTTGCCGTTGGACCATACGGCCAACGCAAAAGAAGCGCATGCGTGGACGATGTTCGTGCTGTGCATCGGCTACATGATCGCTGCGTTGGGGCCGCTTAGCTTTGGCTTTCTGCGCGACCGCACCGGTGGCTTCTTCGGCTCGTATGCGGTGTTGCTGCTGGCCAGTGTGCTGATGCTGGTGTTGATCCCGTTCCTCAACAAGCCCGCGCATCGGCCGCTTTGATCGCGGCGGAACTTCGTGAAATGAGGTTTTGTCACAGTACCATCGCAGACAAGACCCATACGCTGCGGATGCCTTACGGCGCGTCAACAGTGTTCAGCATGAAAAGGCCGAAATGTACCGCAAACGCTTCGACGGAATGAATTGCTCGATTGCTCGCGCACTCGACGAAGTCGGCGAGTGGTGGACCCTGCTGATCGTGCGCGAATGCACGCAAGGCACCACGCGTTTCGACGAATTCCAGACCCGGCTGGGTATCGCACGAAATGTTCTTGCAGCACGGCTGGACCGGCTGATCGAGCTGAACATCGTCGAGCGTTTTCCGCTGCCCGAGCGTGCCAATACGTTTGGCTATCGGTTGACGGACAAGGGCAGCGAATTGTATCCAGTGCTGGTCGCGCTAATGCAATGGGGCGACCGCTGGCTCGCGCCGAAAGGCAAGCCGCTCGTTGCACTGGTGGATCACAGCAGCGGCGAGCCGGTAGAGCCGATCGCGGTGCAAGGCAAGAGTGGCCGTAGCCTGGGCTTTCGCGACGTGCGCTTCGCGCCGGGGCCGGGTGCGACCAAAACTACGCAGGCGATGATCCACGGCCGCAACGAGCGCGTGCTGGGCGAATCTGGCAGCAAATAAACGGCGACGCGCGCGCGGCACGCGTCTCGCCTGACTAGCTCGCGCCGACAGCGTGCTGCGCGCGGCAATCGGCATTGAAAACCCGTTCGGCAGAGGCCGGAAATTTAGCCAGCTTGCCAGCCGGCCGCCGCGGCCGCGCGACCAGTTCGCCACCGCAGTTCGGGCACACGCCTTTCAGGACGTTCGCCGTGCAGTCGCTGCAGAACGTGCATTCGAATGAACAGATGAAGGCATCGCGCGCATCGGGCGGCAAGTCTTTGTCGCAGCATTCGCAGCCTGGGCGGAGTTGCAGCATTTCATTTCTCCCTCGTTGAGCGACGAGCAGTGCGGTCGATATCTCAAACCAGGCCAGTCGCGTAGTACACGGCAATCACAAAGAAAACCGCCAGCGTCTTGATCACCGTGACGGCAAAGATGTCGCGATACGACTCGCGATGCGTCAAGCCGGTAACGGCCAGCAGCGTAATCACCGCGCCGTTGTGCGGCAGCGTATCCATACCGCCGCTCGCCATTGCAACCACACGATGCAACACTTCCATCGGAATATGCGCGGCCTCGGCGCCTTTGATGAACAGGTCCGACATCGCCGCGAGCGCGATACTCATGCCGCCCGAAGCCGACCCGGTAATGCCCGCCAGCGAACTGACCGATACCGCCGCATTGACGAGCGGATTCGGAATGCTCTTTAGCGCATCGCTAACGACGATAAAGCCCGGCAGCGCCGCAATCACGCCGCCGAAGCCATATTCTGAAGCGGTATTCAGCGACGCCAGCAGCGCGCCTGCGACCGCCGCCTTGGTGCCGTTCGCAAAGCGTTCGCTGACGCGGCGAAATGCGGTCAGCACGACCAGCACGATACCGAGCAACAGCGCGCCTTCGACAGCCCAGATCGCGACGACGGTTTTGATCGACGTGGTGACAGGCGTATGCACGCCCGGCAGCACGTCAGGCGCGACGGTGTACGAAGTACCGTACCAGTCCGGCAGAAAGCGCGTCAACACGAAGTTCGCAACGCCCACCAGTACGAGCGGTGCAACCGCGAGCAATGGATGCGGCAACTGCGAAGTCTCGACGCGCTCGGGTTCGTTGACGAGCGACGTGCCGTAGCCTTCGCCCTTTGCCATCGCGCTGCGGCGCCGCCATTCGAGAAACGTCAGGCCGACCACGATGATGAACAGCGAGCCGGCGATGCCGAGTCCGGGTGCCGCCCATGCGGTGGTTTTGAAGAACGTGGTGGGGATGATGTTCTGAATCTGCGGCGTTCCCGGCAATGAATCCATCGTGAACGAAAACGCACCGAGCGCGATTGCGCCGGGCATCAGGCGCTTCGGAATGCCGCTTTGCCGGTACAGTTCGGCCGCAAACGGATAAACCGCGAACACCACCACGAACAGCGACACGCCGCCGTACGTCAGCAGCGCGCACACCGCGACGATCACGGCGTTGGCGCGCGAGCGGCCGATATAGCGGATCGCCGCGGCGACGATCGATTCGGAGAAGCCCGATAGTTCGATTACCTTGCCAAACACGGCGCCAAGCAGAAACACCGGAAAGTACAGTTTGACGAAGCCGACCATCTTCTCCATGAAGATGCCCGAGAACACCGGTGCAACCGCGGCCGGCTCGGTCAGCAGAACGGCGCCGAGCGCGGCGATCGGCGCGACCAGGATCACGCTGTAGCCGCGATACGCGGCAAACATCAGAAACGCCAGGGCGGCGAGGACGATGACGAAAGACAAGTTGAGTCTCCAGAGTACTGGTTGTTCTAGATAGTCCCGCTGCGGGGCGGCGCAGCGGCCCGGCCCGCGTACGCAGTTTCCATGCCATGCGCGCTGCGGCCGCGCTGCGGCGGGTTTGCGGTATCGGCTGCGGGACGGCGCGACACACGGTAGTGCCAATTTGTCTCCGTATGGAGACAAATTGCGCGTGGGATCGGGACGGTCCCAGAGAATACCCGATTTATCGTGAGTTTTCGATTCTCTAGAATGAGATAATGCGTCCCGCGTCGGAGACGCATCGCCCGCAAAACAAACGATAAGCCGGAGACAACGACAGCATGATGAACGACTGGAGCGGCGTGCCCGCCAACTACAGCGATGTGCTGCGCCGGGCGATGGACTCGCTGTTTCGTACCTTTGAGAACTTCAGCGAAGGCACCTTTATCGTCGACGCCAACGCACGCGTCGTGTGGATCAACAAGCGTTACGCGGCACGCTTCGGTTTCGCTGAGCCGCAGCAGGCTATCGGCCTCGATTGCGAAGCGGTGATTCCGCATAGCCTGATGCGCGAAGTGGTGACCACCGGCAAGCCGATTCTGCTCGACGTGCTGGAAACCGACCGCGAGCCGCTCGTCGTCACGCGGCTGCCGCTCAAAGACGATGCGGGTGCAACCATCGGCGCGGTCGGCTTCGCGCTGTTCGACGAAATGAAGGCGCTGACACCGCTTTTTTCCCACTATTCGCGCGTGCAGCAGGAACTGATCGCGACGCGGCAATCGCTGGCGCAGGCGCGCCGCGCCAAATATTCGTTCGCGAGCTTCGTCGGCACCAGTGCGGCGAGTCTCGAAGTGAAGCGTCGCGCGCGCCGCGCGGCGCAGGTCGACTCGCCGGTGCTGCTGCTCGGCGAAACCGGCACCGGCAAGGAACTGCTCGCCCATGCGATTCACGGCGCGTCGGCGCGGGCCGGCAAGCCGCTCGTCACGGTCAATGTGGCGGCAATTCCGGAGGCGCTGCTCGAAGTCGAATTCTTCGGCGCGGCAGCGGGTGCTTATACGGGCGCCGACCGCAAGGGGCGTGTCGGCAAATTCGAACTGGCCGATGGCGGCACGCTGTTTCTCGATGAAATCGGCGATATGCCGCTGCCGCTGCAAGGCAAACTGCTGCGCGTGCTGCAGGACAGCGAGTTCGAGCCGCTGGGCTCGAACCGCATCGTCCGTGCCGACGTGCGGATCGTTGCGGCGACGTCCGCCGATCTGGCCGCATTAGTGGCTGCGGGACGCTTTCGCGCGGACCTGTTCTATCGGCTCAATGTGTTGACGATTGATGCGCCGCCGCTGCGCGACAGACTTTCGGATATCGAAGCGCTGGCTTACACGATCCTCGAGGATCTCGCGATGCAAACGCGCGGCGGTCATCTGGAGTTGCAGCCGGATGCGCTGCGGCTGTTGTGCTCGTACACGTGGCCGGGCAATGTGCGGGAATTGCGCAATACGCTCGAGCGTGCGGTGATGCTATCGGACAGCGAGCGGATCGATGCGCACATGCTTGCGCCGTTTATCGGCGCGGTGCCGCGCGAGGCTGCCGCGCAAACCGGCGCGGCGGCTGCCTCGATGCAGCCGAATGCGGACGCAACTGAAACCGCACTTTCGGCCGCGCCGCTCGAAGCATGGTCCGATGCGATGGCTGCATTCGAAAAGCGCTTTCTGCAAGATGCACTGCGCGCGTGCGGCGGGCACGTCGCCGAAACGGCCGCGAAGATCGGCATGGGCCGCGCGACACTCTATAAAAAGATCGCTGCGCATGGCATCGATGTATGACTTCCGCGCCATCCGCTATACGACGTCTACAAAAGGCAAGCTGGTCGCTGCAATTGCGCCTTCAGGCAGGCGATTTTGAATCGCTTTGTATAGCGGATACATTGGGATACAAAACACCCCGCTGATGCGGTGCGAGTCGGATATAAAGCCAACTGCGCGTTACTGCAACGCGTCAGGGGCATCGGCCGGGCTTTACGCCGGGATTGACCAACGATTGCCGCCATTTAAAGCATGACGTTTTCCTGAACAATCAAAACGGAGAAATGGTTTTGGACAATTCCGTCGATCTTCGCCGCCGCCGCCTCCTCGGGTCTGCGGTCGCTGGTTTGAGCCTCGCCGAACTGGGGCTCGGCAGCATTGCTCGGGCGCAGACGCCGCCTTCCGCTGCAAACAAGAAATCGTCCGGCGGCAGCGCTGCCTTCGGTCCGATCCAGCAGATCGATGCGGGCGCACTCAATATCGGCTACGTCGATGCCGGCCCGCGGCACGGTCCGGTGGTGCTGCTGCTGCACGGCTGGCCGTACGACATCCACAGCTTCGCCGAAGTCACGCCGCATCTGACGGCGGCCGGCTATCGCGTGATCGTGCCGTACCTGCGCGGTTACGGCTCGACGCGTTTCCTGTCAGCCGATACGCCGCGCA
>DATLOW010000390.1:0-8430 GCA_035536055.1 Paraburkholderia sp. | reverse complement strand
CAATCTGCGCTGGATCGAAGAGCCGGTCTGGCCGCCGGAAAACTACACGGGCCTCGCTACCGTGCGCGGCCACGGCGGCATTCCGGTCGCCGCCGGCGAAAACGCGTCGACGCTGATGGACTTCCAGCACATGCTCGCCGCCGGCGCAGTCGACTTCATCCAGCCGAGCCCCGCGAAAATGGGCGGCATCACCGAGCTGCAGAAGGTATTTGCGCTGGCCACCGCGCACAACGTCGCGGTGATGGTGCACACGTTCTACGACGGCCCGGGGCTGCTCGCCAGCGTGCATACCGGCGCCGCACTGGGCGGCGCGAAGGCGCTGGTCGAATGGCGCTACTTCGATCTCGAAGCGCAGCTATACGGCGACGCAATCGTGCCGCGCAACGGCCGTATCGCCGTACCGCAAGGGCCGGGCCTCGGCCTCGAGCCGAACCCCGACGTGCTGCGCGACTACCGCGTCGCGCTGTAACCGCGCACAGCGCCGTCCGTCACTGCTGGGCGCCGCCCGCGCAACCCGCCGGTTGCCGCGGCCGGCCGCGGCTTTTCGCGCGGCCGCCGCGCGCTCATAAAACAATGGAAGGAGCCAGGAGAACATGTTTGACAGAATCGTCGGCCCGATCTTGCCGGTCGCGTTGATCATCGTGCTTGGCTTCGTCGCCGGCAAACGCAGGCGGCTCGATCACTCGGACAGCCTGCTGATCAGCCGGCTGGTGCTCGGCTGGATTTTCCCGGCGCTGCTGCTGGTCGGCATGGCCAGCACGCCGCGCGCGCAGCTGTTCGATTTCCGGCTGATCTTCGCGACCTTCATCGGCATCATCGGCATGTATGGCGCGGCGCTGCTGATCGGCTGGTGGCGCTATCGCGAGCTGAAAGCGGCGACGCTGAAGGGCTTCGTCTGCGGCTATCCGGACGCAGCCTTTATGGGCATTCCGATCCTGCAGGCGATGTTCGGACCGTCGAGCATCTACTCGGTGCTGGTGCTGAATCTGATCGCCAGCCTGTTGATGATTCCGCTCACCACGATGCTGCTCACCATTGCGAGCGGCACCGGCAGCGGCACGCAGGCGTTCGTCGCGAGCCTCAAAAGCGCCGTGCGCCGTCCGCTGATGTGGGCGCCGGCACTCGGCATCGTGCTGTCGCTGCTGCAGGTGAAGCTGCCGCCGACTCTGGCCGAAGCCTTCAATCTGCTCGGCAAGGCGACGCCGGGCGTGTCGCTGCTGTGCCTCGGCCTGATCATGTCGTCGGTGAAGCTGAAGCTGTCGAGCGAGGTGTGGAGCAATCTCGGCCTGAAGCTGCTGATCCATCCGGCGCTGATGTTCGCCGCCACCGTGCTGCTCGGCGTACGCGGACTCTACGCGCAACAGATGATCCTGCTGTGCGCGCTGCCGTCGGCGACGATTCCCGCGATGTTCGCCAACGAGGCCGGTGCGTATCAAAGCGAAGCGGCCACGTCGATTCTGGTCAGCACGGTGCTGTCGGTGCTGACGTTCGCCGGCGCGATCTGGCTGGTGGATGGCGGTCTCGCGGCTGCGTAAGCGCATTTCCCAGCGCGTATTTCACCGCGCGTATTTCACCGCGCGGACGACCCGGCGGTCGCAAGCCGGGCGTCTTCCCTTTCACCGATGCCACGCCCGCGCCGCGCATCACGTTAGCGGCGCGGTGAACCCCCTTCAGAACGCGAAGCACGACTTCGCCTCCCACGCGTCGACCGGCTGATCCGTGCATCCGCACGGATGCAGCTCGCATCGCATAGCAAGCCGCCTGTCAGCCTGGTGACGCATCCAGACCGCCAAAACAAACCCCAAACAGAATTAGGCAAAACTTCCAGAGTTTCGAACAAACGTTCAGATGCACTTTCGGCGAAACTCGGACACGTTGCCGCCGCTGTGTCCTGCCCCTCTGCCGGACGCGCAAACGGCCGGCAACGTCTCTCGCGCCACTGCGCGTTGTGCGGCGTCCCGATACAAGTCGCGGTTCAAGGCAGCACATCCGCCTTGCCAGCCGTAGCGCAAACCCCACGCCGAGCGCGCGACAGAACAAACCACAAACTTACTTCCCTGACGGAGTAGTCGATGTCCACCACTCTGATATTGAACGGCCAGTCCATCACGCTGGACGCCGATCCCAACATGCCGCTGCTGTGGGCGATCCGCGAAGTCGCAGGCCTGCACGGCACCAAGTTCGGCTGCGGCATGGCGCAATGCGGCGCCTGCACGGTGCACCTCGAAGGCCAGCCGATCCGCTCGTGCATGATGCCTCTGTCGGCCGTGGCGGGCCGCCACATCACCACCATCGAAGGGCTGCAAGGCAAGGAAGCGCACGCGATCCAGGCCGCCTGGGTCAAGCTGCAGGTGCCGCAGTGCGGTTACTGCCAGTCCGGGCAGGTGATGTCCGCCACCGCGCTGCTCAAGCAAAACCCGTCGCCGAGCGACGCCGACATCGATGCCGCGATGAGCGGCAACATCTGCCGCTGTGCGACCTATACGCGTATTCGCGCTGCGATCCACAGTGCCGCCGACACGCTGAAGGTGTAACCCATGAAGAACGATATCGTGGCAATCGAGCGTCCGGCACGGCGCACGTTTTTGAAGGGCGTCGGCACCGCGGCGGCCCTGGCGCTGACCATCGGCTTCGAATGGGGCGGCCCTGAGCAGCGCGCGCAGGCCGCCGAAGCGCCGGCCGCCGGCGGCACCTTCGCGCCGAACGCGTTCCTGCGCGTCGGCGCCGACGACAGCGTGACGGTGATCGCCAAGCACGTCGAGATGGGCCAGGGCGCGTACACCGGCATCGCAACGGTGGTCGCCGAAGAACTCGACGCGGACTGGTCGCGGGTGCGCGTCGAAAGCGCGCCTGCCGATGCAACGCGTTACGCGAACCTCGCGTTCGGCAAGATCCAGGGCACCGGCGGCAGCTCGGCGATGGCCAATTCGTGGCCGCAGTTGCGCGAAGCCGGCGCGAAAGGCCGCGCGATGCTGGTCACCGCGGCGGCCGAGCAATGGCAGGTGCCGGCCGATTCGCTGCGCACCGAGCGCGGCTACGTCTATCACGACGCGAGCGGCCGCAAGGCGAGCTACGGCTCGCTGGTCGGCAAGGCCGCCGCACTGCCGGTGCCGGACAAGGTCGCGCTGAAAGACCCGAAAGACTTCAAGCTGATCGGCACTCACGTGCCGCGCGTCGACGTGCCGCCGAAAACCAACGGCACCGCGCAGTTCACCATCGACGTGACTTTCCCCGGCATGCTGGTGGCGATCATGCAGCGCCCGCCGCTGTTCGGCGGCACCGTCAAGTCGTTCGATGCGAGCGCGGCGAAAGCGGTGCCCGGCGTGGTCGACGTGGTGCAGGTGCCGCGCGGCATCGCGGTGGTCGGCAAGAGCTTCTGGGCCGCCAAGCAGGGCCGCGACGCGCTGAAAGTGGAATGGGACGATACGCACGCGGAAAAGCGCAGCTCGGACCAGATCTTCGCCGAATACCGCAAGCTCGCCGACCAGCCTGGCCTGCCGGCGCGCACCGAAGGCGACGCGAACAAGGCGATTGCCGGCGCGGCGCACAAGATTTCCGCGAGCTATGAATTCCCGTACCTCGCGCATGCGCCGATGGAACCGCTCGATGCAGTCGTCAAGCTAACCGCCGATCGTTGCGAAATCTGGACCGGCGACCAGTTCCAGACCATCGACCAGGCCAACGCCGCGCGCACCGCGGGGCTCGAGCCGCAGCAGGTCAGCATCCATACGCTGTATGCCGGCGGCAGCTTCGGCCGGCGCGCGAATCCGGGCTCCGACTATATCGTCGAGGCCGTGTCGATCGCCAAGGCGCTCGGCGCGAACGGCACGCCGGTCAAGCTGCAATGGACGCGCGAATGCGACATCCACGGCGGCCTGTACCGGCCGATCTACTTCCACAAACTGGAAGCCGGCCTGACCAAAGACGGCCAGCTGGTGGGCTGGAAGCATCACATCGTCGGTCAGTCGATCGTTGCGAACACACCGTTCTCGGGCCTCGCGAAAAACGGCATCGATTCGACTTCGGTGGAAGGCGCGGCGAACATCGCGTATGCGATCCCGAACCTGTCGGTCGAGCTGTCGACCACCAGCACCGGCGTGCCGGTGCTGTGGTGGCGCGTGGTCGGCAGTTCGCACACCGCGTACGCAGTCGAAGCGTTTATCGACGAAGCCGCACATGCGGCGGGACAAGACCCGTACATGTTCCGCCACAACCTGCTCGCGCAGCAGCCGCGCATGCGCGCGGTGCTCGATCTGGCCGCCAGCAAGGCCGGCTGGAGCAGCACGCCGCTGCCGCCGGGCAAGGGCCGCGGCATTGCGGTGGCCGAGGCGTTCCATACGTTGGTCGCGCAGGTTGCCGAAGTGACGGTCGACAAGGACGGCAAGGTCAAGGTGGACCGTGTGGTGTGCGCGGTGGACTGCGGCACCGCGATCAACCCGGACGTGATCGCCGCGCAGATCGAAGGCGGGATCGGCTACGGTCTGGGCGCCGCGCTGCACAGCGCCATCACGCTGAAGGATGGACGCGTGCAGCAGAACAACTTCGACGCGTACCAGGTGCTGCGCATGAACGAAATGCCGAAGGTCGAAGTGCATATCGTACAGTCCAGCGAAGCGCCGACTGGCATCGGCGAGCCGGGTGTCGCGCCGATCGGGCCGGCGGTTGCCAATGCGATTTTCGCGGCGACCGGCAAGCGGTCGTATTCGCTGCCGTTTGCGGCGGATAAGACGGCCTGAGCGAGGGCGATGCTGTCAAATGAAGTAAAGCGAAGTGACATGCGCGCGGCGGATCGGGGCAGGCAACCGGTTCGCCGCGCGCGCAGTTCACGAACTGCGCGCGGATTCGCGCTCGCGCTTTGCCGGATCGCGCGCGAACGCCTGACGCAACATCGCCTGCGCATTGACGATCACGAGTCCCGCCAGCACCAGTATCGCGCCGACCGCAAAGCTCGCATCGAGCTCTTCATGCAGTAACACGACGCCCAGCGCCACGCCGAACAGCGGCGTCATAAACGACAGCACACCGAGACGCGCAGCGAAATAGCGGCGCAACAGCCAGAACCACGTCAGATAGCTGGCAAACGACACCACCACGGTCTGAAACGCGAGACTGCCCAACGCAAATGCGCTGCCGTGCCAATGCGTGTCACCGGTCAGCCATGCAAACGGCAACAGCACGATAAAACCGCCGGCCAGTTGATAGAACAGCGTCTGCGTCGGCGGCGCCTCGCTCAGGCGGCTCACGCGCACCGCAACGGTCGTGAAGCCCCACGCCGCGCCGCCGCACAACGCGAAAAAATCGCCGAGCAGCCAGTTCGGCGCGTTCGCTGTAGCGTGCCGCGCGCCGGGCACGAGGGTCGGCCCGATGAAACACACCGCGATGCCGGCGAACGCCACGCCGATGCCGGCCCATTGCAGCGCACTCAAACGCTCATCCGGCAGACGCACATGCAGACCGATTGCGGCAAACATCGGCGCCGTATACAACAGCACCGCCATATGCGAAGCATTGGTCCAGCGCAGCCCTTCGGCAATAAACAGGAATTCAAGCGCAAACAGCAGGCCGACTGGCACGCCGGCGCGCAACGCGATGCCGGGCAGCCAGTTGTCGCGCACGACGATACGGTCGAATAGCCACACCAGCAGCGCCGCCACGCCGGAACGCCACGCGACCTGCAGCATCGGCGCGATATCGGCCGCAGCCGCCTTGATCGCAACCTGCTGCAGCCCCCATATGGCGCACAGCAACAGCATGATGGCCGCTGCCGCGCCATCGACAGGTTTTCTCATCCTCGATCCACCGGTGACTTTCGCAAAACGCTATTGTCATCCATTCCTTGCGGGCGGCGAATGCGACGTGGGTTGGCGGCGCAAGCGGTTCAAAAACGCTCGTCCGGAAGTTGCGCGTACAACCAAAAAAGAAATCAGCGCGGCGCAAGCGCGCCACGCTGACTGATGTGAACTGCAGTTGAATCGTGCGTGAACCGCGTTCAGCCCGCCATTACTTCAGCAACGCGAGCAACTGCTTCGCCCCCGCCTCCGACGAAGCCGGGTTCTGCCCAGTCACCAGACGACCGTCGGTCACCGCAAAGCTCTGCCAGTCGGCCACTTTTTCGTACAGGCCGCCAAGCCGCTTCAATTCGTCTTCGACCAGAAACGGCACGACGTGAGTCAGCCCGACGGCTTCTTCCTCCGAATTCGTAAAACCAGCCACCCGTTTGCCCTTGACGATCGACTGCCCGTCGATCATCACGTGATGCAGCACGCCCGGCGCATGACACACTGTGGCAACCGGCTTGCCGGAATTGTAGAACGCCTCGATCAGCGCGATCGAATGCTTGTCTTCGGCCAGGTCCCACATTGGGCCGTGGCCACCGGGATAAAACACTGCATCGAAATCGTCGGCCTTCATGCCTTCGAGTTTGACAGTACTGGCAAGCACGGCCTGCGCGGCCGGATCGGCCTTGAAGCGTTTGGTCAGAGCCGTTTGACCTTCAGGGGTATCGCTTTTCGGATCGAGCGGCGGCTGCCCGCCTTTGGGCGACGCTACGGTGACCTGTGCGCCCGCATCGAGGAACGTGAAGTAAGGCGCAGCGAATTCCTCGAGCCAGAAACCGGTTTTCTTGCCGGTATCGCCCAGCTTGTCGTGCGACGTCACTACCATCAGAATCTTCACAGTCGTGCTCCACGGTTTTGAACCGGCCCTCGTCCTTTCCGGTTCCAGATTGAACGACACCCCGTTGCCTCATGTGATCGCCGAGTCTGCGCCCGACCTCGCCCGGTTCGCGAAAGCCGGACTCGAAGAACCGTCACACCATGCCCTACCGCGTTAGATGGCGCCGTATGCGCAATCGCTGCACGTCGCCGGCTCTACGGTACATGCGATTTATCATAGGCACGCTTGTGTGCTGCCGCAAAGAATATTGCAGGCCCGACCCAGTCGCAGCCGCTTCGCGTAACGCCAGCGGCGGCGCGCCTGCGCGCGGTTGTCGCGAGGGCTTGCGTACGACGTCAAAGCTGTTTTTCCGCTCGCGCAACCGGTGCGCTATCATGCAGGCCCGCCGCGCGGATCTCGGCAGCGCGACCTGCCGCTTGCCGTCACCCCGAACACGCGCATCGAAAACCGCGGCCTATCGACACACGCTAGACACGCTATCAACCCAACATGTTCGACTTTCACGTCTCGGCGGGGCTTTTGTATCCGCATCTGCAGGCGCTCGGCACGCTCGCGCTGGTGGGCATCGCGATCGCGCTGGTGCTCGGCGGCATGGTCAAGGGCATCACCGGCATCGGTGTGCCGCTGGTCGCGATGCCGATTCTGACGCAGTTTCTACCGGTCAAGCATGCGGTATTGCTGCTGTCGATGCCGATCATCCTCGGCAATATTCCGCAGGCGCTGGAAGGCGGCGAGATGCTGCAGACCGTCAGAAAGATCGCGGCGCCGCTGGTAGGCACCGTGATCGGCAACGTGGTGGGTGTATCGGTGCTGATCGCACTCGAACCGCATCACGCGCAGGCGATATCGGGTGCGATGCTGATTATCGCGGCGGCGCTGCTGCTGGCCACGCCGAAACTGACACTGTCGCCGCGGCTCGTCAAACCGGTAGGCTTCGCGCTCGGCTTTGGCGCCGCGCTAATGGAGAGCATCGCATCGGTGCCGGGCCCGCTGCTCGCGATGTATCTGATCGCATCGGGCGCGACCGGCCGCGCGTTCACCAAGCAGATCGCCATTATTCTGGTGGTGTCGATCGTGACGCTGGTCACCACCTTCAGCAGCGGCGCGCGCGCCGGCGGCGTCGATCTGCTGATTTCCGCCGCGGCCAGCATCCCGGCCATCGCCGGGATGCTGCTGGTGCGGCCGTTGCGCGACCGCCTGCATCCGCTCGCGTTTCGCGCGGTGGTGCTGGTATGCGTACTCGCCGCAGCCGCACAAATGATCTGGAAATCAGGGGTGCTTTGACGAATACCCGCTGCAACACGCGCTGCACGCGTTAGCCGCGCGCAGCACGCATCCGGGTCGGTTTGATCAGAACAAATGCCGGAACGACACCAGCACGGCCGACTGGTTCTGGCTCGACGAAGGCCCATCGGTACCCACCAGCGTTGCCTGATTCAGCGGTGCGGCAACCGGGTCGCCATGCGAAGCATGTTGCCAGGCCACCTGCATATAGATATCGGTACGCTTGGTCAGGTTGTAGTCGAGCATGCCGCCGATATGCCCCCAGTGCGGACGCGAGTTGCCCGCCGTGCTCTGGAAGTGCGAGATCGTGTACGTGTACATCAGGCCCGCGTAGAAATTCGACGTGAACTGATACTTCGCGTTCACTTCGAAGTTGTCGAATTTCAGCGCGCTGGCCGGGTTCGCCAGATTGCCGAAGTACTCGCTGCCCGTCACGTCGCGCAGATACGTATGCGTGTAGACGAAGCCGAC
>DATLOW010000389.1:0-13802 GCA_035536055.1 Paraburkholderia sp. | reverse complement strand
CACGACGTCGGCCACCAGCATGTAGCCCTCGTTGCGCACCGTGCGGATCAACCCGGCGCGGCGCGCCTCGTCTTTCAGATGATGACGCAGACGGCTCACGCAAACGTCGATCGAACGGTCGAGCGGCGTGTGCTCCTTGCCAAACACGTGGTCGAGCAGAAATTCGCGCGACAGCGGCCGGTTCGGATGATCGAGCAGCGTGCGCAGCGTGCGGTAATCGGAGCCACCGAGCGACACCACGATGCCGTCGGGCGACAGCATCTGTTTCATCCGTGTATCGAGCCGCCAGCCGGCAAAGCCGACGAACGCGCTGCGCTCGCCGCGCTGATCGCTGCGCGGCGAGCCGCGTGCGCGACGCAGCACGGTCTTGATCTTCGCCACCAGTTCGCGCGGATCGAACGGCTTGGGCAGGTAATCGTCCGCGCCCATCTCGAGGCCGACGATGCGGTCGAGCAGCGCGCCGCGCGCGCTCAGGATGATGATCGGCACATCGTGGTCGCGGCGCAGCTCGCGCGTCAGGTCGAGCCCGTCCTCGTCTTCGAGCATCAGGTCGAGCACCACCAGATCGACCTGGGCGGTTCTCAATAGCTGTTTCATCTGCGCGCCGCCGGTGGCCGCGCTCGCCTGGTAGCCCATGCTGTGCAGGTAGTCGCGCAGCAGCTGGCGAATGTTCGGATCGTCGTCGACGACGAGTATGTGGTCCATCGTAAAGATCAGGTTCTAACCGGGCACGGGCGTTTGCGTGCGGGTGGCGGCAATGCGCCAGTTGCGCCAGTTGCGCCAACACATTCCATTACAAAAGCGGCTTGGCTCAACACATCGCCATTACATTGCGCCGCTAAAGTTACCGCGCAAATCGCAATCATTCTCATTAAGAACGACTATAGCACGCCGATTTTCCGGCCTTCAGCGCAGTCCGCAAAGCGCCTGCGGACGGTGCAGGCCGGGCGGCCGCCGCGAGCCGTTCGCCCGGGCATAGCCGGCCGACCTGAGAAGCGGCCCAGCCAACCCGCGATGACGTGAAATCCGCGCAATACGCGCTGTGCCGCGCTGTGCGGCGCTGTGCGGCGCTGTGCCGCGCCGTGTCCGTCGGACCGGCGCGCCACGGCCGCCTGCCGCGTACCGGCGCGACCGCATTTCGAACAGGGGAAATCATGAAACGCGCAGTGATCCTGGCCGCCTGCGCGGCGGGATACGCCTGCCACGCGCAGGCCCAAGCGTCGGTGGCGTTGTATGGGTTGATCGATGCCGGCATCTTCTACACCGACAACGCCAAAGGCCACAGCGCGTGGCAGGCCGGCAGCGGCGACGTGACCGGCAGCCACTGGGGTTTGATCGGCCGCGAGGATCTGGGCGGCGGCACGCGGGCCATCTTCGAGATCGAAAACGGCTTTAGCGTGACGAACGGCACGCTGCGCCAGGGCGGCCGCGAATTCGGCTACCAGTCGTACGTGGGGCTGGCCAATTCGCGCTTCGGCACCGTCACGCTCGGGCGCCAGTACGATTCGGTGGTCGACTATCTGGCCGCGATCAGCTTCACCGGCACGCATCCGGGCGGCAACAACCTGTCCGCGCATCCATACGACAACGACAACCTGAACAACTCGTTTCGTGTGAACAACTCGATCAAATACGCGAGCAACGAATATGCGGGCATCAAGTTCGGCGCGCTATACGGCTTTTCGAACGACACGGGTTTCGCCAACAACCGGCTCTACAGCTTCGGCGCTTCTTATAGCGCGGGGCCGCTGCTGATCGGCGCAGGCTATTTTCAGGCAAACGACGGCGGCAGCAACAGCAACACGAACGGCGCGCTGACGCTGACCGACCGTACCTTTATCGCGGACCAGCAGCGCACCTACGGCGTCGGCGCCGCGTATGCGATCGGGCCGGCGCGCTTCGGCGCGATATGGACCCGCACGCAGCTCGGCGGCCTCGATACGATCAACGGCCCGAACAGTCTCGGTCTCGCGCAGAACGGCCAGGGCGCGAGCTTCAGCAATTACGAAGTCAACGCCAGCTACCTGATTACGCCGATGCTCAGCGTGAGCGGCGAATACACGTACACGGATGGCGCGTTGTCTACCGCGAAGGGCGGGCATCATCCGAAGTGGCATGAAGTGTCGGTGCAGACCGACTATCTGTTCTCGAAGCGCACCGATGTGTATCTGCAGGCCAGTTATCAGCACATCGCCGCCGACGGTTCCGGGCTGACCGCCGATATCGCCGCGCAAACGCCGTCGTCGACCGACCAGCAGGTCGTGGTGGCGCTCGGACTGCGGCACCGTTTCTAACCTGCCGCGCCTGCTCACTTTCCGCTAATTTTCGGCCAGTACGATGCACCTCCATAGACAGCCCATTCACCCAGTCACAGGAGAACATCATGTTTGCCTATCTGATCGAAAAGCTCAGCAACTGGTTCGATAGCAATGAGCAGCGCAGCCGGGACCGCTATCTGGCAGGCGCGGCCGATTTCGCGGACCTAGAACGCCGCATTCACGTGCTCAACGAGCGCGACTGATCGCGCTGCTGGCGGCGGCGCGGCGCAAGGACGCCACGCACGCGCCGTGCGCCGGCAACCCTCAGTTGCGCAGCAGTCGAAACTCGACCGGATTGTTGCGCACGCAATTAAAAAGCGGCGCCGCGTTGCTGAACGCGGCGCCGCTTGCATTTTCAGTGCAGGCGAATCAGTTCTTCAGATCGTCGGGCACCTTGCCGCCGTTTTCCGCAAGCTTGGTCATGACCTGCTTTTGCAGCCACATATTCATCTGCGCGGAATCGTTCATGTCGCCGGGAAAATTCAGTTCCTCGGCCAGCTGCTTGCGCGCAGTGAGGCTGCTGTCGAGACCGAGCAGTTTCATCAGATCGACGATCGACGTGCGCCAGTTCAGCTTCTCCCCGTGTTTGTTGGCGAGGTCGGTCAGAATGGCTTCGACGTCGACCGGCTGAGCCTGCGCGGCAGCCGCGGGCGCGGCGGCGGGCGTATCGGTGGCAGCCTGTTGGGCCGGCGTCGGTGCAGGCGCGGCAGCGCCCTGTGTAGCGGGATGTCCTACGGGAAATATCTTGCTGAGTATGGTGCTGAAAATGCCCATGGTTTTCTCCACGAAGACAATCGGAACGGGTCAGTCGAACGAACCGCCGCGCGCGCCGCCACGAGGCTTCGATGCAGAGTTCAATGCCGGTTGGATCGAAGCGCACGCATGATCGAAAAAGCAGCGGCAGCCACGCAGTCGGGCGAACTGTAAGGATAGTCGATCGCGCGCGCCATTCCGGTGACAGCAACACAAATTGACGCATGCTGTGCGGTGCCGATCCGCGTGGACGGAATACGGCTGCGTGCCCGATGCATGCGATGGCGCGCGGCGGCGAGTAACCGCACGCGCGGCTATGCGGCGCTGTGCGCCCACCCTTCCGGTTTTTGCCGTATACAATGCGGCAGCCGCAACCACCCGATCCGCATCGACCGATTCCGACATGTCCACCCCAACCCGGGCCTTCCTTCTCGGCCCGCTGCTGAAAGGCGTTTCACGTTCGTTCTACCTGACGCTGCGCATCCTGCCTGCGGGCATGCGCGACCCGATCGGCCTCGCCTACCTGCTGGCGCGCGCCGCCGACACGATTGCCGATACCTCGCTCGTGCCGCCCGCCGAGCGCCTTGCGCTGCTGCTGTCGTTACGCTCCGCGGTGAACGGCGCGGCCGGCGAGACCGCGCATCTGCGTCGCATGGCCGATCAGATGGCCGCACAGCAAACGCAGTCTGACGAAAAACTGCTGCTCGAATCGCTCGAACCCGCGCTGGCGATTCTCGATCAGTTGGACGAAGCGGATCGCGCCGCGGTGCGCGATATCGTCACGACCCTCACGCAGGGCATGGAATTCGATCTGCGCACCTTCCCCGACGAGCAATCGGGCCGCATCGTCGCGCTGCGCGAATGGGATCAGCTGGATCTCTACACGTATCTGGTGGCCGGTTGCGTCGGTGAGTTCTGGACCAGGATGACTTACGCGCATCTGCCCGGCACGCTGAAGGAATCGCCGGACACGATGACGCAACGCGGCGTGCGTTTCGGCAAGGCGCTGCAGATGACCAATGTGCTGCGCGATTCCGGCAAGGACCTGCGCATCGGCCGCTGCTATCTGCCGTCGACGTTGCTCGAGCGTTTCGGGCTCACGCCGCAGGATCTGCTGATGCCGGCCGCATCGTTGCGCGCGAAACCATTGCTGCACGAACTGTTGCCGAAGGCGCTCGAACACTATCGCGCGGCGGTCGACTATATGCTGGCGATTCCCGCCCATGCAGTGCGCCTGCGGCTTGCGTGCGTGTGGCCGATCGTGATCGGTCTCGAGACGCTGGTGCTGCTGGTGGATAACGATGCGTGGCTCGAACCCGCGAAGGTATCGAAAGTGAAGCGCGGCGCGGTGTACCGGATGATCGCGGCATCGCTGCCGGCGGTGCTGTCGGATACGCTGTTACGCAACTGGACGTACAGACTGATCGCGCGGATCGAAGCGCGGCTCGCCGCGACGGCGACAGGCGCGGCAAGCTCCGCCGCGCCGCAACCTTAAAGCAACGCACCGCGTGCAACGCCGGCTTGCGCCGGGATGCACGCGGCACATCTCAAGCCGCCCGCTCGTTCTGCGCGTCGTCGCGCAGTTCGTGCAGGTCCTGCTCCGAATGCGGCTTCTTGCCCGCCGGACGGTGCACGTCGTGCGTGACGAAGCCGATGTCGCGGCTCGGCACGTCGAACCATTCGCGATGCGAGAACGAACTGCGAATGTCTTCGAGGCCGCTTTCCCAGTGCTCTTCCATCGTGTCGAGGCTGAACTCGTAGTCCTTGTAATGCCCTTCGTAGGACTTGTTCTTGTAGATCAGATGCACGACGTTGATCGCGCTGCCGTCGGCCAGCTTCTGTGCATGACGGAACAGCGGATCGGCCTTGATCACCGACGAAGGCACATGCTTCAACAGTTCCTTGATGAAGCACGCGTTCTTCTGCCGCTCGGCGAGCATGTTGGTGATCGCGCGAGTCCGGCTCGAGTACTGGATGTCTTTGGCACGCTCGGACACGTCGAGGAAGTCGCCCGGCAAACCGCCCTCCGCGCTCCACAGGTCGACCTGAAACACCAGCGTGTCCTTCTGGTCGGATTCGCGCAGCACTTCGGTCAACGGCGTATTGGAAACGAGGCCGCCGTCCCAGTAGAACTCGCCGTCGATTTCGACCGCCGGAAAGCCTGGCGGCAACGCGCCCGACGCCATGAAATGCTCGGGCAACAGGCGCGTCTTGCGATTGGTGAAGTTCGTCAGGTTGCCGGTACGCACGTTCACCGCGCCGACCGAGACGCAGATGTCGCCATCGTTGATGCGGTCGAAATCGGCGAACCTGAGCAGCGTCTCCTTCAGCGCGACGGTGTTGTAAAAGCTGACGTCGCCCGGGCTCACCTTGCCGAGCCCTGCCAGCGGCAGCGGAAAGCGCGGCGCGAAAAAGCCCGGCTGCCCTTCGGTCAGCGCGCGCGATGCCGCGAACATGCTCGACCACTTGCGCACCATGTCGTGCTGCGCGAAATCCGGCGCCATCCACGCGTACAGGCTGTCGAGCCAGCCGCGCGGATGGCAGATCGCATTCCAGAAGCCGCGTAATGCTTCGACGCGCCGCTCCGGTGCATTGCCCGCGATGATCGCGGTATTCAACGCGCCGATCGAAACGCCGGCAATCTTGTGCGGCTCCACGCCGGCCTCGGCAAGCCCTTCGTACACGCCCGCCTGATAGGAACCCAGCGCGCCGCCGCCCTGCAACACCAGCGCAATTTCGTCATAGCGCGGCAGCACGAACGCGGCGGGCCGCTCGCCCGCTTTGTTGTTGGATTGGCTGCTCATGCCCATCTCCTGTTGTTCTTATTGCATAAACCAGCCGTGGCTGACGACCACCGACTGTCCGGTCAGCGCCGCAGATTCGAAGCCCGCGAGGAACGCGACGGTATTCGCCACGTCGTCGACCGTGGTGAATTCGCCATCCACGGTT
Source organism: Paraburkholderia sp. (assembly GCA_035536055.1). Classification (GTDB taxonomy): domain Bacteria; phylum Pseudomonadota; class Gammaproteobacteria; order Burkholderiales; family Burkholderiaceae; genus Paraburkholderia. The sequence continues at coordinate 7,782 of DATLOW010000389.1, read as the reverse complement.
TCGTGCAGCATCACGTTCTTGACGACGTCGGCCTCGCTGATGCCGAGCGCCTTGGCCTGCTCCGGAATCTGCTTGTCGACCAGCGGCGTGCGCACGAAACCCGGGCACACGACGTTGGCGCGCACGCCGCGCGAGCCGCCCTCTTTCGCGACCACACGTGCGAGCCCGAGCAGCCCGTGCTTGGCCGTCACGTAGGCCGACTTCAGCTTCGACGCCTCATGCGAGTGCACCGAGCCCATATAGATGATCGCGCCGCCGCGGCCGCTCGCGTACATGTGCCTGATCGCCGCCTTGGTGGTCAGGAACGCGCCGTCGAGGTGCACGGCCATCATCTTCTTCCAGTCGGCGAACGAAAAATCTTCGATCGGATTGACGATCTGAATGCCGGCATTCGACACCAGCACGTCGATGCCGCCGAAATGTTCGGCAGCCGCATCGATGCCGCGGTTCACTGGCTCTTCTTCGGCGACGTTCATCTCGACCGCGAATGCCTTGCCGCCGCCTTGATTGATGCTGTCGGCTACCTGTTGCGCATTTTTCAGCGAAAGATCGGCGATCACCACCTTGGCGCCGAGACCGGCCATCTTGCGCGCGCACTGTTCACCGATACCGCTTGCTGCGCCGGTCACGACGGCGACTTTATTTTCCAACGACATATAGGGTTCCTGATAAGAAAGAGGTTGACGGACGAGTGCGAAACGTTAGCGGTTCGACGGGCCGAGATAGTCGTAAGCGACTTCGCCGATGTCGAGCGTCAGGTCCGCGATCAGATGGCGCGCGCCGATCACGCGCCGCACCGGCAGATCCGCGACCGGCGCGAGCGCATGCGGACGCAGTTCGAGCGCGGCCGGGCCGCTCCAGGCGCCGAGCACGGTGACGTCGCGCAGGAAGAAACGCACCAGTTCGCACACGCGTGCCGAACCGTCGACGTGCGGAATCACCTTCAGCAGGTAGTTCGGCGTCGTGCCGAGTTTGTGCTGTTCCGCTTCGATGTCGCAGGTGTTGTGCTTGTAGCCCATCGTGCCGGTCGCGATGCGCTGCGTGCCGTAATCGAGCGTGCCGAGCAGCGTGTCGTTGCCGTCCACGGCGAGGCGCGGACGCGCCAGCTTCTTCGGAAAGCCCCAGATTTCACGGCCGCCGGCGATCGGACCTTCGTCGTCCAGATACATCGAATGCGTGTAGTTGCCGAGCTTGCCGTCCTGGTCGCGCACGGAGATCACCTGACCGCTTTCGGTGTAGTCGCCAAAGCCGGACGAGTCGGGCATACGGATGAATTCGTAATGGACGAGGCCGTCTTCGGGCTTCAACGGTTCGGGTACCGCGGCGCGCAGCGCGTCCGGATCCGTCTCATACGAAATAATGAAGTACTCGCGATTGCGAAAACGAAACGGGGGGCGCGGATAGGCAGGATTATGAACGGGCATCGCAAAGGCGGCTTTGCGGATCGACTCGATGTCCATGGAAGTCCTCGTCGGTTGAGTGCGTAGCGCACGGAAGATCGTAAACGATCAACGTGCCGAGTATCACGCAATTTGCAAAAAACTACAGCAGTGGTGGGCAACCTCAGGCTGCAGCGCACTCACACGATTTTAAGGGCGCTGTGTTAGCCGATTCCTGGCGGATTGCGCGATAGTCCATTACCGATGTGTATCGCTATCGCATGTAGGAAATTGTCATCTGCGATGTTCGATACTAAGCAGTTGCGCATCGAGAAAGCGTGCTAGCGCGATGCCGCCTTCGTGCATCACGAAGTCGTGATTCCAGCGGAATAACGGCCACGCAAGCGGCGCGAGCACGCTCATCCAACCACGTGCGACGCGCACCGTCCATTCGTAATGCACGGTTGTGATACCTGCGCCGCTTGCGAAATGCCAACGGCCGATGCCTTCGAGGTCGCCGCTTGCCACGCCTTCCAGCGCCACCAGCGGCTCGATGCGCGTGACGCGCACGTCGAACACCACGCGATACGGCAAGCGGCCTTTCCACGTAAAGCGCTGCAACGCGCCGACGCCGTTCTGCGCACCTTCTTCGAGCGCTTCGACGCGCTCGACGCTCGCCCACCATTGCGGCCAGCGCGCCGAATCGTGAATCGCATTCCACACAGTATCGAGCGGCGCGACGAAACGCCAGACCGTCGCAAGACGGAATTCGCGCGCGCTCATGCCGTCCTCGCGGTAGTCATTGCACGCGCCACCAGCGCGGCAGCAGGCGCCGCACGTCGGCGCGCCGATAGCGGTCGTCGATCAGGTGCACCACGCCCTCGTCGTGTTCGGTGCGGATGACGCGGCCGGCGGCCTGCACCACTTTCTGCAGGCCCGGATACAGGTACACGTAATCGTAGCCATTGCCGAACTGCGCATGCATCGTGCGGCGCATCTGCTCGTTCACTTCGTTGATCTGCGGCAGGCCGAGCGTCGCGATAAATGCGCCGATCAAACGGTCGCCGACCAGATCGATGCCTTCGGCGAACGCGCCGCCCAATACCGCGAAGCCGATGCCACCCGATGGTGCATCGAAGCGCGCGAGAAACGCGTCGCGCGCGGCTTCATCCATGCCGGGTTGTTGCGCCCACACGGGTAATTGAGGATGTTGCTCGCGCAACCGTTCAACCACCCGCTGCAGATAGTCGAAGCTGCTCAGAAAGCCGAGATAATTGCCCGGCCGCAACGCATATTGCCGGGCGATCAGTTCGACGATCGGCGTGAGCGACTGCTCACGGTCGCGCCAGCGCGTCGACACATGGCCCGCCACATGCACGGCCAGTTGCTCGGCGCGAAACGGACCATCGACTTCGAGCCATTGCGCATCGTCGGCAATGCCGAGCGTATCGCGATAGAAACGTTGCGGCCCGAGCGTGCCCGAAAAAAGCACGGTGGTTTGCGCGGCCGCATGACGCGGCTTCAGAAACGGTGCGGGAACCACGTTGCGCACGCATAGGGAAGCCGCTGCTTTTGCGCGCGGCAGGCTCGCGGCAGCCAGCGTGACGTCGCAAATCGAATGGCTGCCGAACTGTTCGGCGAGCGCGATGAAATGCAACGCGTCGAAATAGAAACGCAGCACCGTGTCGTCTGCGTCGAATGGCGCTTCGGCAAGCTGGTCGGTGATCGCGGCAGTCAGATTCTGCAGTGCAGCCTGCAGGCGCGCGGGCACCGCATCGAGCACCTGATACGGCTGTGCATGTTCGCGCCGCAATGCCTGCCACTCGCGCTCGACCCGTGCGAACGGCTTTTTCAGCGCGGCCGGCGCGGCCTTGAGCGCGGCCTTGAAGGCGGGCTGCTCGAGCGTCGCCGTGTACATGCGGCGCGCGCGATCCGGCAGATTGTGTGCCTCGTCGACCAGCACCGCGATGCGCCATTGATGAATCTGCGTCAATGCATACAGCAGCGCGCTGCTGTCGTAGTAGTAGTTGTAGTCGCCGATGACGACGTCGCACCAGCGCGCGAGCTCCTGCGCAAGGTAGTACGGACACACACCGTGCGACAGCGCGGCGGCGCGCACCGCATGGCGGTCGAGGCGCGGCGTGGCGAGCGCGTCCTCGCGCGCGGCGGCCAGCCGGTCGTAGAAGCCGCGCGCGAGCGGGCACGACGCGCCGTCGCAGGATTTGTCCGGATGCTCGCAGGCCTTGTCGCGTGCAACCAGTTCGAGCACGCGCACCGGCCATGCGCCGGCATGGTGCGCGAGCGCATCGGCCGCGGCAAACGCAAGTGCGCGGCCCGGCGTTTTCGCGGTCAGAAAGAACACGCGATCGACATGCCCGGACGCGCACGCCTTCAACAACGGAAACAGCGTGCCGAGCGTCTTGCCGATCCCTGTGGGGGCTTGCGCCAGCAGCGCACTGCCGTCGCGCGCGGCGCGATACACCGCAACCGACAATTCGCGCTGACCGCTGCGAAACGATGCATACGGAAACTGCAGGGCCGCGAGAAACGCGTTGCGCGCCGCGCGATGCATTTCTTCGGATTGTGCCCAGCCGATGAAGCATTCGCACTGTGCTTCGTAAAAGGCACGCAATTGCGCCGCGTCATGCGCTTGCGTCAGCAGGGTTTCCTTCTGGCTGGCGATGTCGAAGTAGACCAGCGCAATCTCCAGTTGCGGCAGCGCGCGTGCCTCGCACAGCAGATGGCCGTAGATCAGCGCCTGCGCCCAATGCAGCGCGCGGTGATTGTCCGGCATCCGCTGCAGATCGCCGCGATAGGTCTTGATCTCCTCGAGACGGTTCAGCGCGGCATCGTAGCCGTCGGCGCGGCCGCGCACGGTCAGTTCGCGATAGCTGCCGCTCAGCGCGATCTCTTTTTCATATCCCGCGACGCGCCGCCCGGCGACCACCGCATGCCCTTCGATGCCTTCCGCTGCCGTCGGCGCCGGTGTGAAGCGCAGATCGAGATCGCCGCGTTTGGCCGTGAACTCGCACAGCGCGCGCACCGCGACGACGTAGGTCATACGCCCGCCTCGTGCGCGTCGGCCAGTGCGTCGCGTGCGTGGCTCGACGCGGCGCTTGCGTCGCCTGCAGCGTCGTCGCGCTCTGCACCGTCATCCGACCAGCGCACGTCGAGCACGCGCACCGGCATGCGATGTTGCGCACAGTATGCGAGCCAGCGGATCTGGTTGTCCTGCAGCCGATCGCCCGGGCCTTTCACTTCGATCAGTTCGTAGCGCCGCTCGCGCGGCCAGAAGCGGATCAGATCGGGCAACCCCGAGCGATTGCCGCGCACGTCGCGCAGCAAGCGCTCGAACCACAGCTTCAGATGCGCCGCCGGAATGCAGGCGAGTGCGACGTCGAGCAGTTCGCGCGTCAGCATCGGCCAGAACACGAACGGCGACTGCACGCCGGCCTTGCTGTCGAAGTGACGCAGCATCGTCGCGCGGTACGCGTCGCTATCGAGTTGCGCGAGGCATTGGGCAAACAGCGGCGCACGCCGCGCGTGAAAGTCCGGCGCATGCAGATCGGCCGGGCCGCGCTGGAACGGGTGAAAGAACGCGCCGGGCAGCGCGGCGAATACCGGCTCCCAGCACAGCAGGCCGAACAGCGAATTGATCAGCGCGTTTTCGACGTAATGCACCGGCGCATCGGGCGCATCCAGGTGATCGCGCACCACGTATTCGACCGCGTATGGCGCCGCCGGCCGCGCCAGCGTCAGCATGCCGCGCTCGAGCACGGCGGCCGGCGCGGCGCGTTGCGGTGCGTGGCCGGCGCGACGCTGCAGCCGCGGCAGCATGCGCGCAATGCGCTGGCTTTCTTCCTCGCTTTCGGGGGCGGCAGCCGCCTGCAATGCAAGTGCGAGCGCCGCGTCGTCGCGTGCGGCGCGCTCGAGCACGCGTACCCGCCGATGCCGCGCGCCGGGCCATGCGCAACGCTGATAGACCGTCAGCGCGGTATCCCATTGCTGCTGCCGCTCCGCGTGATAGCCGATGCGGTACAGCAGCTTCGCGCGCCGCGCGGCGAGCCATGCGTTGCCGGTGGCGTCGGTATCGATCGCATCGAGCGCGGCCAGCAGCGGCTCGAGCGCTGCGCCGGCCGCGAGCTGTTCGAGCTCCGTTGCGCACGCATGCAGTGCAAGGTAGACATCGACGTCGCCGCGCTGCTGGAACGCGCGCGACGACGGCGCAAAGGCGACCGGCTCATACAGATGCACGCCGAGATCGGCCAGCACGAACTCGGACCAGTCCTGCTGCAGATTGCCGAAGAACATCAGCCGTAGCCGCTCGCACAACGGTGCGACGCTAACCTTGAAGACCTCGTCGGTGGCCTGCGGATGCCAGCCGGCGTAGCGCCGCGCGGTGCCGTGCAGCGTGTGCAGCAGCGCGAGCCATGCGTCTTTGCGGGCGGTTTTGAGTCCGGCGAGTTCGCTGGAAAAACATGCCAGCAATTCGGCGCGTGTGCATAGCGCGAACAGTTCGTCGAGTTCGACCGGCGCGTCGGCTTCGAGCCAACCCGCCGCGACGAGCGGCGCAGCCGCGGTGTGCGCGCAGCCGATCTCGCCATACGACAGCCGGCTCGCGCGAAACAGCACGCCCTGGCGCATCAGCATGCGCACGAGCAGCGCACGCGACGCTTCGGGCAAGCTCGCAAAGCCGTGCACGAACGCGCGCTCGGCGTCGCCCAGCAGGTCGCCATAGCGTTGCGCGAGCCACTGCAGCGCGCGCTCGAAATTGCGCAGGTAGTAAAGAGGGTCCGGGGTGTCTTGCGGCACGGCGGCTCGTGGACTGTATATTTATACAGGCATGATAGCAAAATCCGCTGCGGCGCCACGCGCTCCGTACGCGGCCGACCTCGCCGCCGGACCGCGCCGCGCACGGCCACGCACCCGGCTCAATCCCACCCGCCGCTGCACCGCGCGCCGCTCCCCGCTCTCGTCCGATCCCGCTCACACCTCGCTGCGCGCCGCTTCGAGCCCGCGGTCGCCGACGCACACCGCCGGCACGAACCACGCAAGGCACAGCCCCAGCAGCGCTGCCGCGGCCGCCAGCGACAAGCCCACATGAATCGATTCGACCAGCGCATCGCGCGCCATCTTCATCATCGGGCCGTCCGCATGACCGGCCATGATCAGGTGTTCGATCAGCGCGGCCTGCTGCGAATGGTCGACACGCAGGTCGGGACTCGCGAACGATTGCAGCCACTGGGTGGCCTGGAACGAATCGAGCGAATGGTGCACGCCGCGCACGTATAGACGGTTCAGCACTGCGCCGGTCAGCGCGGTGCCCAGCATGCCGCCGAAGATACGCAACGATTGCAGCAAGGCGGTCGCCGCGCCGAGATGATCGCGTCCGACGATCTGCTGCGCGCAGATCGTCACGTTGGTCGCCACCAGACCGAGCCCAAACCCGCTCAACGCCATGCACGACATCCACACGTAATGCGGCTGATGCCCGGTCAGCTCGACGAGACTGATGCAGCCCACCGCAAAGCACGCAAAGCCGACGTGCATCAACGCGTTGGCGCGCCGGATGCGGGTGACGATGCGGTTGTTCAGCACGCTGCCGACTGTCGTGCCGAGCAACAGCGGTGTAATCAGCATGCCCGATTCGTGCGGCGACATCGCGTAGCCGCCCTGAAACAGCAGCGGCACGTAGAACACCAGCGAGAACAGCGCAAAACCGCCTAACGCGGAAATCGCGAACAGCGGCGCGAGCCGTCGATCGAGCAGCAGTTCGATCGGCACCACCGGGTAGCCGGCGCGCCGCTCCCAGAACCACAAGGTGCCGCCGCAGATCAGCGCGAGCAGCGCGAGCGCCATGGTCAGCCGCGTGAAGCCTTCTCTCGGCAGCAGTTCGATCAGCAGCTGCAGCGCGCCGAAGGTCAGCGCGACGACGAACGCGCCGACCCAGTCGAGCTGCACCGGCCCCGTGCGGCGCAGATGCGTGAGCGGCGGCAAAAAGCGCAACACGAACAGCAGCGACACCACGCCGACCGGCAGATTGACGAAAAACACCAGCCGCCAGCCGGCGCTCTGCGTCAGCATGCCGCCGAGCGTCGGACCGACGATATTGGCGAGGCCGAACGCCGACGTGACGAACACCAGCCAGCGCAGCCGCAGCCGCGGATCGGGAAACAGATCGGCGACGGTGGCGAACACGGTGCCGATCAGAATGCCGCCGCCGATGCCTTGCAGGCCGCGCGCGAGCACCAGAAACAGCATATTCGTCGCGATTCCGCACAGCACCGAGGCGCCGGTGAACAACACGATTGCCGCGAGCAGAAACGGCTTGCGGCCGAACAGGTCGCCGAGCCGGCCGAAGATCGGAATGGTGATCACCGAGGCCAGCATGTAGGACGTCGCG
>DATLOW010000388.1:0-4271 GCA_035536055.1 Paraburkholderia sp. | reverse complement strand
AAAGCCCATGCCGCCGTGCACCTGCACGCCGAGACTCGTGACTTCGAGCGACATCTCGGTGCTCCAGCCTTTGACGATCGGCACCAGGTATTCATAGACCGCCTGATGCTGCGCACGCGCCGCCTCGTCCGGATTGCCATGCGCGAGGTCGCAATGCGCGGCCGCGACATACGCCAGCGCGCGCGAGCCTTCGGTCAACGCGCGCATCGTCATCAGCATGCGACGCACATCGGGGTGCCGAATGATCGGGACCGGCTGCTTCGCCGAGCCGTCGACGGGCCGGCTCTGAACGCGCTCTTTCGCATATGCGGCAGCCTGCTGATATGCGCGCTCCGACACCGCGACGCCCTGTATACCGACGCCGAAGCGCGCCGCATTCATCATGATGAACATATATTCGAGGCCGCGATTGGCCTCGCCGATCAGATAGCCGATCGCGCCGCCGTTATCGCCGAACTGCAGCACCGCGGTCGGGCTCGCCTTGATGCCGAGCTTGTGTTCGATCGATACGCAATGCACGTCATTACGTGCGCCTAGCGTGCCGTCATCGCCGACGAGGAACTTCGGCACGACAAACAGCGAGATGCCCTTCACGCCTTCCGGCGCGTCCGGCGTGCGCGCCAGCACCAGATGCACGATGTTGTCCGCCATATCGTGCTCGCCCCACGTGATGAAGATCTTGGTGCCGAACAGCTTGTAGCTGCCGTCCGGCTGCGGCTCGGCGCGCGTGCGCACCATCGCGAGGTCCGAACCGGCTTGCGGTTCGGTGAGGTTCATCGTGCCGGTCCATTCGCCGGAAATCAGCTTCGGTACATAGGCCGCCTTCTGCGCGTCGCTGCCGGCGGTCAACAGCGCTTCGATCGCGCCGTCGGTCAGCAGCGGGCACAGCGCGAGCGACAGGTTCGACGCGTTCAGCATCTCGATGCACGGCGTGGCGAGCAGCTTCGGCAGGCTCTGGCCGCCGTATTCGGATGGATGTTGCAAGCCTTGCCAGCCGCCCTGCGCGAACTGGCGAAACGCGTCCTTGAAACCCGGCGACGCGGTGACGGCGCCATCTTTCCATGTGCTCGGATGCCGGTCGCCCTCCGCGTTCAGCGGCGCGAGCACACCTTCGGTGAGGCGCGCGGCTTCGTCGAGCACCGCCTGCGCGGTGTCGGCGCTCGCGTCCTCGAAGCCGGGCAGCGCCGCCAGGCGGTCGAGACCGGCCAGCTCGCCGAGCGCAAACATCATGTCCTTCACAGGGGCCTTGTAGCTCATTTCGATTCGTCCAGTTATCCAATTGATCGGGATCGGCCCGTGCCTCGATCAGGAGGACGCTGGGCAACACTGGCACGAATCGTAGCGCTGGAAGCGCGGCGGCTCATTGGCGAAGCAGGACCATCTATTGACATATCCTGCCGGGCAAAACGCGTGGTGAAGGCGCGTTGAACACGCTGCAATCGCGCGGCAAACCCGGCGCAAGCGCGGATGCCGACGCGTATTTCAGGCGCCGCGCCGGTACGCGGCGGGAGTGCTGCCGGTCCAGTGGCGGAACGCGCGGTGAAACGCGGTGGCGTCGCCAAAGCCGACATCGCATGCGATCGCCGCAATCGCGTCGCGCGTGCCGGTCAGCCGCTGGATCGCGATGTCGCGCCGCAGTTCGTCCTTCAGTGTCTGAAACGCGGTGCCTTCGGCGGCCAGGCGACGGCATAGCGTGCGCACCGAACAATGCAGACGCTGTGCGGCTTCTTCGATGGTCGGCGCGTCGGGAAAACAGGACGCCATCTGCTCGCGAACGCGATAGCTGAACAGCTGCTCCCTGAACGACACGAATATCCAGTCCTCCGGGGCGCGATCGAGGAACTGACGCAGGTTGGCCTTGCGCTGACGCACCGGTATGTCGAAATAGACGCTGCTGAAGCGCAACAGCGTCTGCTCGCAATCGAACTCCACCGGGCCGGAAAACAGATACAGGTATTCGCGTTGCCGTTGCGGACGCGCAAACGCAAAGCGCACCTGCAACAGCGGAATCCGCTGACCGATCAGCCACGACGCGATGCCGTGCGCGAGCTTGAGCATCAATTCCTGGCCCAGCACGCCGAGCGGCGCTTGCTGCGAGCCCGGGCGCAGCGACAATTCCGCAATCATTCCGGCGCGGCGCGATTCGAAGCGGAAGTCGTCGAGCACGATATGAAAGAACTGGCCGAACCGGTGCATTGCGGTTTCGAGGTTCGGCGCGTCGAGCAGCCCGAGACACAGAAACTTCAGCGTGCCGCTGCGCAACGGACGCGAGAAGATGCCGGGCATCTCGTCGTCGAGTTCGAGCGCGAGTGTGCGGTACAGCGACGCGAACTGTTCTTCGGTCACGCGAGCGTCGGGCACCGCCAGCAGCTCACGCGGGATGTTGGCGGTGGCAAGGTGCTGTTCGACAACGTCGGGCGCCATACCCACCCCTTCCAGGAACCCGTTGACGAGGGACATCGGTACGGTTGAGCCTGACGAGTAGATAAGCATGATGGGACCCGGTCGCGATCGCCCCGCCGCCGAAATGTCGGGCTGCGCATGCTGAAAACCATAGCACGCGGGACCCACCGCGGCGGTGGAAGCAGCTAACGCACGGCGCTTCGCATCCGCGCGCGCGGTTCCCGCAGGCTCTAGCGGGTTTCAGCGCGCGCCGGGCGTCCTCTCGACAAAGAAGCCCGCTTCCAGCCACGGGCGGCGCACCTCGTCGCGCCAGGACCGCTGTACCTCGTCGATCGGACGTCCTGTCTCGGCGGCAATCGCCAGCAGCGACGACGGCACATGCCGGGTCTGCTCCACCTGCGACAGGAATCGATGGTGCAGGCGAGTGACCGGAAACGTGTGGGTCAGGAAATCGCGGCGCAGGATCACCGCGTACGAAGGGATCGCAACCGGCAACTGCGGCGAACGGCCGGCGCGAACCTCGTGGTAATACCAGGCGACCGGGTAGCGGTATTCGACCAGCGCGAGGCAAGGCTGCAGCATCAGCGCGCCATCGTCGGCCGACAGGTCGGGCCACGGCTGTCCCTCGTGGCCGGGTGCGTCGAACAGCCGATACAGCTCGCGCTCGTAACGGGCCAGGTCGATCATGAAATCGATCCAGGACTCGCGTTGTTCCGGTGGCTGGTCCCGATCCGGGCGATGGCTGTCGAGCCATTGCGGAAAACGCCGGCCGAGTTCGTGCAGCGTATAGCTGTCGGACGGACAGCTGCGCAGATACTCGTCGGCGAAATCGGTGAAAAGCGCGGCCCCCAGTGCGTGGTAGCTGGCGGGGAACTGCTCTTCCAGGCAACTGCGCAAGCGCAGCATATAGCTGCGCTGATAGATGGCGAGGCAAGCCGAAGCCGACAACTTCGGCCCGGGCAACAAGGTGGCCGCGACGATATCCGCGTCGACGCCATCCGGTTCGATCAATGTACCGATCATCCAGTGTTGCAGCGACTGCAGGCGATCCTCGTCGACCTTCATGACGGGTACACCGCACTGTTGCTCATGACCTCGGGCACCAGGAACGCGACCGGGGTGGAGATCGCCTCGGTGCCGTCCGGCGGGGCGGGCACTGCGGCTTCCAGTTCCGCGGGCGCACCGCCATCGATGATCTGTCGAGCCCGCATCAACTCGGCGTGCACGCGCTCAAAGGCAGGCACGTCGCCGTCCCATTCGAGCAAGGTCGCCGCCTGTTCGCTGCGCTGCCATGCCAGACGGAACAGCGGCCACACTTCCGCGGCAACCGGACGATCGTGAGTGTCGACGATATGGGTGCCGCAATGCTGATGTCCGGCCAGATGCAATTGCACGACCCGATCGAAAGGAAACTGGTTCAGATAATCGAACGGATCGGTGCCGGCATTGAAGCAGCTGACATAAACGTTGTTGACGTCCAGCAGCAACCAGCAGCCGGTCACGCGGCAGAGTTCGCGCAGAAATTCCGGCTCGCTCAGCGTCGACTGGCGAAAGCGCACATAGGTGCTGGGATTTTCCAGCACCAGTGGCCGCTGCAATAGCTGTTGGGCTTGAGCGACCCGCGCGCTCACATGCGCGAGCGTCTTTTCGTTCAACGGCAACGGCAGCAGGTCGTGACTGTTGACGCCCAGCGCACCGGTCCAGCACAGATGATCGCTGACCCAGCGCGCCGACACCTCGTCGGCCAGCCGCCGCAAGCGCGCCAGATAGTCGCGATCGAGCGGATCGGTACTGCCGATCGACAGCGAAACGCCGTGCAGCGCGAGCGGATAATGCTCGGCGATCCGGCGCAGCACGGCACGCGGCCG
>DATLOW010000387.1:0-27949 GCA_035536055.1 Paraburkholderia sp. | reverse complement strand
CGCGCCGATCCAGCAGGGCATGTATCTGCTGCCGGCCTTCGCGGGCAAGCCGGCGCGCGTGCAGTTGCTGGGCTCGGGCGCGATTCTCGGCGAAGTGCTGGCCGCAGCGCGCCTGCTCGCCGACGACTGGGGCATCGACGCAGCGGTCTGGAGCGTGACGAGCTTTACCGAATTGCAGCGCGACGGCATCGAAGCGGAGCGGCGCGCGCGGCTGGCCGGCGCGGCGCTCGATACGGACGGCGCGCAGGCGGCCTACGTGACGGCCGCGCTGGGCGGGGCGCCGGGCCCGGTGATCGCCGCAACCGACTATGTGCGTGCGGTGCCTGAACTGATCCGCGCCTACGTGCCCGCGCGTTACGTGACGCTCGGCACCGACGGCTTCGGCCGCAGCGATACGCGCAGCGCGCTGCGCGAATTCTTCGAAGTGGATCGCGCGTCGATCGCGATCGCCGCGCTGCAGGCGCTCGCCGACGATGGCGCGATCGATCGTGCACGAGTGCGCGAAGCGCTGGCGCGCTATCGGCCGGGCCATGCCGAGGGTGGCGCGAGCCGCGCGCCGTGGCAGCGTTGATACGGTAACGCGCGATATCGCAAAGCTTGGCCTGCGCAGCGGCGCGCGCCGAAACCGGTGCGCGCCGCGCGGTCGAGCAGGCCTCGGTCGAATCTGCTTGCGGTTCAAGCGCGAGCGGGAATCAATGAATGGCGGCGGCGCTCGCCGTACTGTCCGTCCCGCAGCGTGGCATGGAAAGGATTGCCGCGATGTGCGGCGCATCAACGCTGCGCTACGAGCGCACGCCGAAGAAGCTGTGCCACAGCGTATCGAATAGCCCCCCGGCCTTCTTGCCGCGGCTGCCGTTTTCGCCGCTGCCAGCGGCTGCCTTGCGCGCCGCGGCGCGCGGCGCGGCCGCCGCTGGCCGGCGCGTCTTTCTGGGCGCCGGCTGCGCGCCTGGGTTGCGGCGTGCCTGGTTCAACGCCCACACGCTGTCGGCGATCTGGCTGGCGACCGCGGTTTCGCAATTGCGGCCGAGCAGCACGCCGAAAATCACATCGCGGTTATGCCCCTGCTCGGCAAAGCGCATCGCAAGGGTGACGCGCTCCGCGTATTTCGCTTCGGCGGCGGCCTGCGCAGCGCGTTCGCGGCGCATGCGCTCTTCTTCACGGCGTGCGCGTTCCTGGTCGCGTTGCTGTTGTTGCTGCTGTTGCTGGTGCTGATGGCGTTGATGTTGCTGGTGCCGCTCGCGCTGGGTCTGCCAGCGGTTCATCTCGGCGGCATAGACGTCGTCGTAGACGCGGCGCTTGTCCGCATCGGACAGAATTTCGTACGCATCCTTGATTTCGAGGAAGGTCGTGCGCGCGGCTTCCTCGTTCCCGGCATTGCGGTCCGGATGCCACTTCATTGCGGCTTTCCGGTACGCCCGTTTGATTTCAGCCTGGGTCGCGCTCTCGGATACGCCTAGTTTGCTGTAGAGGGTTGCCATGTCGCGTGGTGGACTTGCTACGTTTCCAGGCATCGTAGCATGGACCATTCCGCGGCCGCGTGGGTAAGCATACATGGGGCGTGCAAACGCGGCGTATGCGCAACGCACGGGCGCAGCGCGACCAGCGCCTGCACGTTGCGCGCCGGGCGACGCTGCAGCGGATAACGAAAGACGGTAGCAAACATTACAGACGGATGCGCCGTCCGCTACCGCGCGGCATCACGGAGGGCAGGTGCTCAGGCGAATTGCATGCCACCCAGCAGATTCCGGAAGCCCGCGCTGATCGAGCTGAAGATGCCGCCCGATTGCATCGACACCGACGATGCGCTGAAGTGACTAAAAGCGCCCGACGAAAATGCGCCGCCGTTGGCCATACCGAAACCGAGGCTGCCGGCCTGCGCGAAGTCCGGCCCGAAGCACCGTGCCATGCCGCCTTCGCACAGTGCGCCTTGGCCGTGCATGCCCGCGCGGCCCGAGCGTTCGGTCGTGGTCGACTGGGTGACGCTGCCGTCCGGTCCGTAAGTGGTTTGCGTCGTGGTCCGCTCCACCCCGCGGCCATGCGCGCCACTGGCGTGTTGTGCACCGAGCGAACTTGCAGCGCCTGCCGCGGCGCCAGCGGCGGCCCCCGCGGCGGCCCCTGCCTGCGCCCCAGCGCGGGCTGCAGCATCGCGACCCATCGCATGGTGTCCGTGCCCGCATGGGTGCGTATCGTGGCTTCGATGGTTAATGTTCGTGATTGACAGACACATAACTGATTTTCCTTGTCAGTGCGATTGCCAGATATCCCGTCTGGCCGGGTATCGGCCGGCGCCCGCGGGCGGCCGCCGGTCAATTGCTGTGGTGAGCCGTCTAGACGATGCGCCGGCGCCGTCATCCGCATCTGGGCTGCCGCAGCACGCCAACGGATGTGGCCGCGGCGAACGGGCGACCGCGCGATGGCGACCCGACTGCATGCGGCGCATGCTGCGGCGTACGTCGCACGGCCATGGCGGGCTCACGCGTAGCGGATCTCCATGCTCAGAGCGCTGCTTTGGGCGGCGAAGCCCGGTGCGATCGGCCTCGCGTGAACGGCGAGTGCGTGTGCGAGGTGCCACGCCGCGGCGTCTGTCGCGGCGCGCTCGCCGGCGCTTTGCATCGGCATACCGACGCCAGCATCGGCCCAGCCAGGGCGCGCGGCGTTGGCGAGCCCGATGCGTGTCGTGGTGGTGCTTTGCGCGAAGCTGCCGTCCGCGCCGAGATGGGTGTGCGTCGTGGTGCTGCGGTAAGCACCGTCCCGCGCCGACGCGCCGTAGCGGACCGCGCCGAGGTCGACGCTCGACGCCGTGCGCCATCCTTCGTGGGCGCATCCGCTGCGCGATACGCCGTCACGTCCGTGCGCGGCGATGTCGAGCTGGCTGCGCGTATGGCTCCAGCTGTCGGCGCGTGCCGCGGCGCTGGCGCCCGACATGTTGCAAGCCGACGCGGACTTGCCCGCGCCCCATTCCTTGTCGAAGTGATAGTCGACCGAGCCCTTGCCGCCAAGCATCCGGCCGACACCTTCCATGCACTTGAATGCCGCATAGCCGCACAGGTCCATGCACAGGTGCACCGGTCTCAGGCCCATCTTGTCGAAGGTCTTTCCGACCGCCGAGACCTGCGAGCGATTGAGCATCCGGTTCATTGCGTCGTCCGCTTTGAGGATGCCGTCGCCGATGGAACTGAAGAAGCCGCCGCTGCGATGAACGGAGCTCTCGCTTGAATACGATGAGGCTGAAAGCACGATCTGTCCTTGTCGTTGTGAATGCCAGAGAACCCGTCTGGCCGGGATAGCAGGCGCGTTCGGCCGTGCGCGGTCCGCGACCAGCAACTGCGCCGCGTGCACGCCGTCGCGCTGCATGCGTTGTCGCTACCGGAACAGGCGCCCGGTCACGCGAACAGCCGTTCGAGCAGCGGCGACCAGAACACCCGCTGCGGGTCGTAGCGTTCGAGCGTCGCGCGCGCGGCCTGCCAGCCGCGCGCGGCCGGTTGGCCGTCGCTGTACAGCTGCGCGAGCGTGGTGCCGGTCATGGTCGGGTCCTGCCACGCCGCGAGGTCCGAATAACCCCAGCCCTTCGACCATTCGGGGCGCACCGTCGCATACGAGCCCGCGTAGTTCGATAGCATCCATTGCTCGATCTCGCGGTAAAAGCGATTCGCACCGGGCGTGCCGGGCATCGTCAGGATGTCGAAGTAGACCGCGACGTTCCAGTCAGGACGATCCGGCCGCGGCTTTAGCGGCGACAGTAGCGCGACGCTCGCGCCGTTGCCGGCATCGACCGGCTGATCGAGCCCGGTCACGCGAATTTCCACCGGGCCGTTCATCGGGTATTCGCCGCGCGCCCGATACACGTCGACGCGGTTCTGGTAGAACTGCACGAATTCCGCGATCACGCGCTGCACGTCTGTGCGCCGGGCGAGCACCGCGTAGCCGTTGGCGGTCACCCGCAGCGTTGTGGGCCGGATGTACTGCAGCAGATTGCGCGACCAGCCCCAGAGGTCCGAAGACAGCGTGAGCGCGAGGCCGGCCGTGACGATCGACATCTGGGTCTGGCCGAACAGCGGTGTCAATTGGCGCTCGCCGCTCAGCACAATGCGTTTGACCAGCTCGGAAAGCGGCTGCGGGAGCGCATCCGAGAACGGATAGTTGTAAGGCTTCGACACGCTGCGCGACAGCAGCGGCCTGACTGGTTGCGCGGTCCACACCTTGAGCCATGGGCAACGGGTGAACGGGAACCAGATCGCCTCGAGGCGGCCTGCCTGATCGAGAAACGAGGCGACCGTGCGGCCGCGCGAGCCGCCCGGCGCGAACAGCTCGGCGGCCGGAATGTCGACGTAGCTCTGGCAGCGCAGCCTTTGGTTCGGGCCTGCCATCAGCGTGACCTCGACGACCAGCGTGCGGCCCAGATGCACGAGCAGCGCGCCGATGTCCGGATCGCTGCGTGTGAAGCTGCGCAATACGTATTGCTGTTGCGCCGCATCGAACACGATTGCGGTCAGCGACAGCACCAGGTTGCTGAGCGAGCCGTATGTGTGGCCGGCGAGCGGCGTTTCGCGGGCGGCCGGAATGCCTGTGCCGTGCGCGCCGATCGCCAGCGCGCCGCCGAGCGTGATGTCACCGGGGGCAGGGCAGGCCGCAACGCCCAGCCCATGGTTTTCGAGCGTCGCGAGCAGCGTCTCCATCGATACGCCGGCCTGCGCGGTCACGCGGGCCGGCCGCGTCGACGCATCCACCCACACACGGGTCAGCGCTTTCGTCATGTCGAGCAGCACGACCTGCGGGGCCGACAGATTCGGCTCGAGCGCGAGCGGCGACCAGTTGTGCATATGGCCGCGCGCACGCACCCGGTAGCCATGCGCGCGCGCCCAGTTGACGATCGCCACCGCTTCGCCGGGCGTGGCGGGCGCCGCGGTCCACAGATTCGATACGGCGATTTCGCCGCTCCAGTTCTGGAATGCCTGCTTGTACAGCGCAATGCCGGCTGGAAAATTCGCGGGAGCGGCGCCGACGCCTTGCGCATGCGCAGCGAGTTCGCCAAGCGGCGTAAAGCCGCCGACTACGCCGGCCGTGGCGAGCTTCGCCATGTCGGCGATAAAAGCGCGGCGCGGCACCGCGCAGCCGGAGTGTTGAAGTTGGGCCATGATGTCGTTCAAATTGCTTCGTGTCGAATCGGTTTACAGGTAACCGGCCCCGTGCCGTTGCTCGCGCAACGTTCGCGAACCACGCAACCGGTTTCGCCAACACATGCTAGGTTTGCGCGACCCATGGCGGGTGATGACTATCCATCGCAACCGCGCGCGCCGCTCTTTGCGCGCCGCGCGAGGTGGAATAGACTGCGCTGCCCAGGTGTTATCGAGCGTGAGACGCTCGAAACGAACTAAACGGCAGGCAGGAACCCCGATCCGGTCGGGCGCGTCCCGTTCCTGTTCCGCCATCGCAGCAAGGTCTAAAGAAGATGGACGATGTGCAGCTGTGGTCCGACAACCGGATCGACGCGGTGCTGTCACGCCGCAGGGCGGTGCAAGGCTATGAAGAGCGCTGCCAGTACGCGCTCGATCTGGTGCAGATCCGGCTTGCCGAAGAAGGCCTGTCGCGCATCGACGAAGGGCTGCGCCTGTTCGCGTTCGATGCGGTATGGGAGGCGCCGACCCGCGACGTGACCTGTCGCGGGCTCGAGGCGATCAAGGCGAATTTCGAGCGGGTGTTTCGCCACATCGAAGATTTCAGCGTGACGCCGCTCGAGCAGTTCGCAACGCCCGAGCGCGTGTTCGTCGATTCGATGCTGCGTTTCAGGATTGTGGGCAATGCGTTCGACCGCTGCCCGATGGAAGCCGGCACGCGAGTGCGAATGCGGCTGTTGCGCACCTTTCAGATTGCGGACGGCCTGATCCGCCGCGAGACCTGCCATGAAATCTGGGAGCAGGAGCACGCGTGACGTCACGCGTCACGCATCAGCCGCCTGTCGCGCGGCGCACCGCGTTCAGTCGTCGCGCGCCGGACGCACCATGCGCATCAGCGTCGCATCCTTGAACACAAAGTGATGCGCGAGCGCGGCGAGCGCATGCAGGCCGATTAGCCAGAACGCCGCATTGCCGACCAGGAAGTGCGCGTCGTGCAGCAATTTATGCGCAACCGGATCGGTGGGCCATAGCCGCAGCATATAGCCGGTGCCGGCCAGGTCTACTGGATTGCCGCCGGTGTTCACCATCGCGATGCCCAACAGCGGCTGCACGAATATCAGCAGATACAGCGCCAGATGCACGAGCCGTGCGAGAAACTGCTGCATGCGGCTAACCGGCAACTCAGCCGGCGTGCCGCGCCACAGCGTCCACAGCACGCGCAGCACCGACACGCATAGCACCGTGCTGCCGGCCCAGATATGCACGGCGTTCCACATCGTGCGGCTATCCGAACCTTTCGGGCCGCGGATCTCGATCGCAAACAGCGCGATCGCGACCAGCAAGGCCGTGGCCCAATGAAAGAAAATCGACAGCGGCGACCAGCCGGTCGTGCGAGCTGCATTGGATGCAGCGGGGTTGGCGATGTGCATGAGTGGATACTGGAACGTAAGAAACGTTGAGGTTCGTCGGCATCGAAGGCGTGCCGATGAATGAACGCAATCAGCATGCTGCTTATTCCAGCCTGCGCTGCACTTGCCCGCACTGTTTTGTAATGGAATGTGTCGGCATGTTGCAGGCGGCGTTTCTTGTTGCGCGAGGCTATTCCGATCCTATGCACGAGGATCGCGCACGATGCGCTGCCCATCGCAGGGGCAGCGCATCAGTGCATCAGTGCCTCGGCGACTTCGAGGCCCGGGGCTCAGCACCTCAGCAGCGCACTGGTCAACGCCACAGATTGGTCTGCGCGAGATTGATCACCTCATCGGTCTTGCCGTTCAGGATCGCCTTCAGCATATACAACGAGAAGCCCTTGGCCATCTGCAGATTGATGGCGGGCGGAATCGCGAGCTCCATGCGGTTGACCACCGCATCGATCAGCACCGGCCCATCGTGCTTGAACGCCGCGGCGATGCCGGCCTCGACTTCCGACGGCTTTTCGAGGCGAATGCCCTTGATGCCTATCGCTTCGGCCATCGCCGCGAAGTTCGGGTTCTTCAGTTCGGTGCCCACCGGAATGAACGAAGTGGACTTCTGCTCGAGCTCGATAAAGCCCAATGCACCGTTGTTGAACACACAGACCTTCACCGGCAGCCCAAGCTGCGCGAGGCTGATAAAGTCGCCCATCAGCATGGCAAAGCCACCGTCGCCGGACATCGAGATCACCTGGCGCTGCGGAAATGCGGCCTGCGCGCCGATCGCCTGTGCCATCGCGTTGGCCATCGAGCCGTGCCAGAACGAGCCGAGCAGATTGCGTTTGCCGGTCATCGCGACATAGCGCGCGCCCCACACGGTCGGCAGGCCGACATCGCAGGTGAAGATCGCGTCGTCGCTCGCCTGATCGCTCAACGCCTTGGCCACCTGCTGCGGATGAATCAGCGAGCCGCGCGAGCTTTCGAGTGCAAGCGCATCGAGTTCCTTGCGCGCCGCGCGGTAGTGGTTCTGCGCTTGCGTCAGATGGCCGGCATCGGTTTTCGGCGTCAGCTTCGGCACCAGTGCCGCAAGCGTCGCCTTGACGTCGCCGACGATGCCCAGATCGATCGGCGCGCGCCGCCCGAGATTGCCCGGCTCGATATCGACCTGGGCGATCTTCGAGCCGCTCTTCGACGGATAGAACTGCATATACGGGAAATCGGTGCCGAGCATCAGCAACAGATCGCAATCGAGCATCGCATAGTAGCCCGATGAAAAGCCGATCAGCCCAGTCATGCCGACGTCGTACGGATTGTTCGCTTCGACGTGCTCCTTGCCGCGCAGCGCATGCACGACCGGCGCCTTGGCGGCTTCGGCCAGCGCCATCACTTCGGGCTGCGCGCCGGCGCAGCCCGAGCCGCACAGCAGCGTCACGCGTTCGCTGCCGTCGATCAGGCGCGCCAGCGCGTCGATCTCCGCGTCGGCCGGCGTCACGGTTGCGCGCGGCGGCAGCAGGCCGGCGGGGATCGGCGCCGGCGCGGGTACTGCCTCATGCAGCGCGACGTCGCCCGGCAGCACGACCACCGACACGCCGCGCTTGCCGACCGCTTCGCGCACGGCGATTTCGAGCGTGCGCGGCATCTGGTTCGCGCTCGACACCAGCTCGCAGTAGTGGCTGCATTCGGCGAACAGCGTCTGCGGATGGGTTTCCTGGAAGTAGTTGCTGCCGATCTCGCGCGACGGAATGTGCGCGGCGATCGCCAGCACTGGCACGCGATTGCGGTGGCAGTCGAACAGGCCGTTGATCAGATGCAGGTTGCCCGGCCCGCAACTGCCCGCGCATACGGCGAGGCTGCCGGTCAGATGCGCCTCGGCGCCGGCGGCGAAGGCAGCCACTTCTTCGTGGCGCACATGGATCCACTCGATTTCGTCGCGCTTGCGGATCACGTCGGTCAGACCGTTCAGACTGTCGCCGACGATGCCGTACACGCGCCTGACACCGGCTGCGATAAGCACGTCGACGAATTGATCGGCTACGAGGGTCATTGCTGTTCTCCTTTTGAGCGGCATTCACGCGCGGTGAATGCATGAGCGGGCGAGAAGGAAAGCGTCGGGCAAGCCAGGCAAATGCGCCGCGCAGCGCATGACTGCCTGATGCGGGAGTGTGCCTCACGTGGTGCGCCTTTGCAGTCACCAGGCCGGCGTGCGCTGCCATGCGGGTTGCGGTACCGGTTACAGTCCTTGGTGCGGTGCATGTTGCAGTACTCGTTGCGGTGCTTGCTGCCGTGCGCGCCGCCGTGCGTCTATGTCTGCGCGGCCGGCAACGTAAAGCAGAAGCATGCGCCGCCCAACGCCGACTCGTTGTCGACTTCGATCCGGCCGCCGTGCGCCTCGATGATCGTGCGGCAGATCGCGAGGCCCATACCCATGCCGGATTCGCTGGTCGTGAAGAAACGGTTGAACAGTCGCTTCAGATCGTCCTCGCGGATGCCGCGGCCGCTGTCCTCGACGCGGCACGCGACCGCTTGGGGTGCACCGGCCGGTGCCGCTGGCTGCGCCACCGCGCGCACCGTGATCAGCACGCGCCCGTTGCGCGCACCTATGCGCGTCAGCGCCTGAATCGCATTCATCGCCAGATTGACGATCACCTGCTGCAGCTGCGTGCGGTCCGCGAGAATCGGCGGCGCATTGCCGTCAGGAAGGTGCGTGATTTCGACGCCTTTGATCTGCGCTTCGTGGCGCAGCAGCAGCAACGCTTCGTCGACCACGTCGTCGAGCTGCACCCGTTCGCGGCGCGGCAGACCTTTGACGGCCATCGCGCGGGTGCGCACGATGATGTCGCTGGCGCGCCGCGCGGAGGCCAGCGTCAGCGCGGCCAGCTCGCGCACTTCGTGAATATCGGGCTGCGGCCGGGCGAGCCAGTTTTGCATCGCCTGCGCGCTTGCCGATACCGCGCCAAGCGGCTGATTGATCTCGTGCGCAATCGAGGCCATCAGCTCGCCGAGCAGCGAGATGCGTCCGGCGTGCGCCAGATCGCTTTCGAGCTGCTGCTGCTTGTCGCGCGCCCGCACACGTTCGGTGATGTCGATCAGCGCCATCAGCGTCGGGCTGGTGGTGTCGATCGGCTGCATCCGCGATAGTGTGCACAGCACTTCGATCACGCGGCCGTCGAGCGCCACCACTTTCATTTCTTCGGAAAAGCGCGCTTCGCCGCGAAAACGGCTCTCGAACGCATTGCGCAGCGTATCCGGGCTTTCGCTCCACAGCCGGCCGGCCGGGCCGACCAGCTGCGCGGCGTCGCCGGCGCGGAACAGTTCGACCGCGCGCGCATTGACCTCGTCGATCACCACCGTGGACATCAGATGGCCCATCACGTCCGGGTGCGCCCTGATGTGGGCGGCGAGATCGTGGACGCCCGCGGCGCGCAGCGCGGCAAACATGTCGAATGAGCCATGCATCTGGATCAGTGCGATCGGCATGTGCTGGAACAGATGCCGGTAGCGCTGCTCGGCCTCGCGCAGCGCCTCTTCCTTCTTGATGCGCACCGCGACGTCCTGCGCGAGCGCCTCGTTGGCGGCCTGCACGTTGCGATACGCGCTTTGCAGGCTGTGGCACAGGTCGTTGAACGACGTGACGACCTGGTCGAGTTCGTCGGGCTCCGCGGGCGCCCGGCGGGTCAGCGCCAACGGTTCTCCAGGCCGATGAAAATCGTAGCTGCGCATGAACTGCGCGACGGTCTTCAGATGCCGTGTGACAAGCCAATGAAAAAAGAAAATGATAAACAGCGATACGAGGAAGGTCTTCGCGCCCTGGCTGACGAGAATCATCAGTGCCTCGCCGAACAGCCGCCGGTACGCATCGCTCAACGTCGCTTCGACATACAGTGTGCCGATCTGCCGTTCCTTGCCTTCGACGATGCGGTTGATCGGCAACTCGCGCGTTAGCACCGGACCGCCGTGCCGCTCGCCGACCGAAATCACCAGCGGATGCGCGGTGCCGACTTCACGCACGGTGACGGCCCGCACGTCCGGCAGTTTCAGAATGCCTTCGAGCTCGATGCGCAGATGCTCGCGGTCCAGATGCCACAGACTTTCGCCGATGATGCCCGGGTAGCCTTCGCCGATGTCGTTCAGGCGACGCTCGATCAACTCGACGTTGTAGCGGAAATCGAGGTACAGCTGCACGGCGGTGAGAATCAGCGTGATCGCCGAGCTGAACAGCAGCACGCCAATCAGCAGACGTATGCCGATGCTGCGGCGCATGCCCTCGACGGTGTGCCATGCGTCGACGTCGCCGACTGTTGGCGTTCGCGCGCGCGGCGCGCCGCTCGAGCGGTCCGCGCCGGCGGGATGGGACATCTCTGAATGGCTGTACGCGGCGTCAGGCTCCGTCGCGTCAGGCCGGATGGTTTTTCCTCGCCGCAGCAAGTCGGACCCTCCGCTCGAATCCAGCTTCCTAGTATAGTAAGCAAGGCTGAGCATAACAGTGTTCCATCTTCGGTCGATCGGCGTCGGGTTGCGAATGCGCGCTTGCGTGCCGCGCCGGCAACGGCCACACGCAAGAGGTGACGCGATGGGCAGCATGCATGCCGTGCAAGTTTGCGGGCGAGGCGGGTGGCGGGCCGGATTGTCTGTGTGGTGGCGGCGACGCGCCGGGCTGTGCCGCGGACTGTACGACAGGCTGTACAAACGGACTAGCGGGCTCTTGCGTGAGCGAACAGGCAGCCTCGCAAGCAGACCGCTACGTGAGCGAACCCGCAGGCCAACCAGCAGGCGCCCCCACGAACCACCGCGTGGCTGGATGCATGCGGCCGCCGCTCTATGTGTGGCGGTAGCGGCTCTCGCGGGCACAAGCCGCACGGCACTGGCCGCCGACTACGGCGCCGTTCTGGCGGGCGCGCAAAGCGAGTTCTGGCGCGCGATGGAAGCCGGCATCGAGCAGGCCGCCGGCGAGCGCGGCGTGAAGGTTACCGTGCGCAGCCCGATGGACGACGATCCGCGCACCACGTCGGACAATCTGCAACTGAAGCTGGTGCAACGGATGATCGATGCCGGCGTGAAGTCGATCATCCTCGCGCCGATCCCGGTCACCGGCATGACGACGCCGGTGCAACTGCCGGTGCCAGTGATATTCGTCGACCGGCCGAGCAAGGACTACCACGCGCTGTCCACCATCTCTACCGACAATTACCAGGCCGGCCGCGCCGCGGCGCGCACGCTGCAAGGCGTGTTGCCGCGCGGTGCAAGGATCGCGGTGCTGAGGCTCGCGCCCGACGTGGTGTCGACCAGCGCGCGCGAAAGCGGCTTCGTCGACGCGGCGCGCGAGCTGGGCTTCGAGATCGCCGTCGACGCGTATATCGGCCATGGCATCCACGAACCGGAACTGGCGGCAGTCGATGCGATCAAGGCGTACCGCGAGCGCACACCCGCACGCGCACTCGATGCGATCTTCACGCCGACCGATTTCACCACGCTTGCCGCCGTGCGCGCGGTCGACACGCTCGGCCTCACGCCGCGTCCGAAGCTGGTCGGCTTCGACTACCGGCCGGCCTTCAAACAATACCTGCAGAGCGGGGTGCTGCACGCGGTGGTCGCGCAGGACGCGTATCACATGGGCTACACCGCGATGCTGACGCTGCTCAAAGCCGAAGCCGGTCAACCGGTGCAGCCGGAAATCAGCATCGACGTGCTGGTGTTGACCGCAGCCAACGTCGACGATCCGTCGATTGCGAAAAAATTGCAGCAGTATCAGCGCTGAGACAGTGCCAGCGCTGGGACATAGTTAGCACGAGGCGCCGCGTCAGGCGCCCAGCGCGCCCTGCGTATTGACGAACACCGAGTAGATCGACTGCGACGCGGCCATAAAGAGCCGGTTGCGTGCGCGGCCGCCGAAGCACAGATTCGCACAGCGCTCCGGCAGCGCGATGCGGCCGATGATCTTGCCGGCCGGCGAGATCACCATCACGCCGTCGAGCTCGTCGCTGCCCATGCCCCAGCCGCACCACAGGTTGCCGTCGACGTCGGCGCGCATGCCGTCGATGGTGCCCACGCCGGCATCGAAGAACACCCGTCCCGCGCCGATGCGCCGGCCGTCGGCGGACATCGGATACACATGGATCAGCCGGTTCGGCACGCCGCGCGATTCGATGATGTACAGCAGTTTTTCGTCGGGCGAAAAGCACAGGCCGTTCGGGCCTTTCAGGTCGCGCGTGACCACCTCGGCCACGCCGCTCGCGCCGTCGATGCGATACACCGAGTGCGGTAATTCCTGCTCGGCCTTGTTGCCTTCGTAGAAGCCGGCGATGCCCATCGGCGGATCGGTGAACCAGATCGAGCCGTCCGATTTGACCACCACGTCGTTCGGCGAATTGAGCCGCTTGCCTTCGAATGAATCGAGCAGCACCGTCACACTGCCGTCGTATTCGGTGCGCGTCACGCGCCGGCCATGCTCGCAGGTCACGAGCCGGCCCTGGCGGTCGCGCGTATTGCCGTTCGCGAAGTTCGACGGCTGGCGAAACACGCTGACCGCGCCGGTCTGTTCATCCCAGCGCAGCATCCGGTTGTTCGGAATGTCGCTCCACAGCAGATAGCGGCCGTCGCCGAACCATACCGGCCCCTCGGTCCAGCGACAGCCGGTCGCAAGCCGCTCGACCGCCGAAAACGCGACACGGTATTGATCGAACGACGGATCGAGCGAAATCACGCGCGGGTCGGGGTAGCGCTCTGCCTGTTGCCACATGGGTTCGTCTCCTGTGCGGGTGCCGCGGCGGCGCGGCGTGGGTGCCCAGTATACGGTCATTGCGCATGGTTGAGTAAGCGCTTTCTCTTGTAATCGGCAGCAATTTCTTCTACAGTGGCCGAAATATCGAGAGCCGCGCCCAGCGCGAAGGGCAGCTCATTCGAATTTGAGCAAGCGATTACTCGCCGTACCCGCAGCCTGTCCAGTGGCCCGTCAAAGAGGCTCGCAGCAGGCAGTCCCCTCGCAGGACCACCGAAGACTACGGAGACGACCTTGAGCAACGGCATGGCGGTAGCGGCGCGCGGCAGCGACGCGTCGAGCGATTCGATTTACGCGCGGGTAACGTGGCGGTTCATGCCGTTGCTGTTCATCTGCTATGTGGTTGCCTATCTGGACCGCGTCAACGTCGGCTTCGCCAAACTGCAGATGCTCAACGATCTGCACTTCAGCGAGGCGATGTACGGGTTCGGCGCGGGCATCTTCTTCGTCGGCTATTTCTTCTTCGAGGTACCGAGCAACCTGCTGCTGCATCGGCTCGGCGCGCGCCGCTGGATCGCGCGGATCATGGTGACGTGGGCGGTGATCTCGGCGCTGACCGCATGGGTCACGTCGCCGACGATGTTCTACGTGCTGCGCTTCGTGCTGGGTATCGCCGAAGCGGGCTTCTTTCCCGGGCTCGTGCTGTATCTGACCTACTGGTTCCCGGCGCGCCGCCGCGGCAAGATGGTCGCGTTCCTGATGGCCGGTAATCCGGTGTCGGGCATCGTCGGCGGCCCGGTGTCGGGGCTGATCCTGCAGCGCATGGCGGGCTACCACGGCATGGCCGGCTGGCAGTGGCTGTTCATTGTCGAGGCGCTGCCGGCGCTGGTGCTCGGCGTCGTCATCTATTTATTTCTGGACGATCGTGTCAAGGATGCACGCTGGCTGCCCGAGCACGAGCGCGAGCATATCCAGCGCGAGATCGACGCCGAAGCGCGCAGCAAGAGCCACTCGTCGCTTGGCCAGACCTTTGCATCGGCCAAGGTGTGGCTGTGCTGCCTGATCCTGTTCGGCATCGTGATGGGCTCGTATGCGGTGGGCTTCTGGCAGCCGACCATCATCAAGTCGTCCGGCATCGCTGATCCGCTGACCATCGGTCTGTTGACGATCGTGCCGTATCTGTGCGCGCTGATCTCGATGATCGTGGTCGGCCGGCACGCGGACAAGACCCGCGAGCGGCGCTGGCACGTGGTGATTCCGCAACTGGTGGCCGCCTGCGGCTTCGTGCTGTGCGCGTTTGCCGGCAGTAATCCGTGGCTTGCGCTGGCCGGTCTGACGATGGCCGCGACCGGCGTGGTGACCGCGCTGCCGATGTTCTGGGCGCTGCCGACGTCGTTTCTCGGCGGCACCGGCGCCGCGGCCGGCATCGCGCTGATCAATTCGACCGGCAACCTCGCCGGTTTCGTCAGCCCGGCCGTGGTCGGCTGGCTGAAGACGCTGACCCATTCGCTGAATTCAAGCCTGTTCCTGATCGCGGCTTCGTTGTGCATCTCGGCGCTGCTGATCCTGACGAAGATGCCGGCGAAGCTCGTCAACCAATAGCGAGGAGGGCGGCGCAAGGTGCCGCCGCAACGCGCCGTGCGAGACCTGATGCCAATGCGTAGCTCGGTCCGCACGCCCAATCGCACGCCCAATGGCACGCCAAATCGCACGCCGAATCGCACGCCAACCCGATCCAGGAGACACATGAAAACCGGCAAATACCGCTACGTGGTCGCAGGCCTGCTGTTCACGGCCGGCGCGATCAACTACATGGACCGCGCCGCGCTCGGCATCGTCGCGCCGATCGTCGGCAAAACGCTCGATCTGTCGCCGTCGCAACTGGGCATCATCTTCAGCGTATTCTTTATCGGCTATTCGATCTTTTCGTTTCTGGGCGGCTACTTCGCCGACAAGTGGGGCACGCTGCGCGTGTTCACGTGGGCGATGGGCATCTGGTCGCTGTTTTGCGGGCTCACCGCGGCGGCCACCGGATTCGTGTCGCTGCTGCTGTGCCGGATCTTCTTCGGCATCGGCGAAGGGCCGATGAGTTCGAACACCAACCGCACCATCTCGAACTGGTTTCCGCGCCACGAAACCGCGACGATGATCGGCTTCACGTTCTCCGGGCAGACGCTCGGCAATGCGATCGCCGGGCCGGTGGTCGGGCTGATCGCGGTGGGCTTCGGCTGGCGCATGTCGTTTATCGTGATCGCGCTGCTGGGTTTGCTGTGGCTTGTGGTGTGGCGCATCTTCGTGACCGACAAGCCGGCGCAGAATCGCCGCGTCAGCGCGAGCGAAACGCAACTGATCGACACCAGCCGCGCAGCGGCCGAAGTGGTCAACGTCGAGGACGACGGCATGACGCTCGGCGCGTATCTGCGCCGGCCGAGCACGCTCGCGCTCGGCGCAGGACTGTTCGCGGTCAACTACACGCAGTACGTGTTTATCTCGTGGCTGCCGAGCTATCTGACCAACGTGATGCATCTGGACCTGAAGCAGATGAGCATCACCACGTCGATTCCGTGGATCTGCGGCGCGATCGGCTATTTCGGCGGCGGCCTCGTCGGCGACTTCATCTACAAGCGGATGGACGATCCGGTCAAGGCGCGCAAGCTGGTCGCGACGATTCCGCTCGCGCTGTCGGGCGTCGCGGTGCTGAGCATTACGTCGGCCACGTCGCTGGTTTCCGCGGTGGCGCTGATCGCCGCGGCGCTGCTGTTTCTGACCGGCTCGTGCCAGTCGATCTGGGCCGTGCAGCACGAAATTCTGCCGTTGCACCGGCAAGGCGGCGTGGGCGGTTTCATTCATTTTCTGAGCAATCTGTCGGGCATCATCGGGCCGGCGCTGACCGGCTTTCTGATCCAGTACTTCGGCGGCTATCACAGTGCGTTTCTGTTCGGCGCGCTGATCGATTTCGCCGGCGTGCTGGCGATGGTGCTGTTCGTGCACAGCCCGCGGCGCGTTACATCGCGTGTGGCGGCGACTTCGTCGAATTGAGCGTCGTGCCATGTGCGCGGGCTGTGTGTGTTTTTCTCACTCGTCAAATGAGACGTCATGAATCAGGCTAAAGCTGAACCTCTGCAGGCATCGTGGCAAGCAGCCGCGCGCATCGTGGCGGTCGAAGCACGCACGGTGCGCGTGCCGCTCGACCGGGTTACGTCGTTCGCGACGCGCGCGGTGGCCGCGCGCGATTACACGCTGGTCCGTATCAGAACCGCGGATGGGCATCAGGGCATCGGTTTCTGTTATGGCGGACACCGTGCCGGGTCGCTGGTCACGCATGCGGTGCGCGAGCTGTTTGCGCCGGTGTTGCTGGACAAGAGTGCGATCGATGTCGAAGGCTTGTGGCAGTCGCTGTACCAGGAGTCGCTGCTGCAGGGGCGCGCCGGCAGTGTGATGCGCGCGCTGTCGATTCTCGACGTCGCGCTGTGGGATCGCAACGCGCGCGCCGCGGGGCTGCCGCTGAGCCGCTATCTGGGCGGCATGTCGGTCGAGCGCGTGCCGGCGTATGCGAGCGGCGGCTACTACGTCGAAGGCAAGAGCGCCAGACATCTTGGCGACGAAATGGCGGGCTATGTCGAGCTAGGTTTTCGCGCAGTGAAAATGAAGGTCGGCCGGCTCGATCCGCGCGGCGAAGAAGAGCGCATCGCCGCGGCGCGCGCGGCGATCGGCGAGGACGTGCTGCTGATGCTCGATGCGAACAACGCATGGTCCGACGTGCCGACCGCGCTCGAATATATGCGGCGCTACGAGAAATACAATCCGTACTGGATCGAAGAGCCGTTCAGTCCGGACGATATCGAGAGCCACGCGCAGCTCGCGAAGCGCACGCCGGTGACGGTCGCGACCGGCGAGATCGAAGCGGGGCGCTGGCGGCATCAGGAGCTGCTCGACAAGCGCGCGGCGATGATCCTGCAATCGGATGCGGCGGTATGCGGCGGCATCAGCGAATGGCGGCGCATTGCGGCGGCCGCTGCAGCGGTCGGCGCGACGATGTGCCCGCACTGGTTCCACGATCTGCACGTGCATCTGGTGGCATCGACGGCCAATGCGCGCTACGTGGAGTTCTTCCCCGACGATCAGGTGTTGAATTTCCGCCGGCTGGTGGACCGGCAACTGGAGTTTACGGACGGCATGCTGAAGGTGCCGACCGGGCCGGGGCTCGGGTTTGGGTTCGATGAGGCGGCGCTCGAGAAGTATGCGGTGGATGGGTGGAGTTGATTGATGGGCGGGCGATCTTCCGCGCCGGCGTGGCATCTCTGGGCACAGGGATGTATGCCCTTTGTAAAGCTCACCGCGCAGAATGCCAACGCTCGCCTAAAACCTCACGTCCTGGAGACATCCGTCAATGATCCGCTTCTACTTCCACCCCACACCCAACCCCGCCAAGGTCGCACTGTTTCTCGAAGAGTCCGGTTTGCCGTACGAACTGGTGCCGGTCGACACCGCCAATGGCGACCAGCACACCGCGGCCTTTCGCGCGATCAACCCGAACGGCAAGGTGCCGGCGCTCGTCGATACGGAAGGCCCGGACGGCAGCGAAGCCGTGGTGTTCGACTCGACCGCGATCCTGCTGTATCTCGCCGACAAGACCGGCCAGTTCGCCGGCACCGCGGCCGACAAGCCGCAACTGCTGTCGTGGCTGATGTTCATTGGAACCGGTCTCGGGCCTTTTTCCGGGCAAGCCGTGCATTTCCAGTACGCAGCGCCCGAAGGCATCGACTACGCGGTGAACCGCTACCGTCGCGAAGCGGACCGCCATTATCAGGTGCTCAACGATCGGCTCGCGGGGCGGCAGTACATCGTCGGCGACACGTACACGATCGCCGACATGTCCGCGTGGGGTTGGCTCGATCGCGCCGGGCGCGTGTTCAAAGGCAGCGCCGATCCGCTTGCCGACTACCCTGAACTGAAACGCTGGTTTGCCGCGATCGATGCGCGGCCCGCGGCGGCGCGTGCGCGAGCCGTCGGCAAGAGCCACACGTTCAAGACCGTGCAGGACGAGGCATCGCGCCGCGCGATGTTCCCGTCGAACTACCCGAAGAGCGCATAAGCTTGCACGCGCAACGGCTTGCGTTGCATCGCAGTGCGTCGGGCGACGCGTCTGCGATGCACGGCCCAAAGCCCAAAGCCGGATTGCGCCGTCAAACCGTCGCTTCGATACCCGGCATCGAAAACTCGAGCTGCGCGAGCCCGCTCTCGAGTTCCTCACGCTGACCGTCGTTCAGCGCCACCAGCGGCGGCCGCACCGTACCCCAGTCGCGGTCGTGCGCATAGATGCCGATGGCGGCCTTCAACGCCGGAATCATCGGCAGGCGCGCGAACACCGCGCGCGTTGCGTCGAGCGCTTTCTGCCGTGCATCCGCATCGACGCCGCGCCAGTTCTCGTACAACGCGACGATCGCCGCCGGGTTCACATTGCCGGTCGCGGTGATGCAGCCCGCGCCGCCGCCGCGCAAGGTGGCCAGCAGGAAATTCTCGCTGCCGGCGAACACGTCGAAACCCTGCGGCTGGAAGCGTTCGAGCATTGCCTTGGTGTTGTTCCAGTCGCCGGAACTGTCCTTGGTGCCCGCGATGATGCGCGGATAGTGCTTCAGCAAGCGTTCGATCAGACCGAGGCTCAGCGGTACCTGCGACACCTGCGGAATGTGATACACGTAAATGCGCAGCGCGTCCGAGCCGACCCGTTCGATCACTTCCGCATAGCTGCGAAACAGGCCCTCGTCGCTGACGCCCTTGTAGTAGAACGGCGGCAGCATCAGCACGTGATGGCAGCCGACCGACACCGCATGCCGGGTCAGCTCGACCGTATCGGTCAGCGCCGCGCAGCCGGTGCCCGGCATCATGCGCGCGGTCGGAATGCCGGCGTCGACCAGCGTGTCGAGCAGGCGCTTCTTCTCGTCCACCGACATCGAATTCGCTTCCGAATTGGTGCCGAACACGGCAAGCCCGACCTGCTGGTCGATCAGCCATTTGCAATGGCGCACGTAGCGCTGATGATCGGGCGCAAGCGAGCGGTCGAACGGCGTAACGACGGGCGAATAGACCCCGTGGGGCCGGCTGGTCTGGTTCATTGTGAGGTCCTTTGGCTGGAGGACGATGGGGCGTCCGGTGGTAGGTCGCGTACTAAGTCGCGTGCTGAGTCCTGTCAGGAGGCCGGCCGTGCGGAGGGCTGCCGCGCGGGCGTCGTCGAGCGGAATTCGAGTGCTTGCGGGTTCACGCAGGTCTCGCCGAGCACGCCGTCGAGCGCATCGGCGAGGTTTTGCGCGGCGCGCACGGCCATCGCCTCGCGAGTCTGCTGCGTGGCCGAGCCGATATGCGGCGCGAGCACCACGTTGGGCAGCTCGAACAGCGGCGAAGCGCCGAGCGGTTCATGCTGGTACACGTCGAGCCCGGCGCCGCGAATCCGCCGTGCGCGTAGCGCGTCGATCAGCGCGGCTTCGTCGACCACCGGGCCGCGTCCGCAGTTGAGCAGGATCGCGTCAGGCTTCATCAGCTTCAATTGCGCGGCGCCGATCAACTGTTCGGTTGCGCTGGACAGCGGCACCAGCAGGCAGACGAAATCGGCCTCGCGCAGCAGGTCGGGCAATTCGCGCCGCTCGGCGCCGAAGGCACTTTCGGCTGCCGCGTTGCGGCCGCGATTCGTGTACAGCACCTTCATGCCGAAGCCCAACGCCGCGCGCCGCGCGACCGCCGCGCCGATACGGCCGAGCCCGACGATGCCGAGCGTCTTGTGATGCACGTCGACGCCGAACTGCTGCGGCCCCGACGACGCCTGCCACGCGCCGCGCCGCGTCCACGCATCGAGTTCGGCGATGCGCCGCGCCGCGGCGAGCAGCAGCGCGAACACGAGGTCGGCCGTGGTTTCGGTGACTTCGGCCGGCGTATTGGTCAGCACGATGCCGCGCCGCGTCAGCTCCAGCACGTCGAAATCGTCGTAGCCGGCCGACACCGTCGAAGCCGCTTCGAGCAACGGTGCCGCATCGAGCAGCTCAGGCGTAATCTTCAACTTGTTGCCGACCATGCCGCGCGCCTCGGCGAGCGCATCGAGCAAGGCGGCGCGGTTGTCGTCGGCATCGATCACGCGCAGGTCGCAGCGGCTTTCGAGGATGGCAAGGGCGGCGGCCGGCAGCCGGCGGTAGGCGACGACGCGTTGGTTCATCGAGGGGCTTCCGTGCGTGGCGGGTGAGCGGGGCGCTTTCGCGCAGCGTCCGGCCAGCGTGCCGAAGCGCCCAGAATGGCGTGACCTGTTACCTGGACGACGAATCGCGGACCGCGCTGACGGCGAACTGTAGCAAGCTTCAAGAAAGCGCTTACTTGAAGTTCACTATAAGCCCCGTTAGAATCGTCGTCAACATTATTGATAATCAAACGAAGGACGGACCGATGACTGACGACACGAAGCGCGGCTTGCGTAAGGGCCTGACCAACTACGGCGACGAAGGCTTCTCGCTGTTTCTGCGGCGCGCCTTCATCAAGGGCGCGGGCTATACGGACGATGCGCTGTCGCGCCCGATCGTCGCGATCGCCAATACCGGCAGCGCCTACAACCCCTGCCACGGCAATGCGCCGCAACTGGTCGAGGCGATCAAGCGCGGCGTGCAGCTGGCGGGCGGTCTGCCGGTCGAGTTTCCGACCATCTCGATCGCCGAGAGCTTTTCGCATCCGACCAGCATGTATCTGCGCAACCTGATGTCGATGGATACCGAGGAGATGATCCGCGCGCAGCCGATGGATGCAGTGGTGCTGATCGGCGGCTGCGACAAGACGGTGCCGGCGCAGCTGATGGGCGCGGCCGCCGCCAACGTGCCGGCGATCCAGCTGGTGACCGGCGCGATGCTGA
Source organism: Paraburkholderia sp. (assembly GCA_035536055.1). GTDB lineage: Bacteria > Pseudomonadota > Gammaproteobacteria > Burkholderiales > Burkholderiaceae > Paraburkholderia. Next base: position 6,823 of record DATLOW010000387.1, on the reverse strand, counting down.
CCGGCTCGCACCGCGGCGAGCGGGTCGGCGCGTGCACCGACTGCCGGCGCTTCTGGGCGAACTTCCGCGGCGACCAGATCGACCAGCACGAAATCGACGAGGTGAACAGCCAGCTGGTGGCCACCGTCGGCACCTGCTCGGTGATGGGCACCGCCAGCACGATGGCCTGTATCGCCGAGGCGATGGGCATCATGCTGCCGGGCGGCGCGACGCCGCCGGCGGTCAGCGCGGACCGCATCCGCGTCGCGGAGCGCACCGGCACGCAGGCGGTTGCGATGATCAAGGCGGGCCTGACGCCGGACCGGATCCTGACGCCGAAGGCGATCGAAAACGCGCTGCGCGTGCTGCTCGCGATCGGCGGCTCGACCAACGGCATCATTCACCTGACGGCGATCGCCGGGCGCCTCGGCATCCAGATCGATCTGGACGCGCTCGACCGGATGGCGCGCGAAACGCCGGTGCTGGTGGACCTGAAGCCGTCCGGCCAGCACTACATGGAAGACCTGCACCGCGCCGGCGGCCTCGTCACCGTGATGCGCGAGATGAAGGACCTGCTGCACCTCGATGCGTTGACGGTGACCGGCCGCACGCTCGGCGAGGAAATCGACGCGGCGCCGGCGCCGTTCCCGCAGGACGTCGTGCGCAGCAAGAGCAAACCGATCTTCCCGCAAGGCGGGATCGCGGTGCTGCACGGCAATCTGGCGCCGGGCGGCGCGATCATCAAGCAGTCGGCGGCCAATGCGCAGCTGATGGAGCATGAGGCGCGCGCGGTGGTGTTCGAAGACGCCGAAGACCTCGCGCGCCGTATCGACGACCCGGCACTCGACGTGAGCGCCGACGACATTCTGGTGTTGAAGCGCATCGGGCCGGTCGGCGCGCCGGGCATGCCGGAGGCCGGCTATATTCCGATTCCGCGCAAGCTCGGCCGCGCCGGCGTCAAGGATATGGTGCGCATCTCGGACGGCCGCATGAGCGGCACCGCGGCCGGCACAATCGTGCTGCACGTGACGCCCGAGGCCGCCATCGGCGGGCCGCTCGCGATCGTGCAGAACGGCGATCGCATCAGGCTGTCGGTACAGCAGCGCTCGATCGAGCTACTGGTGTCCGATGCGGAAATCGCGCGACGGCTGGCGGCGCTGCCCAGGCGCGACGCGGATCCGCAAGCGGCGCGCGGCTATCGCAAGCTGTTTCTCGAGACCATCACCCAGGCCGACGAGGGCTGCGATTTCGATTTTCTGAAGGCGCCTAAGGTGGTCGCGACGGTGCCGGGTGGCGGCAAACGCTGAGCGCCGGGTGTGGCGCGCCGCAAGGCCGGCGCGCCAGGCTATGCTGTCGCGCATCGAACTTTTGCCGGAGTCTTTGCGTATGACCGACGCTGCGACGATCAAGCGTACCGCCGCCCGCGCGGGGCGAAAACAGGCCGCTGCGACGGCTGACCGGCGCGCCGCGCCCGACGCGGGCAGCGCTGCGCGCGAGCCGCGCGCCCAAGGCCGGGCGGGCACCGGCGGCACAGCCGCGGCCGGACTCGAGGCCGATATCGAAACCAGTCTCGAAGCGGGTCTCGAATCCGACACGAGCTCACGCCGCGACCGCAACACCAGCGAAACCTCGCAGCGCGTCGCCGACCAGCTCGAAGACGAAATCGTGCTCGGCGTGCTGCATCCGCGCGAGCGGCTGATCGAGGACGATCTGTGCGCGCGGTTCAGCCTGAAGCGCCACGTCGCGCGCCAGGTGCTGGTCGAACTCGAACAGCGCGGACTTGCCGAGCGCCGCCGCAACGTCGGCGCGGTGGTCAAGTCGTTTAGCGCGCGTGAAGTCACCGAGCTGTACGACCTGCGCGAGCTGCTCGAAACGCATGCGGCGAGCCGCATTCCGTTTCCGGTCGAGCGCGCGCAGCTCGACGCGCTCGACGCGTTGCAGGCGCAGCACGACGCCGCGGCACAAGCCGGCGATCTGCGCCGCGTGTTCCGCGTCAACATGGCGTTTCACCACGCGTTTTTCGCGCTGTGCGGCGACCATGTGCTGGTCGACGCAATCTACGAATACGAGCGGCGCACCCACGCGATCCGCTCGGTGTCGATCGTATTTCCGCAGTATCTGGAGCGTGCGCGCGCCGAGCATCATCAGATCATCGATGCATTGAAGCGCGGCGACCGCGAGCGATTGATCGAACTGTGCCGCTCGCATCTGCTGCCGTCGCGCGACGCGTATCTCGAAGCACATCACCGGCGGGCCGCTGCGGCTCATCCGCGCGCGCCCGCCGCTTCGCATGGAGACAATGGATGACACGGGTTCTGATCACCGGCGCGGCCGGGCACATCGGCCGAGCGCTGCGCGCGGGCCTCGCGCGCCGCTATGCACTGCTGCGGCTCGCCGATATCGCGCCGCAGGCGCCGGCCGGCGCGGGCGAGGAGGTGGTCAGCGCGGACATCACGCGCCTTGAAGCGTTGCTGCCGGCGATGCAGGGCATCGATACGGTCGTGCACCTGGCCGGCATCCCCGACGAGGATAGCTGGCAGAAGATCCGCGACATGAATATCGAAGGCTGCTACAACGTGTTCGAAGCGGCGCGGCGGGCGGGCGTGAAGCGCGTGGTGTTCGCCAGCTCGAATCATGCGGTGGGCTTTCACCGGCGCGACCGGATGATCGACGATACCGTGTCGCCGCGGCCCGACAGCCGCTATGGCGTATCGAAGGTATTCGGCGAGGCGCTCGGCCGGCTGTATGCGGACAAGCACGGCATGTCGGTGGCGTGCATGCGGATCGGCTCGTTCCGTCCCGACGACACGGTCAGCGCGCCGCGCCATCTGAACACGTGGATCAGCCATCGCGACATGGTGCAGTTGACGCAGCGCTGCATCGATTACCCGGACTACCATTTCGTGATCGTCTACGGCGTGTCGAACAATGCGCGCAATCGCTGGAGCAACGCGAACGCGCGTTTTCTCGGCTATCAACCGCAGGACGATGCCGAGCTGAGCGCCGCGCGCATCGCAGCCAGCGGCCAGCGCGAGGACGAGCGCGAAGCGCTGTTTCATGGCGGATTCGGCTGCATCGTCGAGTTCGATGGGGACCTGCGGCGGATCGACTGAGCAGCGTCACCGCGCGGCGCGCGCACCGGCCGGCGAATTTCGACGCGACAGCCCCTGCGCTATAAAATGTGACAGATCCGAGGCGCCGTCCGCGCGTCTCGCCAGACCGGGCTGGGTGCCACCTTGACAGTCGAACAAAAAAAGAGAGCGCCGCGCCGCAAATCGAATGCGATCTCCGTGATGGACGTCGCCCGTGCCGCGGGCGTGTCGACGGCGACCGTGTCGCGGGTGCTGAACGGCAACGCGCCGGTCGCCGCCGACCTGCAGCAGCGCGTGCGCGACATTGCCGAACAGCTCGGCTATACGCCGCATGCGGCGGCGCGCGCGCTGGCGTCGCAGCGCTCGAAAACGATCGGCGCGGTGATTCCGTCGCTGGAAAACCAGAACTTCGCGCTCGGCGTGTTCGCGCTGCAAAAGCGCATCGGCGAGGCCGGCTACACGCTGCTGCTCGGCTGTTCGTACTATGACCAGCAGGACGAACTGAAGCAGGTGCGCGCGCTGATCGCGGACGGCATCGCGGGGCTGCTGCTGGTGGGACGCAGCCATGCGCCGGCGCTCTACGAGCTGCTCGAGGAAAAGGACATTCCGCTGGTGAACGGCTGGACCGTCGATCACGCGCATCCGTATGTGGGCTTCGACAATGTCGCGGTGGGCCGGCGCCTTGCCGAGTATCTGCTCGACCTGGGCCATACGCGCTTCGGCATGATCACGCAGATGACGCAGCACAGCGACCGCGCGGCGGACCGCATCGTCGGCGTGCGCGCGGCGCTGCAATCGCGCGGGTTGCAGCTGCGCCACGAGCATCTGATCCAGATGCCGCACAAGATCATCGAAGGGCAGATGGCGATGAAGGCGCTGATGCAGGGGCCGGACCGGCCTACCGCGGTGATCTGCGGCACCGATCTGCTGGCGATCGGCGCGCTGGCGGCCGCGCGCGAAGCGGGCATCGACGTGCCGGGCGAGCTGTCGATTGCGGGGATCAACGATATCGAGGTGTCGAGCTTCACCACGCCGCCGCTGACCACGATGCGGCTGGCGGCCGATGAAATCGGCGCGCGCAGCGCCGAGTATCTGCTGGCGCGCATCGAAGGGCGGCCGGTCAATTCGCAGAATATCGTGCCGACGGATCTGATCGTGCGGGGTACGACGGGGCCGTTGCGGAAGGGGTGAAACGCTTTGGCCGCATTGACCAAATTCTACAAATTGAACCTGCGTGTCGACGAAGCGGGTCTGCTAATCTCGTTGCTTCCAGAAAGCGCCATTGCTGAACATCGGCTCAGACCGATGGGGTAGCTTGCGCACGTCCAATTGGGTTGCGAATGGACACCCCACGTAGAACTACCGACGACGAAGCATGGAATCGGCTCGAAGCGTTCGCGCGGGCCGAACTTGGACGGCCCTTACTCGGCGGCCAGCTCACCTTGCAGCCTCACACCAGTCTCGAAGACGACCTCGGCGTTACTGGCCTCGATGCCGTCGAATTCATCGACAAATGGGCACAGACTTTCAGCATTGAAGCGCGGGACTTTCCATACAGCCGTTACTTCCGGCCTGAAGGACAACAGTTGTTGTCGGGGCTGCTCGGCCTCGTATCGAAGCGCTATTGCCGGCCGGCGCCGATGCCGCTGACGCTCGGCATGCTCGCCGAGGCGATGCGTCGCGGACGATGGAATACGGCCGAAGTCGAATCGACGGCAAAGCCAACCTAGCGTGCGCGCAGCAAACCGCACACCTCACTCGGGTTCCTGCACAGCACGCGCCGCAGCCTCCCGCAGACACTGCGCCAGTTGCGCAAGCGCAGCCGGCATTTCACGGCGGCGCCGCTCGACCAGCACGATCTCGCGATAAAACGTATCGCCGCCCAGCGCCAGCGACACCACCGCACGCGGCAGCTTGCCGAGCCCCGGCGTCAACGGTAGCAGTGCCGCGCCCAGACCGCGCGCCACCAGTTGCACGATACCCTGCAGCTCATCCAGCTCGATCGCATCGTCGACGTCGATACGCATGCGTCGCAGAAAGCGATCCACCTGGCCGCCGCCGAACGAGCGCCGGTCGTAACGGATAAACGGCAAAGCCGCCAGCGCATCGCGCCACGTGTGGCGCGCAAACGCGCGCGGCGCGAGCAGCACGAAAGGTTCTTTCGCGAGCGTATAGCTGTCGAGTTCCGCGGGCAGCGCGAACGGCGGCTTGATGATCACCGCGTAATCGAGCTCGCCGGCATCGACCTGACCCAGCAGACCCAGCGACACACCGGGCACCACGCGCACCTTCCAGCCGCTCCACGCACCGCGAAACGCCGCCAGCGCATCGGCGAGAAAAGACGTCTGCACCGAAGCGATCGCGCCGACGCTGACACTGCCCGCCGCCTGTGGCGACAGCGCGTCGCGGTCGTGCAAACGCCCGAGCAGCGCAAGGATCTCCTCGGCCAGCACCAGCGCTTCGCGCCCCGCATCGTTTAGCGTAGCCGAGCGCCCGGTGCGGTCGAACAGCGGATGCCCGAGGCTCGCTTCGAGCCGCTGCATCTGCGCGCTAACGGCCGATTGCGTCAGGCCGATCTGCGCGCCGGCGGCCGCAAAGGTGCCGTGCCGCGCGACGGCGACGAGGGTAGTGAGTTCGCGGATCATCGCAATCGATTCATCGATTTTCGTGGAGCTGAGAGCGAAATCATATCGCTTATAAACAATTTTGTTTATATGTACACTTGGCGCACGGGCCAGCGGTTTTGCGTGCTTGTTGCCTGCCTGTTAGCTGCCAGTTGCCCGAACCCAGTACGATTTTCCCAGACACAGAGAGCCCCACGATGACCGCTACGACCGCCCAGGCCGCGATGCCGCCTTTCCACCTCGCATTTCCCGTACACGACCTCGCCGCCGCGCGCGCGTTTTACGGCGACCTGCTCGGCTGCTCCGAAGGCCGCAGTTCGGACGAATGGGTCGATTTCAATTTTTACGGTCACCAGATCGTCGCGCACCTCGCGCCGCAAGAATGCGGCCATCGCTCGACCAACGCGGTGGACGGCGACAACGTGCCGGTGCGCCACTTCGGCGCGGTGCTGTCGGTGCCGCAATGGGAAGAACTGGCCGCGAAGCTCGAAGCAGCCGGCACGTCGTTCATCATCGAGCCGCATATCCGCTTCAAGGGCGAAGTAGGCGAACAGGCCACGATGTTCTTCCTTGACCCGTCGGGCAACGCGGTCGAGATCAAGGCGTTCGCGAATATGGCTTCGCTGTTTGCGAAGTAAGCGGAATGGGGCCGGTTGCCGCGCTTAAAGCTTGGCTCGGGCCTGTTTTAAAGCGCATTTAAAGCGCGTGGTCTGAGCGGGCGTCAAGCCCGCTTCGAGACCGGCTTTATAGGCCAACTTTATAGGCCAGCCTCACAGGCCAGCCTCATAGGCCAGCCCACAGGCCACATCAAGGCAGCGAAATCGTCAGATTCGCCGACTGCGGCCCCAGCTTGATGATCTGCGAATACGGCGCGAGCGTACGCAGCGTCGTATCGCGCAGATACGCGTGCAGTCCAATAAACGCACCCAGCCCGATCAGCGCGAACACCGCGCCGATGGTCCACAGCGGCACCTCGCGTTTCAGGCGGTGCCTGATCTGATCGGGCAGCGTCCAGTGCGGCGCGAACGGCGCGCGCTTGCCCTTCAGATGCGCGATTTCATCGCCGACCCGCGCCGTCAGATACGCGAGCTTCTCCGGCCCCTCCAGCAGATACTTGCCCTGAAAGCC
>DATLOW010000386.1:0-2545 GCA_035536055.1 Paraburkholderia sp. | reverse complement strand
GCCGTCACGACGTACGAGTCGTAGTGAAAGCGGTTCGCGTGGCGCAGCCCGTGTGTGCCGGCCAGCACGCGCAACACTGGCAGGATCCGCTGGCTCGGCGGCTCGCCGCCGTCCATGCCGCGCTGGTACAGACCGTTCATCGCCATCCTGAAGCCGCGCGCGCGGAAGATCGCCGCCAGCGGGCTCTCGCCGATCCAGTCCTGGCCGCCGAGGCCGAAATACTGACCGCCGCGCTTTTCGAGTTCGGCACCGATATAGGCGCGCATCGGCCCGAGTACCGACTCCGGCACCACGTTGTGCAGGACGCCGAAACCGGTCTGGTTCATCGCCGCGCACAGATTTTCCACATCCGACATGTCGACAGATTCGAGCAGCTCATGGCTGAGCGCATCGTTGGCCTGCATGGTCCACTCCTTGGTATTTGTTCGATGCGGCGCACGCGGCGGTTGGCGCGCGCGATCATGCGGTTCACGGTTGCTGCGCAAGCAAGGTAAGGTGGCGCGCCGCGGCCGCTCTGTGCGCTGCCCAACCAATGCGCAGTCACAGCGGCGCGCGCGGCGGAATAACGCGGGGTGGCGCACGTTGCAGCCGCAGGCTGTCCGATCCGGACAGGCGGCTGGCCCTGCACGGCAGGACACGCTGTTAAAATCGGCAAACTCAAGCCGGTTCCGCCCGCGAGCCTTCGCGACGGAACCTTGTTCATAGACTCGGCTGCGGGCGGCACACCCACCGCTCTTCAGCTCGCGGGGTCTGCATTGCGGCGCCGGCCAGGCACACGCAACGGCGCCCGCTTCCGCAGGCCACAAGAAATCCCTTATGTCAGCACCCGCTTCCGACCTCACCGCCGCCGGCGCCGCGCCGGGCCGCCGCCAGATTCTCGTCACGTCCGCGCTGCCGTATGCAAACGGCCAGATCCATATCGGCCATCTGGTCGAATACATCCAGACGGACATCTGGGTCCGCGCGCACCGCATGCATGGGCACGAGGTCTACTACGTCGGCGCCGACGACACGCACGGCACGCCGATCATGCTGAAGGCGGAACAGGAAGGGATCACGCCGAAGCAGCTGATCGAGCGCGTGTGGAAAGAGCACAAGCGCGACTTCGACCATTTCGGCATCTCGTTCGACCACTACTACACGACCGATTCGGAAGAGAATCGCGTGCTGTCCGAGTCGATCTACGTGGCGCTGCGCGAAGCGGGGCTGATCGACGCGCGCGACATCGAGCAGGCCTACGACCCGGTCAAGGAAATGTTCCTGCCGGACCGCTTCATCAAGGGCGAGTGCCCGAAGTGCCATTCGAAAGACCAGTACGGCGACAGCTGCGAAGTGTGCGGCTCGACCTATGCGCCGACCGATCTGATCAATCCGTATTCGGTGGTGTCCGGCGCGACGCCGGTGCGCAAGACCTCGACGCACTATTTCTTCCGGCTGTCCGACCCGCGCTGCGAGGACTTCCTGCGCGGCTGGGTCGGCGGTCTGGCGCAGCCCGAGGCAACCAACAAGATGCGCGAATGGCTCGGCGCGAGCGGCGACGCGAAGCTGGCCGACTGGGATATCTCGCGCGACGCGCCGTACTTCGGCTTCGAGATTCCGGGCGCGCCGGGCAAGTATTTCTACGTGTGGCTGGATGCGCCGGTCGGCTACTACGCGAGCTTCAAGAACCTGTGCGACCAGCGCGGCATCGACTTCGACGCGTGGGTCCGCAAGGGCTCGAGCGCCGAGCAGTATCACTTCATCGGCAAGGACATCCTGTATTTCCACACGCTGTTCTGGCCGGCGATGCTCGAGTTCTCGGGCCATCGCACGCCGACCAATGTGTTCGCGCACGGCTTCCTGACGGTGGACGGCGCGAAGATGTCGAAGTCGCGCGGCACCTTCATTACCGCGAACAGCTATATCGAAGCGGGCATGAATCCGGAGTGGCTGCGCTACTACTTCGCCGCGAAGTTGAACGGCACGATGGAAGACATCGACCTGAGCCTCGACGATTTCCAGGCGCGCGTGAACAGCGATCTGGTCGGCAAGTACGTGAACATCGCGAGCCGCGCGGCAGGCTTCCTGATCAAACGCTTCGGCGGCCGCGTGCAGGACAGCGCGATGCATCATCCGTTGCTCGGCACGTTGCGCAGCGCGCTGCCGCAGATCGCTGCGCACTACGAGGCGCGCGACTACGGCCGTGCATTGCGCCAGACGATGGAGCTGGCCGATGCGGTCAATGCGTACGTCGATACCGCGAAGCCGTGGGATCAGGCGAAAGACCCGGCCAACTCGGTAGCGCTGCATGAAACCTGCAGCGTCAGCGTCGAGGCGTTCCGGCTGCTGTCGATTGCGCTGAAGCCGGTGCTGCCGAAGCTCGCGCAAGCGGTCGAGGCGTTCCTCGGTGTCGCGCCGCTGGTGTGGGCAGATGCGCAGCAGCCGCTGTCGTCGGACCGGCCGATCAATGCGTACCAGCATCTGATGACGCGTGTCGACCCGAAGCAGATCACCGCGTTGCTGGCGGCCAACAGCGAGTCGCTGCAGCCGGTGGCGGCCGGTGCGG
>DATLOW010000385.1:0-2204 GCA_035536055.1 Paraburkholderia sp. | reverse complement strand
GGCAAGGAGCACACGCCGCTCGACCGTTCGATCGACGTTTGCGTGAGCCGTCTGCGTCATCATCTGAAAGACGAGGCGCGCCGCGCCGGGTTGATCCGCACGGTGCGCAACGAGGGCTACATGCTGGTGGCCGACGTCGTGCACGAAGCGCAATAGCCGCGATGAAACTGCGTCTGTGGCCCGACACGCTGTTCGGGCGCCTCGTGATGATTCTGGCGGTCGGCATGTTCGCGGGCCAGCTGCTGACCAGCACGATCTGGTTCGATACCCACGAAAACCGTGCGCTCGAGATGCCGGCGCGGCTGTTCGCGAACCGTCTCGCCGATTCGATCCGGCTGCTCGAACGCGCGCCCGACGATGCCGCGCGGCGCGCACTCGTGCAGCAGCTCAGCGACGAGCATTACCGCCTGCAGCTGATCGATGCGCCGTCGCCGCGGCAGACGGCGCCGTTGGCGGCACGCGGACTGTCGGTGGTCGAGCGTACGGTCGGCGATCTGATCGGCAGCGTGCTGCGGCATCGGCTCGGCTGCGCGGTCGACGTGCGTCTGTTCGACGTGCAATTGCGCGATCGCGACAGCAGTCGGACCGGCATCCTGACGCTGTTCGACACCAATATGCCGAGCGGCGATTTTCATCTGCAGGTGAAGCTGCCGGCTGGTGCAGACCCGGCCGCAACCGCTGACACGTGGCTCGAGGTCCACGCGAACGAAGGACAGGCCGGCCTGCAAACCGAGCCGCGCTCGCTGGTGCTCGACTATCTGGTGCGGATCTATCTGATCCGCTTCACGGCGGTGTGCCTGCTCGCATTGGTCGCGGTGCGCTTCGCGGTGCAGCCGCTGCGGCAACTGGCGAAGGCCGCCGATGCGCTCGGTCGCAACATCTATCGTGCGCCGTTGCCGGTGAGCGGGCCGTTCGAAGTGAGAAGCGCCGCGCAGTCGTTCAATTCGATGCAGCAGCAACTGACCGAAAGCCTTGCGCAGCGCACGCGATTTTTGACAGCGGTATCGCACGATCTGCGCTCGCCGCTGACGCGTTTGCGGCTGCGCGTGGAGATGCTGCCCGATGCGCAGTGGCGCGAGCGGCTACGTGCCGACATCGACGATATGGAGACGATGGTGCGCGCGACGCTCGATGCGGTGCAGGGCGTCGAAGTGACCGAAGCGCGTCACGACATCGACGTCGATTCGATGCTGGAGGGCCTTGCCGAAGATGCGCGCGAAGCGGGGCACGAGGTCAGTGTCGAAGGCCGCGCGGGGCGGCCGCTGCCCGGCTATCCTCGCAACCTGAAGCGCTGTCTGCAGAACCTGCTCGACAATGCGATCCGCTATGGCGAAAGCGCGACGGTGCGCGTCACCGACGCCGGGCGCAGCGTGCAGATCGTAGTCAGCGACCGCGGCCCCGGCATTGCCGATGCGCGGCTGCTCGAGCGGGTGTTCGAACCGTATTTCCGGATCGCTTCATCGCGCAACGAAGCGACCGGCGGTACCGGGCTCGGCCTGACGATCGCGCGCAGCGTGGCGGCCGCGCATGGCGGCACGCTGCTGCTGCGCAATCGCGCACAAGGCGGCCTCGATGCAGTGCTGACGCTGCCGCGCGACGGCTAGCGGCAAGCGCCAGCGCCAGCGCAGCCGAGCGGAATGCACGCGGCACACCACGCACACGCACGGCACACGCGCGAACCGCGGGCGTGAAGCCGCGACGCGCGCGCACGTCGAGCGTCAATGCGACGCGGGTTTCTGACTGGCCTGCTTGTCTTTACCGGCCGCGCTTGAGTGGTCATCCGCCTGATCCGCGTCATCCTGCGGCGCGCCGCGCCCATTCAACCGGTCTCCTTGTGGCGAGCCGTCCGCCGTCACCATCACGGTACGCTGCGGATTCGCAATCTGGATGCCGCGCGCGCTGAACTGTTCGAAGATGCGCCGGTTGAATTCGCGTTGCACGCCCCAGCGCGCGCTGTCGCGGCATTGCACCTGGCCGGTCAGCGTCAGCGCGGAGCCGTCGACGCTGTCGACGCCCCAGAACGCGAAGTCGGACAGGATGCCGTCCTTGAACTTGTCGTCTTCGCGCAGCGCGGCGCCGATCTCCTTCAACGTACTGATCGCCAGATCGAGATCCTCGCCGTACGCGATGCTGACCTTGACCGCCGCATTGCCGAGTCCGCGGTTGGTATTGTTCACCGTCGATACCGAACTGAACGGCACCGT
>DATLOW010000384.1:0-3423 GCA_035536055.1 Paraburkholderia sp. | reverse complement strand
GCGTTTGGGTATCTGATCCAGAAGACCGGCAGCTATGATTTGCCGTTCACCATTTCGGCGGGGTTGCTGGTGATTGGGCTGCTGGCTGCGTTCTTTATCGATACCAGCAAGACGGTCGAAGCCGAAGAGGAACGCGAGCGCGACGGTGCGGTGGATCTGGACGGTATGCCGGCGTTTGCGCGCGCGGGGCATGGTGGGAATGGTGTGGGGTTCTTTGAAAGGCATCCACTGCGGCGGCCGTTGCGGTGGAGGAAGTAGGGGTCGACGATTTGTTGATATTCAACGCCCGGCTTGGCCGGGCGTATTCTTTGCGCCGGTTAGCGCATTCGGCACACCGCTCGATAAACGTTGCGCTCACAACGGCCTGAACGTCGCTCAACGCCCCTTCGCTTTACCCCCCGCTCGCCCCGCCGGCTTCTGCCCTTCATCACGCTCCCTGCTCCACTGCTCGAGCAACATCCGCGTCTGCGCACGCACCGTCGCCTTCAGTTGCTCCGCCTTTTCCGCATCGATACTCTTCCACCCCAGCATCGAAAGCGTCGAGCGATGCGCGACGTGAAAAATAATCAGCTGCCCGTGCAGACTGAAAGTACGGATCAGCGTGACCTGATCGTCCGCCGCACGTCCGGAAATGCGCGCCACCAGCGCCGCGCTGATGTCGTTCAACGGCTGGCGGATCCGGCACGCCAGCACCTCTGACGCGCTTTCCGGTTCGCGCCCCGCCTGCTCCCGCGCAAAAAACAGCCGTCGCCCCGGTTTGCTCGCCTTTGCAAACGCCGTATCGGCAATCGACTCCTGGATGCGGATGAAAGCATCGATCAAGGTTGCCGTATCCGCCTCCTCGTCCAGCACCTGTTTCGCATGGTCGATGGCCGGCCCGAACGTCTTCCACGCCTCGTCGGCCAGTGCCTCGACGCACGCGCGATACAGGCCTTCCTTGTTCTCGAAGTAATACTGCAGCGCCGGCGCATTGACGCCCGCGCGCGCAGCGATATCGCGCGTCGACGCGACCTCGAAGCCGTGTTCGCCAAACAGTTCGACCGCTGCCTCGATGATCCGATGGCGCGTCTCGTCGCCGCGCGCATAGCCGCCCTCCGGCGATCGGCGCAGTCTTTTTGCGGGGTTCATGCATTCCTCTCCATGGCACCGCAGAAATATAACACTTGACACAATTTTAACGACTGGAATAATTGTCCCAAGTGGAAATAATTGGACCAAAAACCATGTCTTCAACCGCAGGCTCTCCTTCCCGCCCCATGCCCGCCGATCCGCCGCAATCGGGCACGCGGCGGCTGTCCCGGCGCACCGTGCTGATCGCATTGAGCATCGTCGCGTTGATCGCCGGCGCGGTCTGGCTCGCACGCTGGTGGACCGTGGGCCGCTTTATCGAAAGTACCGACGACGCTTACCTGCAAGCCGATAGCGTCACGGTCGCACCGAAAATTTCCGGTTACGTCACGCAGGTTTTCGTGGCGGACAACCAGATCGTCAAACCCGGCGATCCGCTCGTGCAGCTCGACGCGCGCCAGTACCGGGTGGCGCTCGATCAGGCGCTGGCCACCGTCGACGCGCGCAAGGCCGACATCGAACGCGCGCAGGCCGACATCAAACAGCAGCAGTCCAACATTGCGCAGGCGCAGGCGCAACAACAGGTGTCGCGGGTCAGCGCACGGCACGCGAGCGACGAAGTGCGCCGTTACGCGCCGCTGATCGCCACCGGCGCGGAAACCAGCGAACGGCTCGCGGAACTCACCAGCAGTCGCGATCAGGCAAACGCAACGCTGGCGGCCAACGCGGCGGCCGTCGACGCGGCCCGCTCGCAGATCGCGTCGGCCACCGCGCAGCTCGCGCAGGCCCGTGCGCAGCTCGAAGCCGCGCAAGCCAGCGCGCAGCAGTCGCAACTCGACCTCGACAACACCTTGGTGCGCAGCGCGCTCGGCGGCAAGGTCGGCGACCGCACGGTGCGCGTCGGTCAATACGTGCAGCCGGGCACCCGCATGCTGACAGTCGTGCCAGTGCAAAACACCTACCTGGTGGCCAATTTCAAGGAAACGCAGGTGGGCAGCATGCGCATCGGCCAGCCGGTCGACATGCATATCGACGCGTTACCCGGTCATACGCTGCACGGCGTGGTCGATAGTTTCTCGCCTGGAACTGGTTCCGAGTTTGCTTTGCTGCCGCCGGAAAACGCCACCGGCAACTTCACGAAGATCGTGCAGCGCGTGCCGGTGCGGATTCGCCTCGAGACCGGCCCGGAAACGCGCAGCGTGCTGATGCCGGGGCTGTCCGTCACCGTCGACGTCGACACGCGTTCGGCGCGCGACCGCGACGTACGCATCGACGCCGAGAACCATCGTGGCTGATACCCAAGCTGCGGCACCGGCCGCGCCGCATGCGGAACAGCGCGCCAGCGTCGGCGACTGGATCGCGGTCGCCGCAGGCGCGCTCGGCGCGCTGATGGCCACGCTCGACATCTCGATCACGAACTCCGCGCTGCCGCAGATCCAGGGCGAAATCGGCGCCACCGGCACCGAGGGCACGTGGATCTCGACTGGCTACCTGATGTCGGAAATAGTGATGATCCCGCTCGCCGCGTGGCTCACGCGCGTGTTCGGCCTGCGCAATTTCCTGCTGACGAACTCGGCGCTATTCATCGCCTTTTCGATGATGTGCGGCTGGTCGCACACGCTGCCGATGATGATCGCCGGCCGCATCGGCCAGGGCTTTACCGGCGGCGCGCTGATCCCGACCGCGCAGACCATCATCCGCACGCGCCTGCCGCTGTCGCAATTGCCGATCGGCATGACCATGTTCGGCCTGATCGTGCTGCTCGGTCCGTTGCTGGGCCCGGTGGTCGGCGGCTGGCTCGCGGAGAACATCAGCTGGAGCTGGTGCTTCTTCATGAATCTGCCGATCTGCATCGCGCTGATGACCTTGCTGATTCTCGGCCTGCCATCGGACCGGCCGCATTGGGAAGCGTTTTTGAAAGCCGACTGGCTCGGCATTGTCGGCCTTGCGATCGGACTCAGTTCGCTGACCGTGGTGCTCGAAGAAGGTCAGCGCGAGCGCTGGTTCGAATCGTCGCTGATCGTCTCGCTGACCTGCGTGTCGCTGTTCGGCATGCTGCTGATCGCCGCGTCGCAAATGGTGGCGAAAAAACCGATCCTGCGGCTGAGCCTGATGCGCAACCCGAACTACGCGAGCGTGATCGTCATTGTGTCCGCGGTCGGCGCGGCGCTGTATGGCGTGTCGTATCTGGTGCCGCAGTTTCTCGGTGTGGTGGCGGGCTACAACGCGGAGCAGGCCGGCGCAATCATGCTGCTTTCGGGGCTGCCGTCGTTCCTGATCATGCCGGTGCTGCCGCGCATGCTGGCCCGCTTCGATTTCCGCGTGCTGGTGATCACCGGGCTGCTGTTGTACGCG
>DATLOW010000383.1:0-9967 GCA_035536055.1 Paraburkholderia sp. | reverse complement strand
AGCAAGCGCAGCGCCCATTAGCGCACTGGCCCGGATAAACGGCATCCACCGCAGTTCCAGGTTGATCTTTGCGGTCTCGGCGATTAGCTTTGCGATTTCCGCTTCAGTCTTGATCACGTCCAAGGTCTTGTCCAAGCTCGTTCTTCCTTGCGGGTGCGGGCTGCGCGCGATGCGCTACCTCTGCCGACGATGATAGCACCGTTGGTGCTGAGACTTTGCATTTTTACTCACGACGTATCCCATCATCATGACCGATCCTCAACCCGCTCCGTTGTCTGCAACGACGCTCTTCGACTGGCGCTGGAAAGCCTTCGACGACCTGACCAACCGCGAGGTCTACGACATGCTGGCTGCGCGCAGCGCGGTGTTCGTGATGGAGCAGACCTGCTTTTACACCGATATTGACGGACTCGATCCGGGTGCCTGGCATCTGCTCGCGTACGGTCCGGCAGAGCAGGGCGCGCAGCTGGCCGGCTATCTGCGCGTGTTGCTGCCTGATATGAGCGGCGCGGCACAAGAGCCGGACATCCGCATCGGCCGCGTGCTGACCACTGCGCCGTTTCGCGGCACGGGTCTCGGCAAGGCGATGCTCGAGCGCACGCTCGACCATATCTACGCGCAGTGGCCCGGCACGTCGATTCGCCTGCATGCGCAAGCGCACTTGCAGGCGTTTTACGGCGCGTTCGGTTTCGAGCCGATCTCGGAGGTTCACGAAGAAGACGGCATCCCGCACGTGTGGATGCGTTCGGCGTGACTGCTGCGCGCGCGCCGCTTCAGTTCGCCTGCGCAGGCGATTTCACCGGGAACGCGGTATCGATCGTCTCGCCATCCGAGAAGTGCAGCTTCAGATGCACGGTGTCGCCGGGCGCGACCTTATGCTTCGCGTCTTCGAGCATCATGTGATAGCCGCCCGGCGCGATCTGCGCTTCGCCATGCGCGGGCACGGTTAGCTTGTCGGCCATCACCATCTTTTGTGTCGAGCCGTTCGAAACGGTCTGATGCAGCATCGCGCTGCCGTAGTCGACGCTTGAAATATCGACGAGGTCGATCGGCTTGTCGCCGTTGTTGACCAGCGTCGCATAGCCCGCTGCCGGCAGATTGCCCGGCAGCCAGCGCACCCACGGATTTTTCACGGCGATCGACTGCGCGGCGCCCGCCGCGTGAGCCGGCACGACGGCAGCGAACGTCAGCACGCCGGCGCATGCGCAGGCAGACGCGAATGTCGATAGAAGCGCGAGCGGTCTGATGTTGTTTTTCATGGCTGTACTCGAGATATAACGTCAGGAACGGACATCAATAATACGGCGCAGATCCGCGGCGATTGCGTCGGGCGTGTCGCGGTCGGTGGCAAGCAGGCGCGCGTGGCCTTGCGCGTCGAAGATGTATACGGCCGAACTATGGGTCACTTCGTAGTTGCCGGTCGGATCGCGCTTTTCCATCTGATACGCGACGCGATAACGCCGCGCCAATTCCTCGATCTGCCGGTCGGTGCCGGTCAGTCCTAACGCATGTTGCGCATCGAACGCGCCGACGTAGTCGCGCAGCGCCTGCGGTGTGTCGCGTGCCGGGTCGACGGTGATGAACAGGATGCGCACGTGTTGCGCATCCGGTCCGAGCTTGGCGAGCACCTGCATCAGACGCGCCATCGTTTCAGGGCAGACGTCCGGGCAGTGCGTGTAACCGAAGTAGACCAGCGACGTACGTCCCTTGAAGGTGCCGCCGGTGACCAGCTTGCCGTCGTCGCCGGTGAGCGTGAAGTCGAGATCGGGCAGGTGGCCCGAGACGTCGGTCAGCTGCCACGGCGCTTCCTTGTGCGTGCAGCCCGTCAGCAGTCCTGCGGCTGCACAGACTATGCCGAGCGCGCCGGCCAGTATCGCGAAACGACGCAGCGCGTGGCGCACGGCGAAGTGCGCTGCGAGGAAGCGCCACAGGCGCGTGAAGAAGTTGACAGGGAACAAAGGCGTGACAGGCGACTCGATTGATTTGCGACAGGCGCTCCGTTGATGTAGCGCAGTCAGGCTATTCGCCGCAAAATCCGCAACAATGCAGCGCGCGGCGGTGGCACAGACTCTAACGCAATTCCGTCTTTTGTGTGACAGGGTGCCGGTGCATCTAACGCGTCGAGGCAATATGCCGCAGCGACTGAAAGCTCACCGAAGCGGGATTGTTCTGCATGTGCACGAAATGCAGTCGTGACGCGCGAGACAAAATCGGCGGCGTCGCAGCGAGTCCCACTCTCTCGATAAAACAACCGAGGCGCGGTAAGATGCGCCTTCTTTTCCGGCTGAAAGCGGCTGAAAGGCAAGATAAACCGATGCAAGCACCTGCAGCTGTTCTCTCTCCATCCGAGTACGCTTTCTTCTTCGACTTCGACGGCACTCTCGTCGAACTGGCGCCGACGCCCGACGGCGTGCGGGTCGAACCCGACATGCTTGCGTTGCTTGCGCAATTGCGCACGCTGACCCACGGCGCCGTGGCGATCGTGTCGGGGCGCGGCATCGGCAGCATCGACACGTTTCTCGGCATGCCGGATCTGCCGGTCGCGGGGCTCCATGGCGCCGAGCGGCGCGACGCGAACGGCGATACGCAACGCATCGGCTTCAATGACGAGCGCCTGTTGCGCATGGAGCAGGTGCTGGCCGAAGTCGTCAACACGCACCCCGGCATGCTGCTCGAAATCAAGGGGGCGTCGCTCGCGCTGCACTACCGCAACGCGCCGGACCGCGAGGCGGCCGCGCGCACGGCCACCGAGCGGCTGGTCGCCGAGTATCCGGACGCGTACGTGCTGCAGCCCGGCAAGATGGTCTACGAGATCAAGCCGAAAGACGTCGACAAGGGCCGCGCGCTGCGCGCTTTCCTCGACGAACTGCCGTTCGCGGGCCGCAAGCCGGTGTTCGCGGGCGACGATCTGACTGACGAGAAGGGCTTTGCGGTGGTCAACGACGTCGGCGGGTTGTCGATCAAGGTGGGCGGCGGCGATACGATCGCGCGTACCCGGGTCGATTCGGTGGCCGCGCTGATCGAATGGATGGCGGCAGTGGTCGCTGCGGCGCGCGGCGCATGAAGCAGCGTGTCCCGCTTGCGGCGCCGCCCGCGATGACCTTGCCGCGCCGCTGCAGGTGCCCGTTCCATTCGCTGCGCGCGTGCCGGCAGCATCACCACAGGACCTGCGCGCCATGAGCCGCCTGATTATCGTTTCGAACCGTGTCGCGCCGATTTCGGAAGGCGGCCCGGCTGCGGGCGGCCTCGCCGTCGGCGTCTACGACGCACTGAAGGAAACCGGCGGCATGTGGTTCGGCTGGAGCGGCGACGTGCTCGCGTCTGGCCAGCCGCAGATCAGCCTCGAGGAGCGCGGCCCGGTGACCTTCGCGACCATCGGGCTGTTGCGGCGCGATTACGATCAGTACTATCGCGGCTTCTCGAACGCGACGCTATGGCCGGCGTTTCACTACCGTGCCGATCTGCTGCAATACGACCGGCACGAATTCGACGGCTACTGCCGTGTGAACACGTGGCTGGCGCAGCAGCTCGTACCGTTGCTGCGCCCGGACGACGTGATCTGGGTGCACGACTATCACCTGATTCCGTTTGCGCAGGCGCTGCGCGCGGCTGGCGTGAAGAATCGCATCGGGTTTTTCCTGCACATCCCGTTTCCGGCATCGCAGGTGCTGCTGGCGGTGCCGCCGCACCGCGAACTGGTCGAAGCGCTGTGTTCGTTCGATCTGCTGGGTTTTCAGACCGCGCCCGATCTGCGCGCGTTCTGCGATTACATCGTGCACGAGGCGGGCGGCAGCGTCGACGCGCGGCCTGCGGCGGCGGCCGAGCCGACGCTGATCCATGCGTTCGGTCGCACGCTGCGCGCGAGTGCATATCCGATCGGCGTCTATCCGGACGAAATCGCCGACCTTGCGAAGGACGGCGAGCGCGGCAAACCGGTGCGCACGATGAAGGCGACGCTACACGAGCGCAAGCTGATCATGAGCGTGGACCGGCTCGATTATTCGAAGGGCCTCGTCGAGCGCTTCCGCGCGTTTGAGCGGCTGCTCGAACACGAGCCGGCGCAGCGCAACAACGTGTCGTTCCTGCAGATCGCGCCGCCCACGCGCGCCGATCTGCACGCGTATCAGGAAATCCGTCTGCAGCTCGAAGGGGAATCGGGTCGGATCAACGGCCGCTTCGCGGAACTCGACTGGACGCCGATCCTGTACATCCACCGGCAATACGAGCGGCCGGTGCTGGCTGCACTGTTCCGTACCGCGCACGTCGGCTATGTGACGCCGCTGCGCGACGGCATGAATCTGGTCGCGAAGGAATATGTGTCCGCGCAGGATCCGGCGGACCCCGGCGTGCTGGTGCTGTCGCGCTTCGCTGGCGCGGCGCAGGAGCTGTCGGGCGCGCTGATCGTGAATCCGGTCGACGTCGACGGGATGGCGGAGGCGCTCGCCACGGCACTGACGATGCCGCTCGCCGAGCGGCAGGCGCGGCATCGCGCCATGCTGGCGCAATTGCGCGAGAACAACGTGTCGGTGTGGCGCGACAATTTCATGCGCGATTTGCAGCGTGCGCAGCCGGTGACGACTGATGGCGATGCTGCGCGCGATGCGCAGGTGGGCACGGCGGGCTGGTAGTGCCGGTGGAGCAGGGCGCCGCCGGCGCGGCAGCGGTACCTGCGGCGCGTGGCCTGCGGTCGCGTCGAGCGGGTGTCGTCGCGTCAGGCCACGTGCTGTTCGTCGAGCTTCTTGCCGCCTACGTGCAGCGTCGAGTGCTTGCCGTACTGCTTGGCGAGCAGGTCGCGATAAAGGCCCGGACGATTGCGCAGCTCTTCCGGGGTGCCGTCGTCGATGACCTTGCCGGCGCTCATCACGATGATGCGGTCGAACGTGTGCAGCGTCGACAGACGGTGCGCGATCGCGATCACGGTGCGGCCCACCATCAGCCGGTCGAGCGCCTTCTGTATCGCTTCTTCCGAAGCGCTGTCGAGCGCGGAGGTCGCTTCGTCGAGCAGCAGGATCGGCGAATTCTTCAGGATCGCCCGCGCGATCGCAATCCGCTGCCGCTGGCCGCCCGACAGCTTGACGCCGCGGTCGCCGACGATCGTATCGAAGCCTTCCGGCATTGCCTCGATAAAGTCTGTGCAGCGCGCCTCGCGTGCCGCGGCGACCACTTCCTCGCGCGATGCTTCCGGGCGGCCGTATGCGATGTTTTCATACACCGACCGATGCAGCAGCGAAATATCTTGCGGCACCAGTGCGATCGCGTGGCGCAGGCTGTCCTGCGACACCCCTGCGATATCCTGGCCGTCGATCTTGATCTGTCCGCCCTGCGTCTCATAAAAGCGCTGCAGCAGCGCCAGCACCGTCGATTTACCCGCCCCCGATTTGCCGATCAGGCCGACGCGCTGGCCCGGCTCGATGTTCAGGTCGAAGTGATCGAGAATCGGCCGGCGGCGCGGATACGCGAACGTCACGCCCTCGAACGCCACCCGTCCGCCTTGCGGCACCAGTTCGGCCGCGTCGTTGCGGTCCGGCATGCCGTGCGGCTCGAGCAGCGTCTTGACCGCTTCGGCGAGCCGCGCGACGTGCTGCGTGACGTCGACCAGCGCGACCGCCAGATCGCGCGTGCCGTGCAGGATCGTAAAGCCGAGCGAGCTGACCAGCACGATGTCGCCGGAGGTGGCGCGGCCCTGGTCCCACAGCCACAGCGCCCAGCCGAGCAGGCCGGCCGACAGCAGCGCGGTGATCACCGCGTGCAGCAGACGCAGCCGTTCGAGGTACAGCAGGCTTTTCTGGCGAGCGTCCATCTCGGCCTTGACGGTCGAGCCGAAGCGCTTCTGTTCGCGAAACGTCATGCCGAACGCGCGCACCAGTGCCATGTTACCGATCACGTCGACCAGTTCGCCGTCGACCGCCGCGGCTTTCGATGCGAAATTCTGATGCCGCGCCGAGCCGCGCCCGGCCAGCTTGTACAGCACGATTGCGAGAATCGCCGAGCAGGTCAGCAGCGCGGCCGCCATCAGCGGATTGACCGAGATGATCATCACGATCGCGCCGAATACGGCGATGCACGGCGGCAGCACGTTCCACGCGGTGGTGTTTTCGGCGGTGTAGACGGCATTCGATGTCGCGGTAATGCGGCTCGCGAGGGTGCCGGGCTGTTTTTCCGCGTAGTAGGTCGGCGAATGGCCGCTCAGATATTGAAACAGGTCGCGGCGCAGGTCGCCGGTAACTTCGACGAAGGTGTGGGCGGCGAACCAGCCGCCGACGCGCCACAACAGGTTGTCCGCGGCGATCAGGCCGACCAGGATCGCAAACGCGCCCCACAATGGACCCGGATGATGTCTTCCGGTGCCGAGCACGTCAATCAGGTGCTTGATCGCGTACTGCGACGCAAGCGCACATCCCACCGCAGCGAACACGCTGCACAGCACCACGGTATGCGCGAACGGATGGCGGCGGATGAAGCGGAAGAGGAACGCAAGCGGCCGGTCCGCATAGCTCGCAAGCTTTGCGTTGTGGGCGTTACGCTGGGCGATGGTCAGATGTTCCAATTGTGCGTGCAATATGAAGTCGGGTTAGCTCATCGGTCACGGGATGCCTCGTAACACAGCGTAGGTTCCGCATTGTAAACATGCAAAAGCCATTTAGGCCCGCGGAAAGTCGAATGGCGCCCGTCTTCGGCGTGATTCGTTTCACACCATTTTCACGATAACGGATCGCTGTGTCTGTCTGCTGGACCCGCTGACGGGCCACTGGTTCGCGCGGTTGACATGCATTTTCGGGATATAATTACGGATTGCATTCAATCCCGATGCAACGCGCCGCACGGTATGTCCGACCAGGCTCGCCATTCGCTTCGACCGCTGGGTCAAAGCACGAACGAGGCCTGCGAGGAATGCTCCGGGGAGCCGTGGCGCGCTTGGGATGTCGTTGAAAAGACACACGTTGCGTGCCGCCAGTGCAAGGCTCCCAATGTAGAACTGTCTTTGAAAACAAGGGTTTGCAAAGTGTTTCGGGTTTGTAACAACGTAAAGACTTTGAAATGTACGGGCGCGGCGGTGGCACTGGCATCGATAATGCGTCCTCGGTCAGCCCAGGAGCGTCAACTCTGTCAACGGCGGCACAGCCGGTGCGTTTACCGGCCATGCAGTTGGAGACGATGGCCAATCCTGGCGTCCCAACCAGCGATCCATCGCAGGATTTCTCGAGAGAAGCAGGCGTGTGCGGCCGGTGAAGCCGACCATGCAACCTTGGCGAGCAACGCGAGTCGCTTTTACAAACTGCATTTTTTTGCCTGATTTTTTACGAGGAGTTCTCTCTATGCGAATCGCTCAAATTGCTCCGTTGCATGAGGCGGTCCCGCCGAAGCTTTACGGTGGTACGGAACGGGTCGTGTCTTATCTGACGGAAGCGCTGGTTGAGCAGGGTCACGACGTGACTCTCTTCGCGAGCGGCGATTCGCAGACGTCGGCCAAACTCGAAGCGTTCTGGCCGCAGGCGCTGCGTCTGGATCCGACGATCCGCGACGTGATGGCGCCGCACATGCTGCTGCTCGAAGAAGTGCGCCGCCGCGCCGACGAATTCGACGTGCTGCATTTCCACATCGACTATTACCCGTTCTCGCTGTTCGCGCGCCAGCCGGTGCCGTTCCTGACGACCATGCACGGCCGTCTCGATCTGCCGGAACTGCAGCCGATCTTCAATACGTTCAGCGACGTGCCGGTCGTGTCGATTTCGGACAACCAGCGCCAGCCGCTGCAGCAAGCCAACTGGCTGCAAACCGTCTACCACGGCCTGCCGGAAAACCTGCTGAAGCCGATCCCGGACGTCAAGCCGAGCTATCTCGCGTTCCTCGGCCGGATTTCGCCGGAAAAGCGTCTGGACACGGCGATCCGCATCGCCGAGCAGGCCGGCATGCCGATCAAGGTGGCCGCCAAGCTCGACAAGGCCGACCGCGCCTACTACGAGGAAGTGATCAAGCCGCTGATGTCGCTGCCGCACGTCGAGTACATCGGCGAAATCAGCGAATCGGAAAAGACCGAGTTCCTCGGTAACGCGCACGCGCTGCTGTTCCCGATCGACTGGCCGGAGCCGTTTGGCCTGGTGATGATCGAAGCGATGGCGTGCGGCACGCCGGTGATCGCGTTCAAGCGCGGTTCGGTGCCGGAAGTGATCGAAAACGGCGTGTCGGGCTTCGTCGTCGAAGACGAAATCAGCGCGGTCGCGGCGGTCAAGCGTCTGCACCAGTTGCCGCGCGCGACGGTGCGCAAGGCTTTCGAATCGCGCTTCTCGTCGCAGGTGATGGCGCGCAACTACGTCGCCACCTACGAGGAACTGCTGCGCCAGAAGCGCCGCACGGTGCTGCGCGAAGTCAACGCAGGCTAAGCCGTGTGACGTAAGGCCGCGGCCGGAAGCGGCAAGCCTTTACCGCATGAATTGCGACGCCCCGCGTGCCACGCACACGGGGCGTCGTCGCATCTGACGCATCGACGGCGCGTACTCGCGAGCTGTGTGCCCGGGCGCTGCGCATGCGTAACGCATCGAAAGCTTCGCTTTCGCAGGGGCACCCGTGAGCCGCCCCGGCAATATCCCTATAATGGCCGAGCCGCGCATTCGGGCGGCGGCAC
This sequence comes from Paraburkholderia sp., assembly GCA_035536055.1. GTDB lineage: Bacteria > Pseudomonadota > Gammaproteobacteria > Burkholderiales > Burkholderiaceae > Paraburkholderia. Next base: position 1,344 of record DATLOW010000383.1, on the reverse strand, counting down.
AGGCCCATGAGGAGAACGTTTTGGCGAGGACGAAACAGACGCGTGCGAACGCGGCGCCCGGCGCCGGCACGATCTTCGCGCTGCGGGCCATCGGCCTGATGATCCTCGCGCGCTGGCTGTCCTCGATGTCCAACATGGACCTGCTGGCCGCGCTGTCGGCGATGGCGTCGTCGCCGTGGGCCTGTATCAATCTGGTGTTCCTGTTTCTGCTGATCTTCCTGCCCGGCGCGCGCGCTCGCGCCGAGCGGCCGTTTCATCCGCTGCCGCAATGGCTTCGCCAGGCGTTACGGCTATTCGCTTTTCTGGGCTTTCTGTTTGCCGTGTGGTCGGTCGGCGCGTTCGTGTGGAGCGCCGGCTGGCGGCGCGCGTTCAACGCGCTGGCGGCCACCAACGGCTGGCTGCTGGCGGCGCCGGCGCTGTATGCGATCGTGCTGTGGATCTGCCGGCCGCGTGCACTGTGGCGCACCAACATCAACGCGCGGCGCTTCGCGATCGGTCGCTATGCGATTTCCGTCGACAACGTGACGCGGACCGCGGTGGTCTGGATGGAAAGCCGTAAGGTCGGCCAGTACGACGCGCGCGAGCTGTCGCTGCGCTGGCGGGACGGCGCACCGGCGCAGTCTGCGGCCGCGACGGCGCAAGGGACCGCGGGCGGGACGAGTGCCGGCGGCGGGCATGAATTGCATGACCTGCCGTCTTCAGGAGCCGCCACCGCGACGCTGCGGCCGGCCACCTTGCCGCGCGCGCGCACCGGTTGGCGACGCCGGCCGCGCGTCGAACTGATGTGGGATTCGCCCGCGGCGGCCGGTCACAATCGCCAGACCGTGTTTCGCGCGCAACTTGCCACCGAGGGCGACCGCGTCGCCGCGCGCGCGCTCGACGCGAATTTGCGGCAGGTCTGAGCGCCGCACGCAGGGCGTCGATCATGCATGGCGTAGGCACGGCGCGCCCGTCGCAATCGCTTCGATCATCCACAGGCCGAAGCCGCAGCCACCTACCCGAACGCCGGCCGTGTGCGCCGCGGATGGTTTTCACACGCGCGTGCTAAGGTCGCTCGTCGGCTGGCCATCCCTGACTGGCTTGCCGCCGCATCGATCAACGACCTGCCCGATCCGCAATGACCCGTTCGAGTCCCGACACCCCGAAGCGGCGCCGCGCATGGCCGCTGGCTTTGTTATGCGCGCTGGTCGTGGTGCTTGCCGCGGTCGTGCTCACCGTCTGGTTCGGCTTGCGCGCGAGTCTGCCGCAACTGGACGGCACACATGCCGCGCCGCTGTCGGCTCCGGTCACGATCCGCCGCGATGCGCTCGGCGTGCCGACCGTGCAGGGTGCAAGCCGTGCCGA
>DATLOW010000382.1:0-19028 GCA_035536055.1 Paraburkholderia sp. | reverse complement strand
CCGCGGGCGTGTTCCCGTTCCGCCGCGAAAACGAAGACCCGACACGGATGTTCGCCGGCGAAGGCGATCCGTTCCGCACCAACCGCCGCTTCAAGCTGCTGTCGGCAGGCATGCCGGCCAAGCGGCTGTCGACCGCGTTCGATTCGGTCACGCTGTACGGCGAGGAGCCGCACGAGCGGCCGGATATCTACGGCAAGGTCGGCAATTCGGGCGTGTCGGTCGCCACGCTCGACGACATGAAAGCGCTCTACGACGGCTTCGATCTATGTGCGCCCGACACGTCGGTATCGATGACGATCAATGGCCCGGCGCCGGCGATTCTCGCGATGTTCTTCAACGTGGCGATCGACCAGCAGATCGCGCGCGCCGAGGCGCATGCGCAGCAAGAAGGCCGCACCGCCAGCGCGGAGGAGCTCGCGCAGGCGCGGCGCGATGCATTGCAAAACGCGCGCGGCACGGTGCAGGCCGACATCCTGAAGGAAGACCAGGGGCAAAACACCTGCATCTTCTCGACCGAGTTCAGCCTGAAAGTGATGGGCGACATTCAGGCGTATTTCGTCGAGCACGGTGTGCGCAATTTCTATTCGGTGTCGATTTCCGGCTATCACATCGCGGAGGCCGGCGCGAACCCGATCTCACAGCTCGCCTACACGCTGGCCAACGGCTTCACCTATGTCGAAGCCTATCTGGCGCGCGGCATGTCGATCGACGATTTCGCGCCAAACCTGTCGTTCTTCTTTTCGAACGGCATGGACCCGGAATACACGGTGCTCGGCCGCGTGGCGCGGCGCATCTGGGCGGTGGCGATGCGCGAGCGCTATGGCGCGAACGAGCGCAGCCAGAAGCTGAAGTACCACGTGCAGACATCGGGCCGCAGCCTGCACGCGCAGGAGATCGACTTCAACGATATCCGCACCACGTTGCAGGCACTGATTGCGATCTACGACAACTGCAACTCGCTGCACACCAATGCGTTCGACGAGGCGATCACGACGCCGACCGAAGACTCGGTGCGCCGCGCGATGGCGATCCAGCTGATCATCAACCGCGAATGGGGGCTCGCGAAAAACCAGAATCCGAACCAGGGCAGCTTCGTCATCGACGAACTGACCGATCTGGTGGAAGCTGCGGTGCTCGCCGAATTCGACCGGCTGACGGAACGCGGCGGCGTGCTTGGCGCGATGGAGACCGGCTATCAGCGCGGCCGCATCCAGGACGAGTCGATGCTGTATGAGCACCGCAAGCACGACGGCTCATATCCGATCGTCGGCGTGAACATGTTTCTCGGTGCGCATGCACACGATGCGCCGCCGCCGATCGAACTGGCGCGCTCGACCGACGACGAGAAGCAAAGCCAGCTAACGCGGCTGCATGCGTTTCAGCAGCAGCATCGCGAGGCCGCGCCGGCCGCGCTCGAGCGGCTGCGGCGCGCGGTGATCGACGACCGGAACGTGTTTGCGGTGTTGATGGACGCGGTGCGCGTGTGCTCGCTCGGGCAGATCTCGCATGCGCTGTTCGAGGTGGGCGGCCAGTACCGCCGCAACATGTGAACGCACACAGCAGGCTGTGCTGGACCCGCGTCAGCCGCCGATGCCGAGCCGCGCCTTTGCGTCGGCGTATTCCTGCTTGAGCCGCGCGACCAGCTCGGCCACGCTCGGCACGTCGTCCATCAGCCCGACGCCCTGGCCGGCGCCCCAGATATCGCGCCACGCCTTCGACTTGTCGCTTGCGAAGTTCATCTTCGATTTATCCGATTCCGGCAGCGCATCCGGGTCGAGCCCAGCCGCGACGATGCTTTCGCGAATGTAGTTGCCGTGCACGCCGGTGAACAGGTTCGTGTAGACGATATCGGCCGCGTTCGCATTGACGATGGCGTGCTTGTAGCTATCCACGGCGTGCGCTTCCTGGGTGGCGATGAAACGCGTGCCCATATAGGCGAGGTCGGCGCCCATCGCCTGCGCGGCGAGAATCGAGCCGCCGTTGGCAATCGCCCCCGACAGCACGATCGGCCCGTCGAACAGGCGCCGCACTTCGCCGACCAGCGCGAACGGCGAAGTCGTTCCGGCGTGGCCGCCGGCGCCCGCCGCGACCAGAATCAGCCCGTCGACGCCGGCTTCGAGCGCCTTCTGTGCGTGCCGCAGATTGATCACGTCGTGCAGCACGATGCCGCCATAGCTGTGCACCGCATCGATGATCTCGCGAGCCGGCGCGCGCAGGCTGGTGATGAAGATCGGTACCTTGTGCTCGACGCACACTCGCACGTCGTGCTCGAGCCGCTCATTCGAATGATGGACGATCTGGTTGACCGCGATCGGCCCGATCACGGCATCTGGATGCGCGGCCTTGTGCTCGGCCAGCGATGCCTGGATCTGCGTAAGCCACTGATCGAGCAGTTCGGCGGGACGTGCGTTGAGCGCCGGAAACGAGCCGACGATGCCGGCCTTGCACTGCGCGAGCACGAGTTCCGGATAGCTGACGATGAACATCGGCGAAGCGACGACAGGCAACGCGAGGTTTTGCAGAACGGCAGGCAGCGCCATGGCGGGAGTCTCCTGAGAACGGCCGGCGCTGCATGGTGCGCCGGCGCTATGAGTGTAACGGGAAGCGGCGGTCGCGCGCGGCGCCGCGGATCGTGGGCGGTGCGGTGTCGCGTCGCTGGTGTGGTGTTGTGCATGGGTGCGAGCCGCCCGGCGATCCAACGGCACCGCTTTGAGAACGATCGTTCGATTATAGGCGAGGCTTGCGTGGTTCGTGTGCTGTCAATGGTTGGAAGGAGAGTTCGGCTTCTACGGCTGCGTGGGCTAAGCCACCACGTGCGGACACACCGTCCTTCTACAATGCGCTGACTCACAACAACGAGAGCCCAGCAATGTTTTTCGAGGACTTCACATCATTTCGGTTTGCCGACGGCGAAGTCGATATTCATGGAGTCAAGGGCGGAGCGGGCCCGCCCTTGCTGCTGTTGCACGGTCATCCGCAAAGCCATCTGATCTGGCATCGGTGCGCGCCGCGTCTCGCGCGGCACTTCACCGTGATCGCCGCCGATCTGCGCGGCTACGGCGCATCGGGCAAGCCGCCGAGCGATGCGGCCCACACGCCGTATGCGAAGCGCGCGATGGCGGCCGATCAGGTCGCGCTGATGCGTCATTTCGGTTTCGAACGTTTTATGGTCTGCGCGCACGATCGCGGCGCGCGGGTCGCGCACCGGATGGCGCTCGATCATCCCGACGCCGTCGAACGGCTGATGCTGCTCGACATCGCGCCGACGCTAGCGATGTACGAGCGCACCGACCGCGCATTTGCTTCGGCGTACTTCCACTGGTTTTTTCTGATTCAACCCGCACCGTTTCCGGAGACGCTGATCGAAGGCAATCCCGCTGCGTACGTCGACGGCGTGATGAGCTCGCGGCACGCCGGGCTGGCGCCGTTCGCGCCGCAGGCGCTCGATGCGTATCGCCGTGCGCTGGCGCAGCCGGGCGCGGTGCATGCGATGTGCGAGGACTACCGCGCGGCGGCGACGCTCGATCTCGAACACGATCGCGCGGATCTCGAGCGCGGCAACAAGATCGGCTGTCCACTGCGCGTACTGTGGGGCGAACACGGCGTGATCGCGCAATGCTTCGAACCACTCGACGAATGGCGCAAGGTCGCGCGCGACGTCAGCGGCCGCGCGCTGCCGTGCGGCCATTACATTCCCGAAGAAGCGCCTGACGATCTGGTTGCCGAGATGATGCGCTTCTTCGCGGCGGTCGAATCGTAACGGGCTTTGCCGGGCTGGCTGTGCTTACGAGGTTCGCGCTGGAGGCGCTCACGGTCCGCTCAGCGGCGGCAGACGGCGCGGCACCGGCGTCGACTTGACGATCGCGGTGCTGGTCTCCGCCCGCTCGGTGACCTTCGCCAGGATTCCATCCAGCTGCTCGATCGAACGTAGATACAGGCGCGCGATAAAGCAGTCGTCGCCGGTGACCTTGTCGCATTCGACGAACTCCGGAATGCGCTGGATCACCTCTTCCACCAGATGCAACTGCCCAGGCAACGGCTTGATGCGCACGATCGCCTGCAGCGTGTAACCGAGCGCGCGCGGGTCGAGTTGCACGGCGAAGCCGGCGATGACGCCCGCCGCTTCGAGCCGGCGCACGCGCTCGGCGGTGGCCGGCGCGGACAGGCCGACCCGGCGCGCCAGTTCGCTGACGGGCTGGCGAGCGTCGTCGGCGAGCGCGGTGAGCAGCGCACGATCGGTTTCGTCGAGCGCGCCTGGCGCGGCCGCGGCGGTATTTGAGGAAATGAGGCGTTTTGCCATTTGAACCTTCTATTCTGCCGGTCGATCAGTGCAATTGCCTCAGTTTAGTCATGGTTTCCGCCGAACGGGATCTTTACACTTATCTCATCGTGTAACTCGATTCGATCCGGGAGACCTGCATGAACGATAACCGCGACATCCGGCGCGGCGCGCTGGAGATGAGCATCGCGATGATGATGTCGGGCACGATCGGCTGGCTGGTCGTGTCGTCGCAGCAACCGTCGCAAAACGTCGTGTTCTTTCGCTGCCTGTTCGGCGGCGTGGCGCTCGCGCTGGCTTGTGCCGCGCTCGGGCTATTGCGGCGCAGCCTGTTTTCATGGCGGATGATCGGCCTCGCGACGCTCGGTAGTGCGGCGATCGTCGTCAACTGGGTGTTGCTGTTCGCGGCCTATTCGCGTGCATCGATCTCGATGGCGACGACCGTCTACAGCACGCAACCGTTCATGCTGGTCGCGCTCGGCGCGCTGGTGTTCCGCGAGCGCATCGGCAAGTCGACGCTTGTGTGGCTCGGCGTCGGGTTCGTCGGACTGGTGCTGGTCGTCAAGGTCGAGCCCGCGGTGCTTGCGGTGCCGGGGCAGTATCTGCACGGCGTCGCGCTGGCTGCGGGCGCGGCGCTGCTGTGGGCGGTTTCGTCGATCGTTACCAAGTATCTGAAAGGGACGCCGCCGCATCTGATCGCGTTGATCACCACGGCTACCGGCGTCGTAATGCTCGCGCCGTTTGTCCGCTTCGACGCGCTGCCCGATAGCGGCGCGCACTGGCTGCAGCTGGCGACGCTAGGCATCGTCAACACCGGCCTGATGTACGTGCTGCTTTATGGCGCGATTCAGAAGCTGCCGACGGCGATGACCGGCGCGCTGTCGTTTATTTATCCGGTGGTGGCGATCGTGGTGGACCGCGTCGCGTTCGGCCAGCGGCTCGCGTGGCTGCAGGTGCTGGGCGCGGCGATGATTCTGCTGGCTGCGGCGGGTGTCAATCTCGGCTGGCGCGTGCTGCCGGCACGGCGCTATTCGTCGACGTAGCGGGGGGTGTTTTCAACGCGTGAGCATAGTACGGATTCCGTAGCATGCGACGGGCTTGGTATCCGCCAAATGCAGGCGCAAACGTGTCGAGCGCACCGGTTAGCGCGTTCAACGTGTAAAGCCTACCTTTATGACACGTCCGTTGCAGCAATGCGGCGCAGTGCGAAAATTTTCTAGGGAAATCACCGATGCGTACGCGGCCACACTAGAAGTATCATTCGAGTCGACGCTGATCACGTCACAAATAATTATTGCGCCGCTCGCTATCTTGCCGAGCGGCTTTCTTTTTTGTGCTGTCGCCAATCAGCGCAGCGCTGAGCGGCTCAGACGAGGCGCGCGCTGATCCGCTCGCCGTCGATCTGCAACGGACCGCCGTCGCGCGCCAGTTCTTCGACGGTTCGCCGCAGCAGCGCCGGCCACGCGTTCTGCGGCGCCAGTATCGATGCCGCGGCGCGCAGCGCGTGCGCGCCTTCCAGCATGTCGAGCAACGCGGCGAAGGCAGTGCTGCGTACGTCGAGCAGCCGGAACACCAGTAACACCTTCAGCGCATTCTTCGCATTGCGCGCAGGATCTGCGCGCAGCCACGCGACCCGCGAGAACGCACGCTCGAGCGCCTGTTGCACATTGGAAAACGGCGCACCGTGGCCGGGTATCACCCACGCCACGTCCAGACCGGCAATCATTTCCAGTACCGCCTGTTGTTCGGCGAATCCGCTCGCACCGTCCAGTTCCGGGAAAATCACGCCGAAACCGTTCTCCCACAGTGCGTCGGCGCTGATCAGCACACGTTCGCTCGCGCAATACAGCATCAGCGAATGCGGGTCGTGGCCCGGCGCGCCGAGCACCTGCCAGTCGAGTGTGCCGAGGCACAGATGCTGGCCCGGCTCGATGGTTCCATTAGCCACAAAGCGTTCGCAGCACTGCCCGGTCGCGCGGAACGTCAGTTGGGTTTCGTCCCAGCGCCGCACGTTGTCGATTTCGGTGGCCGGCACCAGCGTTGTGCAAGATGCCCACGTGTGCTGCAGCAATGCGTTGCCGCCGCAATGATCGGAATGCAGATGCGTGTTGACGATCAGATCGAGCGGCCGCGCGCCGAGCGCGTGACGCACCAGCGCGACGGTTTGCGCAGCGTGCGTCGCATAGCCGGTGTCGACCAGCGCAGTGCGCGTGTCGTCGACCAGCAGCACGTTGTTCGACGATAGCCAGCCGCGCTCGAATACGCGGAGCGATGCGGGCAATGGCATCATGGCGTCGCGCTCCCGGGCGCCGTGCGCTGCTCCGGCGGCATTACGAGCACCGTTGCCGTGCCGAGCAACACCACGTCGCCGTGCTGGTTGCACGCCTCGCCGTCGAGCCACGCCAGATCGCCGCCGAGGCTCGCCTTCCAGTGCGCGCGGGCGACCTGCCATGCAAGCGTCAGCGTGTCGCCGCTGCGCACCGCCTTTTTCAGCTTGATGTCGAATTCGAGGCCGAGCGGCTGCGCGTACTGCGAGAAATGTGTCGCCACCAGCGCCATTAAGTGCGCAGTCGGTTGCGTGCCCGATGCGATCAGGCCACCGAAGCGGCTGCGCGCCGCGTACGCCGCGTCGTGATGCAGCGGGTTCAGATCGTTGACGAGCGTCGCGAAGGCGGTGATCGACTCGGGCGGCAGCGCGAGCGTCGTGCTGAACCGTTCACCGATCGTCACGAGTCGCGGTGCATCGTCGTTCATCGATCTCACCTTTGCCGCGTGATCAACTGCGCGTGACGCGTATCGATCGCGTCCCAGACCGCGCGCTTTTCGGCGTCGGCCAGCAGCGACCAGTTGGCGATTTCGTCGATCGTGCGCAGGCAGCCGTCGCACCAGCCGGTGGCCGGGTTCATCCGGCACACGTTGATGCACGGCGACGGCACCGGTGTCATGTCTTGCGCGCGTGGGCCGGCGGCGGTCATGCGGATTCGCGCAGCGCGACGTCGACGACCGGCGCGCCGGTCAGTTCGACCAGCTGCTGCGGCGACAGGTTGAACACCGCATGCGGATGACCGGCCGCTGCCCACAGGCTGTCGAGTTCGAGCAGGTCCGCGTCGATCAGCGTGACGGGCGGCGTTGCATGACCGATCGGGCACACGCCGCCGATCGCATAGCCGGTTTTCTCGCGCACGAACTTCGCATCGGCGCGGCCGATTGCGCCGACCTGCGCAGCGACCTTCTGCTCGTCGACGCGATTGGCGCCGCTCGCGACCACCAGCACCGGCGCGTCGTCGTCGCGGCGGCGAAACAGGATCGACTTCGCGATCTGCGCCACCGAACAGCCGAGGCCCGCTGCTGCCTCGGCGGAGGTCTTGCCGGTCTCCGGCAGCATCACGACGTGGCCTTCATGGCCGCGATCGCGCAGCAGCAAGGCGACGCGGCGCGCGGAATCGGGCAACGCGTCGAGATCGGCGGGGGCGGGTGCGCTGTGGGAGGAGGCGAAATCGGTCATGGCGAGTCGGTGTTCAGGGTTGGGTTCGGTTGGGTTCAGTGCGGTTCAGTGCGGGGCAACGGGCATCGTACGGGTAGCGCGGTGGCATCAGGCACGCCACGCGCAACGCGACGCGCGCCGTTACCGCTACCCCCTCGCCTTTGCCAGCAGCGCCTTGCCCGCGCGGGAGGCATTCGGCTTGCCGATCGACGCCGAAATAAAATCGCCGATCTCGACCACTCGCATCAGATCGATGCCGGTATCGATACCGAGGCCGTTCATCAGATACAGCACGTCCTCGGTGGCGACGTTGCCGGTCGCGCCCTTCGCATACGGACAGCCGCCGAGCCCGGCCACCGACGCATGAAAAATCTCGATGCCTTCCTGCAGCGCGGCGTAGATATTGGCAAGCGCCTGCCCGTAGGTGTCGTGGAAATGGCCGGAGAGCTGTTCGCGCGGATACACCTGCGTGACGGCCGCGAATACTTCTTTGGTGCGCTGGGGCGTGCCGACGCCGATCGTATCGGCGATGTCGATTTCGTCGCAGCCGAGCGCGGCGAAGCGCTCGACCACGTCGACCACCGACGCCACCGGCACCTCGCCCTGATACGGGCAGCCCAGCGAACACGAGATGCTGCCGCGCAGCCGCACGCCCTTTTCTTTCGCGGCCTGCGCGACCGGCGCGAATCGCTCGATGCTCTCGGCGATGCTGCAGTTGATGTTCTTCTGCGAAAACGCCTCGCTGGCGGCACCGAAAATGACGATTTCATCCGCGTCCGCGGCGACTGCGCCTTCGAAGCCGCGCATGTTCGGCGTCAGCACCGAATAGATCGTGCCGGCGCGGCGCTCGATGCCGGCCATCACTTCGGCGGCGTCGGCCATCTGCGGCACCCACTTCGCCGACACGAACGAAGTCGATTCGATATTGCGAAAGCCGGCCGCCGACAGACGGTTGATCAATTCGATCTTGATGGCCGTCGCCACCGGCTCCTTTTCGTTCTGCAGGCCGTCGCGCGGGGCGACTTCGACGATTTTCACCGCTTGCGGGATTGCCATGGCGTTTCTCCTGCCGCTGTGCGCGGCGCGTGCTTGATCCAGTGATTGCGTCGTTGCATCGTTAATCGTCCCACCGTTGCGCCACGTCGCTCAGTAGCCGCGCGCGACATCGACGATGCCGCTCACCGCTTCGCCGCGCGCGAGCGCGTCAATCTTTGCCGCGATCTGCACGACGCTTTCGTGGCGCAAGGTCAGCGCGGAACTGTGCGGCGTGATCGTGATGCGCGGCTCACGCCAGAACGGATGATCGGCCGGCAGCGGTTCTTCGCGGAACACGTCGAGCGTGGCGGCGGCGATCTGCCCGCTGGCGAGCGCAGCGAGCAGGTCGGCTTCGACCAGATGTGCACCGCGCGCGACGTTGATCAGATACGCGCCATGTGCGAGCTTAGCGAGGGTGCCGGCGTTCAGCACCCCGTGCGTCTCGGAGGTGTGCGGCAGCAGATTGACGAGCACCTTCACACCGTCGAGAAATGCATCGAACTGCGCGGGCCCCGCATACACGTCGATGCCTTCGACTTGCCGCGCCGTGCGGCTGAAGCCGCGCACCGGCAACCCGAACGATGCCACCGAACGCGCTACGTAGGCGCCGAGCACGCCGAGCCCCAGTACGCCGACCGTGAACGACTCGCGCGGATGCGGCTCGAGTACGTGCCAGCGGCGCTCGGCCTGCAGTTGCCGATACTCGTCAAAGCGCCGCAGATATCCCAGCACTGCATGCACGACATACTCGGCCATCTGCGGCGCCATGCCGGAGTCTTCGAGGCGCACCAGCGGCGCGTTGCGCGGCAGCGTGCCCGGATGTTCGCGCTCGAGCGCCAGAATCGCGTCGACACCGGCGCCGAGATTGAATACCGCGCGCAGCGTGTCGCGGCCCGCCAGCATCTCGCGCGGCGGCCGCCACACGATGGCGATATCGGCTGGGGCATTGTCGCCAGGTTGCCACGCGCGCAGTTCGGCGGCGGGCAACGCTTCGCGAAGATCGTCCAGCCATGCGTCGGTATCGGCAGACGGCGTGTAGAGCAGGATTTTCATGCGGGGCATGTGTACGGTGGATCGGAACAGGCGATACGCGTCATTTTACGGTTTTCGTCGCGACGCACGTTGTGGCATGCCGCGCGCGCCGTCGCGTGCCGCGGAAAGCATTGCGCCGGCTCGCCACGTCGATATGCAAAGCACGAAAAATTGGTTCAACCGCGCCGGCCCGCACGCCACAATGATTCCACCGAGTTTCGCAGCGAGGAAAGAATCATGTTTTCGTGCAAGAGATCGACATGGCCGCCGCGGCTCGTCACGGTTCCCGGTTTGCACGGCAGCGAAGGCGCGCACTGGCAGACCTGGCTCGAGCGGCAATTCGCGCGCTCGTTGCGCGTCGAGCAGGCCGACTGGGACGCCCCCGAACTGGCCGGCTGGGCGCAGGAGGTGAACGATCTGCTGGCACGCGAACGCGGTCCGTTCGTGCTGGCGGCGCATAGCTTCGGCTGCCTTGCCGTCGCGCACGCGCTGCAGCAGCGTAGGCATACGGCCGACGTAGCCGGCGTGCTGTTCGTCGCGCCCGCCAGCCCCGCGAAGTTCGCGTTTGCCGGTAATTTCGACGCGAGGCGCATCGGTGTGCCGTCGATCATGATCGGCAGTGAAACCGACCCGTGGATGCCGCTCGCCGAAGCGCGCCAACTGGCGCAACGTCTGGGCAGTGCGTTCGTCAATCTGGGCGATGCCGGGCATATCAACACGGCCGCGGGTTTCGGCCCGTGGCCGCGTGCGAAATACTTCGTAGATACGCTCGTGCACTGCGCCGCGCCGCTGAGGCTGCGCGACGAAGGCGAGGTGGAACCGGTTGTGCCGATGCTGGCATGACGCACGCCGATCGACACCGCAGGCCGCTAGAGACCGCTAGAGGTTGCTAGAACCAGTGAAACCCTTTGGCGACCAGCATGCTCATGGCGACCATCGCAACCCACGTGATATGAAAATCGGCGCGCTGCGATTTCCGTAGGTCGCGGATGTCGACGCGCAGCGACTCGTAGTTCTGCGCGACGTTCTCAGGCGTGATTTCGACTCGGTTGGGACGTGCTTCCATAACTTTTCTCCAAGATGACTGGCCGGGCAGACCGCGTTCCCGGTGGTGAGGCGGATGAATGCTGAAGGCCTTCGGCGATTCGGAAGCCATCGTACGGGATGCAGAGTAACGCCGGAAGTCAGCCGAATGGCATAGGCAAAGCGGAGAAAAAGCGCGCAGCAAAAGCAAACGGCAAAAAACAAAGGCCGCCCGTGGTGGGCGGCCTCGAGGCCTGATCAACAGCATCGGCGCACTGCGCGACTCGCGGCATGTGCTACCGCCGCGGCAGCAGCAGATCCCGCCGCGACATCGTTCAGTTAGGCATGGTCTGATGTTCGTCGCAGCCGTGCGCACAGCCGCTCGCTTCGCGCGGCATCTGCTGCGCGGCTTCGGCGCGCATGCCGAGGCGTGCGAGCAGCTTGCGGTCCGCTTCGGCTTGCGGGTTGCTGGTCGTCAGCAGCTGGTCGCCGTAGAAAATCGAATTCGCGCCGGCGAAAAAGCACATCGCCTGCATCGCTTCGTCCATTTGCTCGCGGCCCGCGGACAGGCGCACCATCGCGCGCGGCATCGTGATGCGCGCAATCGCGATCGTGCGCACGAACTCGAACGGGTCGAGCGCCTCGGTGCCGGTAAGCGGTGTGCCTTCGACCTGCACGAGGTTATTGATCGGCACCGATTCCGGATACGGCTCCATGTTCGCCAGCTGCGCGATCAGCCCGGCGCGCTCGCGGCGCGATTCGCCCAGCCCGACAATGCCGCCGCAGCACACGTTGATGCCGGCGTCGCGCACGTGCTCCAGCGTATCGAGGCGATCCTGATAGGTGCGCGTCGAGATGATCTGTCCGTAGAACTCCGGCGACGTATCGAGGTTGTGGTTGTAGTAATCGAGGCCGGCGTCGGCGAGATCCTTGGCCTGCTGCGCTTCGAGCATACCGAGCGTCACGCAGGTTTCGAGGCCCATCGCCTTTACGCCGCGGATCATCTGCTTGATCGGCTCGAGGTGCCGTTCTTTCGGATTGCGCCACGCGGCGCCCATGCAGAAGCGCGTCGCGCCGTTGTTCTTGGCGGCCTGCGCGGCGGCCAGCACTTCGTCGACCGGCATCAGCTTTTCCGCCTTCACGCCGGTGTCGTAGTGCACCGACTGCGGACAGTACGCGCAGTCTTCCTCGCAGCCGCCGGTCTTGATCGACAGCAACGTCGACAGCTGCACGGTGTTCGGATCGAAATGCTCGCGATGCACCTGCTGCGCGCGGAACAGCAGATCGTTCAGCGGCAGTTCGTACAGCGCGACTACGTCGGCCACGCGCCAGCGCGCACGCGCGTCACCACCGGCCGGTTGGGCGGTTTCGGTTGCGGCGGTGGCGGCTTGAGCTTGTGTCATGGGGTCAATCCTTGTGGATGGATGTGCGAATTTCGGATGAGTTTAGCGCGGCGTTGCGCGCAGCGCCTGCAGCAACGCACTGATGTCCAGCTGGCCGGCGGCGGTATCGGCCGACGCGGGCGGCGGCAGATGCGGCACGATGCCGACGAGCGGCGCGTCGTACTGGCGCGCGAGCCGCGTGCGCAATGCATCGACGTTCTCGTCGGCGAAGTGCATCGTCGGATCGACGCGGTTCGCGACCCAGCCGACGATGCGCAGCCCGCGGGCGGTAATCGCTTCGGCGGTCAGCAGTGCATGGCTGATGCAGCCGAGCCGCATGCCGACCACCAGCAGCACCGGCAGGTTCAGCGCGACCGCGAGGTCGGCGGTGTCGTGCGTATCGGTGAGCGGCACGCGAAAACCGCCGACGCCTTCGACCACGACTACCTCGGCCATCTGCAGCGCTTGCGCATGGCACGCGACGATATGCGCGACGTCGAGCTCGACTCCTTCGCGCGCGGCGACGATATGCGGCGCGGCCGGCTCCTTCAGCAGATAGGGCGTGCGGATTGCGGGCGGCAGCAGCACGCTCGCCGCGGCGTCGAGCTGATCGGCGTCTTCGTTGTGCCAGACGCCGTCGCGCTCGAACGCGCCTGCCGCAACCGGCTTCATCGCGGCGGCGCGCAGGCCGGCGCGCGCGAAGCCACGCAGCAGCGCGGCAGACACCAGCGTCTTGCCGATTTCGGTATCGGTGCCGGTGACGAACAACGACAGCGCGCCGCTCATGCGTGCACCTCCGGCAGCGCGCGCAAGCCGGCTTCGAGCCGGTCGAGGTCCGCGTGCGAATGGCCTGCCGACAGCGAAATGCGCAGCCGCGACGTGCCTTCCGGCACGGTCGGCGGCCGGATCGCGGGCACCCAGAGCCCCGCGCGGTCGAGTTTCGCGGCGATCTCGAGGGTCGCGTCGTTGGCGCCGACGATCAGCGGCTGCACGGCAGTATGCGAATCGACCGGCAGCCACGGCGTGGACTTCAGCAGCGCGCGCGTGCGTTCGATCAGCGCCTGCAGATGTGCGCGCCGCGCGTCGCCTTCGTCGCCGGCAATCAGGCGCAGGCTTGCCGATACCGCGTGCGCGACGGCCGGCACCGACGCGGTCGTGAAGATGTACGGGCGAGCACGCTGCACGAGCCACTCGATCACCGTCTCATGCGCGAGGACGAAAGCGCCCGATACGCCGGCCGCCTTGCCGAGCGTGCCGACCATCACCAGATGCGGCGAGCGCAGCGCGGCCTGTGCCAGCGCGCCGCGGCCCTGCGGACCGAGCACGCCGAAGCCGTGCGCATCGTCGACCACCAGCCACGCGCCGTGCCGCTCGGCCAGCGCCACGAGGCGCTCGAGCGGCGCGATGTCGCCGTCCATGCTGAACACCGTATCGGTGACGATCAGCTTCACCGGTGCATCGGATGCTTCGAGCATCGCGGCGAGCGCATCGGCGTCGGCGTGCGGGTAGATCTGCACGTCGGCGCGCGACAGCCGCGCGCCGTCGATCAACGATGCATGATTCAGCGCGTCGGAGAAGATCAGCGAGCCGCGGCCCGCGAGCGCGGTCAGCGTCGCCAGATTGGCCATATAGCCGGTGCTGAAGTACAACGCGCGCGGCGCATCGCAAAAGCCGCCGGCGAACGCGGCGAGGTCGTCTTCGAGCTGCGCGTGCGCGCGCGAGTGGCCGCCGAGCAGATGCGAGCCGCCACTGCCCGCGCCGTACAACTGCGCACCTTCGGCCAATGCGGCCACCAGCTGCGGATGCGCGGCGAGGCCCAGATAGTCGTTGCTGGCGAAACCGATGATGTCGCGGCCGTCGACCTTCATATGTGCCGCGCAGGCGCTGTCGGCGGTGCGCCGCTGCCGGCGCAGTCCCTGCGCGCTCAGGTCGTCGAGGCCTTGGGTGAGCATGTCGAGCAACTGCATCAACGCTCCCCGGCGATGGTGGCCTCGAACGTTTCGAGCGTGCGCGCGGCGAGCAGCGCGAGTTCGGCGTCGTCGAGCACGTACGGCGGCATCAGATAGACGGTGGTGCCGATCGGGCGCAACAGCAACTCGCGCTGCAGCGCCTGCTCGAAGAAGCGCCGCGAGAAGCTTTTGGCGAGCGCCGGCGTTTCGACGGCGGCATCGAACGCGAAGATCGTGCCGCGCTGGCGCAGATTGCGCACCTGCGGATGCCGCTCGACCGGTGCGAGCGCGGCGCGCAGCGTCGCGCCTTTCTTCACGTTGGTGGCGAGCACGTCGTCGCTGTCGAACAGATCGAGGGTGGCGAGCGCCGCGCGGCACGCGAGCGGATTGCCGGTGTACGAATGCGAATGCAGGAAGCCGCGCGTGGTGTCGTCGTCGTAGAACGACGCGAAGATTTCGTCGCGCGACAGCACGATCGACAACGGCAAATAGCCGCCGCTGATGCCCTTCGACAGACACAGAAAGTCCGGCCACACGCCAGCCTGTTCGCACGCGAAGAAGGTGCCGGTGCGCCCGCAGCCGACCGCAATCTCGTCGGCGATCAGATGCACGCCGTAGCGGTCGCACAGCGCGCGCAGGCCAGCCAGGTACGACGGGTCGTGCATCGCCATGCCGGCCGCGCATTGCACCAGCGGCTCGACGATCAGCGCGGCGATGTTGGTGCCGCGGCTTTCGAACAGACGGCGTACGTCGTCGAGCGCATGGCGTGCGACGTCGGCCGCGCTCTCGCCTTCGCGTGCGAAGCGGGCATCCGGCGAAGCGACTACGTGCGCATTGCGGATCAGCGGGTCGTATGCATCCTTGAACAGCGCGACGTCGGTCACGCCGAGCGCGCCGATCGTTTCGCCGTGGTAGCTGTTCGCTACGCAGACGAATTCGCGCTTGAAGTCGAAACCCCGGTTGCGCCACGAATGGAAGCTCATCTTCAACGCGATTTCGACGGCGGAGGCGCCGTCGGACGCGAAAAATGCATGGCCGAGCGTGTTCTGCGTCAGCGCGGCGAGCCGTTCGGCCAGTTCGACCGCCGGTTCGTGCGTGCAGCCGGCCAGCATCGCGTGCTCGAGCGTGTCGAGCTGGTCTTTCAGCGCCGCGTTGATGCGCGGATTCGCGTGGCCGAACAGATTGACCCACCACGAGCTGATCGCATCCAGATAGCGCCGGCCTGAGCGGTCGTATAGCCACGCGCCCTGGCCGCGTGCGATGGGCACGAGCGGCAGCCGCTCATGATGTTTCATCTGCGTGCACGGGTGCCAGACGGCGCGCAGGCTGCGGGCGACCCAGTCGTCGGCCGCATTGGTCGTATCGATTGTTTGCGTATCCAAAACCACTCCGGGACAAACGCGTGCGGGCGGCGCGGCGCAAGGCTCGGCGACCGTGCACGGTCATGCAAATGCGTCAGGCACGCGGACGGCGGGCGTCCTGCGATGACGCTGCCATAGCGTTTCAATAACGCGGTATGCGCGGGGAGGCTGTGAGATTAACCCGTAATCGGCCGCAATGCATCA
The DNA here is from genome assembly GCA_035536055.1 of Paraburkholderia sp. GTDB lineage: Bacteria > Pseudomonadota > Gammaproteobacteria > Burkholderiales > Burkholderiaceae > Paraburkholderia. Next base: position 3,279 of record DATLOW010000382.1, on the reverse strand, counting down.
GGTGAAAATCGGGCGTTTTGGGCCGCCGGGCCGCTCTTTTTCGACGTTAGAGGCTGCACGGCGCTGTTCTGTCGCGAACCGCCCAGATCGCCGCAGATGACGACGGCAGAGTGCCGGGGTGCGTCAGAAAAAATGTTGCGCGGCTGCCTCTGCCCGGCCCGCGACGGCAAAAAGCCGCCCGTGGGCGGCTTCATCAGGTCGAGTTCGGTGAGGTGAGGTCGCTGAAAATGAAAAAGCCCCCTGACAAGGCGGCTTTGGGAATCAGTTGCGGCTCGCGAGTGCCGGTTTGCTGTCGGCCCGCGGACTGGCGGGCTCTTCGTTGCCGCTGCCGTTGTCGCGTTGCGCGGTACGCGTTTCATCCGACGGATCCTTCCAGACGACCGCATTGTTCACCGCATAGAGCCGGCACGGATCGCTGCTCTGCTTCTGGCAATTCGCCACAGCCACCGCCATCGGGTCGTCGCCGCCTTCGGCCCATGACCACGCGCCCGAATCGGACACCGCGAACGCGCGGCTCGGATATTGGTGCAGGAAGTTGCGATAGCCGTTGCGGCCGGCATCGTCGAGGAACGGTACCGAATCCACTGCATCGACTGCTGCGAAGTCGGTCGCTTGCGGCTGCGTCGGATCGGACACCTGATACTGCACGCGGGTCGGCATGCCGGCGCGTGCAAGGAAGCGCTCGACCGCCGGCCACCAGATGCGCACGCCATCGCGATCGCCGACCAGCCGGTGCGCGTCGTTCTTGTAGTCGCCGAAATCGACCATTTTGGCGCTGGCGCCATGTGCGGCGTATGCCGCATACATTTGCGTGACGAGCTCGGCCGACCAGATCGAATCGTTGTCGCCATACATCCACAGCGACGGCACGCGGACCTTTTCGCCATAGGTGCCGAACGCGCGGGTCAGATTGCCTTGCCAGTCGGTGCACGCGTCCTGGCGCAGGCCGCCGGAGAAGTTGATCAGCCCGCGCACGCCGGCCGCTGCCTGCGTGCCGTACGCGATGGTCGCGAGACCGCCGTGCGAGGTGCCAGCGATCACGATGTGCTGCGCATCGACATACGGCTGCTTGGCCATGAAGTCGACCGTCGCGGCGACGTCCGCGGCCTGGCTCAGGCCGTTGCGCTCGACGTCGCAGCCGTCCTGCACATAGGTGCCGCCCGATTGCGCGAAGCCCTGACGGTTCGGCGCCACCACCACGTAGCCGCGCCGCACGAATTCGCGCGCGAACGAAATGGGGTCGCTGCGCGCCTGCATGCGCGGATCGCCGTGCATCTTGCCGTGATTGAACACGACCATCGGGAACGGGCCCGGGCCTGCCGGCTTGAAGATGGTGGTTTGCAGTGTGACGCTGCCGTCCGGACCGGACGGGATGCCGATGACCTGCTCGGACAGATGCGCGGTCGGCAGATAGTGGTCGTCGTCGAGCGCGATGCGCGGCACCGGCGCGTTGGCGAGCGGACCGCCGTCGGCGTCCGCGGATCCTGCTTGCGCGACCGACGCGACGAGCGCTGCACACGCCGCCACCATCGCACACCCCGTTCGGACTTTCCAAGACACCATTTGCCGCACCCGCATTGAAGTAAAGCCTGAGTTCCACTATCCGGCGCGCGGTATCGCTGCCCCGGAAGACAGCAAAAGATACCCACGCTGCGTGCAGCTCCTGCACACGCATGCCGCTCGAATCGCACCGAATGAATCGTCAATCAGTCGGCGCACCCCGTGCGCCGCAGAGGAACGTCGCGCGATGCCCTTGAGCAGGTGGCCGTGAATTCAGGCCGCCTGTCCGGGCATCCTGCGGGGGCGGTGGGCCGCACCTCCGCGAACGGACGCTCGAAACTATGGCTCGATCCTGGCACGACAATTTCCCTTTGTGCAATTCAGTAGAAACCCCTCCTAACCTGATCGCGGGGCGGCCGATCCGGGGGACAGGCCGGTAACCCAGGCGGGGCGTGCGTTGCAGCAAAGCGGCAAGGCTTACATGTCGCGGACAACCAACAAATTCGATTTGGGTGCCTGCGGTTTTTTTCTTGAGGACTGTGTCGCGTTGCTGGATATGACGAAATGGATCTGTAATAAAACAGCCATTTTGGAGCCGTCATCAGGCTTCGTTCAGTTCGCCATCCACGTAAAGCCAGCGACCGTGTTCGCCGCGAACGAAACGGCTGACCTCATGCAGCCGGTGCGCACGGCCATCGACCTTGTAGCGCGCGACGAACTCGACTTCCGCGTGCGACTCGTCCTGCGCGGCGAAGCGTTTGATCTGCAGACCGAGCCAACGCGGCGCGCCCGGCGCGGTCGGTTCGACCTGCAGATCGGCGGGGCAGGTGTGCGGTGCCCACGTCGCGCGCAGATACGCGACGTCACCCAGCACATAGGCGCTGTAACGCGAGCGCATCAATTCCCATGCGTTCGGCGCGGCCTGGTCGCCGTCAAGATAGCGCCCGCAGCAGGCGTCGTAGCGCGGCGCTTTGGCAGGCGCCGCCCGGGCGGGTGCTGCACCGCCGCATGGACACTGAACGGGACGGCCGGCGGCCAATGCGGATTGGTTCATCGGTTGTTTAGCTCAGGCCGCGTGCGATCAGAATTTTTTGGATGTCGCTGGTGCCTTCGTAGATCTGGCAGACCCGCACGTCGCGATAAATCCGCTCGACCGGAAAGTCGCTCAGGTAGCCATAGCCGCCGTGAATCTGCAGCGCAGCCGAGCAGATCCGCTCCGCTGCCTCCGACGCGAACAGCTTGGCCATCGCCGCTTCGGTCAGGCAAGGCAGGCCGGCGTCTTTCAGCGCCGCTGCGTGCCAGATCAGCTGACGCGCGGCTTCGAGCTGGGTTGCCATTTCGGCGAGGCGGAATTGCACCGCCTGGTGCTCGAACAGCAGCTGGCCGAAGCTTTCACGCTCCTTCGCGTAGGCGAGCGCCGCCTCGAGCGCCGCGCGCGCCATGCCGACGCTTTGCGCGGCAATGCCGATGCGGCCGCCTTCGAGCCCGGACAGCGCGATCCGGTAGCCTTCGCCTTCGGCGCCGATCAGATTGGCTGCCGGCACCCTGCATTGCTCAAAGACGATCTGCGCAGTATCCGACGAATGCTGGCCGAGCTTGTCCTCGACGCGCGCCACCACGTAGCCGGGCGTATCGGTCGGTACGATGAACGCGCTGATGCCGCGCTTGCCCGCGGTCTTGTCGGTGACCGCCATCACGATCGCAAGCTGGCCGTTCTTGCCACTCGTGATGAACTGTTTGACACCGTTCAGCACGTAGGCGCTGCCGTCATCGACGCGT
>DATLOW010000381.1:0-3697 GCA_035536055.1 Paraburkholderia sp. | reverse complement strand
CGGTGCACACGTTCGACGTGGCCTTTTCGCGGCGGATGTGCTGTTCGCGGGTTTGCAGCGCGAGACGCAGCGCCGGATTTCCCTGCGCATCGACGGTGACGCCGACGAGGCGCCCGGGCATCTGCCGCTTGAATTCGTCGCGCACCGCCAGGTACGCGGCGTGCGGGCCGCCGAAGCCGACCGGCACGCCGAAACGCTGCGAGTTGCCGACCGCGACGTCCGCGCCCCATTCGGCAGGCGGCGTCAGCATGGTCAGCGCGAGCAGATCGGCGGCGGCGATCACATGGCCGCCGGCGGCATGCACGGCATCGGCCAGCGCACGGTAGTCGCGCACGTCGCCGTTCACGCCCGGGTATTGCAGCAGTACGCCGAACGCGTTTGCTCCGGCGGCGTCGGCAGCGGGGCCGACCTTCACGTCGATGCCGACCGGCTTCGCACGCGTTTTCACCACTTCGATGGTTTGCGGCAGCACGTCGTCGGCGACGTAGAACACGTTCGACTGCGACTTGCCGACACGTTGCAGCAGCGTCATCGCTTCGGCGGCGGCGGTCGCTTCATCGAGCAGCGATGCATTCGAGATCGCCAGGCCGGTCAGGTCGACGATCATCTGCTGATAGTTCAGCAGCGCCTCCAGACGCCCCTGCGAGATTTCCGGCTGATACGGCGTGTACGCGGTGTACCACGCCGGGTTTTCCAGCACGTTGCGCAGGATGACCGTCGGCGTATGCGCGTTGTAGTAACCCTGGCCGATATACGAGCGGAACACCTGGTTCTTGTCGGCCAGCTCGCGCAGCGCGGCGAGCGCTTCCGCTTCGCTTTTCGGCTGTGCGAACGGCCCGAGCGGCAGTTCGTCGCCGCGCCGGATCGCCTTCGGAATCACCGCATCGATCAGCGCAGCGCGCGATGCGAAACCGAGCGCATCGAGCATCGCCTGCTGGTCGGCCGCGTCGGGGCCGATATGCCGCTCGGCAAAGGCGTCGTGCACTTCGAGCGCGGCGAGCGAGAGAGGAGTGCGGTTCATCAGACGGTCCGGGTGTTCATGCTTCATTGAAAATTCCTGCTGGCGCGACGGTCTCGTCAATCTGCTCGACGAGTGCCGCGCCGGTGATTGAAAATTAATCGCCGATCGATTTTGCGTAATCGTCGGCGCTCATCAGCCGGTCTTGCGCCGCGCCGGCAGTCGGCTTGATCTTGAACAGCCAGCTGTCATACGGCGATTCGTTCACTTCTTCCGGCGAGTCGACGACTTCGTCGTTCACCGCGATGACTTCGCCCGCTACCGGCGCGTAGATATCGGAAGCGGCCTTCACCGATTCGATCGTGGCCACCGCGTCGCCCGCTGCGACCGTCTTGCCCAGTTGCTGCACTTCGAAAAAGACGATGTCACCGAGCGCTTCCTGCGCGTGATCGGTGATGCCGACCGTCAGCGTGCCGTCGGCTTCGGTGCGGACCCATTCATGCGATTCGGTGTATTTCAGGTCGGCCGGGAGGTTGCTCATCGGATGCTCCTATGCGGTTGTATGCTCAAGGCTTGCAATGGGTAGATAGACGGATACGCACGCGACGGTTCCATGACTGTTCGATGACCGGATCCGCTCAACCGACGAGCACTTTGCCGTTGCGCACGAACGGCAGTTTTACCACGCTTGCGGGAAACGCTCTGTCACGAATGTGTACATGCACGGTATCCCCAGGGTGCACGGTTTTCGGCACCCGCGCGAAGGCGATCGATTCCTGCATGGTTGGCGAGAACGTGCCGCTGGTGATCTCGCCGTCGCCAGCCGGCGTGGTCACTTTCTGGTGCGCGCGCAGCACGCCGGCGGCCTTGCCGTTGTCCTTCAGCAGCAGCAAGCCGACGAACGCATGCTGCGTGCCGTGCGCCTCGAGCGCGGCGCGGCCGACAAAGTCGCGCGGCGCGCTCAGATCGACGGTCCACGCGAGGCCGGCGTCGAGCGGCGAGACGTTGTCGTCCATGTCCTGGCCATACAGATTCATGCCGGCTTCGAGACGCAGCGTGTCGCGCGCGCCGAGGCCGGCCGGGCGCACGCCTTGCGCCTGCAGCGCGTTCCACAATGCTTCGACGTGAGCGGCCGGAACGATGATTTCGAAGCCGTCTTCGCCGGTGTAGCCGGTGCGCGCGACGGTCAGTTCGCCGAATGGCGTTGCGGTGATGGTGGCGGCGTTGAACGGCTTCAGCGGTTCGCTGGCGGCGCGGGCGGCGGGCACGGCGGCCCACACTTTTTCACGCGCCGCTGGGCCTTGCACGGCGACGATGCCGAGGTCGCGGCGCGGCGTAATGGTCAGGCCGAAGCCTTCTGCGGCGTTCAGCTGGTTGAACCAGGCGACGTCCTTGTCGGCGGTGCCGGCGTTTACCACCACGCGGAAATGATTTTCGGCGAAGTAATAGACGATCAGGTCGTCGATCACGCCGCCTTGAGGATTCAGCAGACAGGAGTACAGCGCTTTGCCGGGCGTTTTCAGCTTGCCGACGTTGTTGGCGAGCGCGCGCTCGAAGAACGCGCGCACCCGCTCGCCGGTGAAATCGACCACGCACATGTGGGACACGTCGAACATGCCGGCATCGGTGCGCACGGCGCGGTGCTCGTCTATCTGCGAGCCGTAGTTGACGGGCATTTCCCAGCCGCCGAAATCGACCATGCGGGCCTTCAGCGCGCGGTGCGTAGCGTACAGCGGGGTGTGTTTGAGTTCGGTCATCGGGGTCTCGGGCATCGCTAAGCAGAAAAAGGCCATGCGGCGAAACCCCTCGCGGCCTTTACCACCTTCAGCCGGCGAGTGATCCCTGCATGCCCCCTCTGTCCTCGATACCTGAGAGATTGCGCCGCCGTGGGCTTGCTGCTGCCTGGCGTAACGCGCGCCCCTTCGGTGGGCAGCCTGCGCAACCATGCGCTACTGCCGCTCTCCAGAGTGCGAAAAACCGGTGCTGATCAACCGTTGCGAATCGATTCGGGTCGATTCGACCGATGACCAGCGGGCTTTTCGACGCGGTCGGTCCTTTTGCCTGAGAGTTTGCGGGTGTGCCCCTTCGGCGGCGCTGGCTGATATATCGCAGCAGGCAGCGCGCTCTCCCGACGCGTGCGGCGAATGTACGCGACCGGCTGGGGGCTTGTCAAATCAGCGATTGATTGCCGCCGACGCGGTGTCGAGTTCCTGGTTCAGTACGCGCTGCTCGTCGCCGGACAGGCCGCCGCCATGCTGCGCCGCCATATCGTGCGCTTCGTGGTGGATCGTCTCGAGCCGATGGTGCAGTTCGCCGCCTGCGGGCGGCGGATAGTAGCCCTGGTTCACGCGCGTATCGATGCGGTGATTCATCGCATTGATGCGGCCATCCACCTGGTCGAGGCGCTGCACGGCGACTTCATGGGGATTGAGACGGGGCGCTGCGCTTTGTTGCGGCGCGACGACGCACGCTGCCAGCGACGAGACCAGCGCACAACAGCCGAGTGCGCGAACGATGCGATGCATGGATTCTCTCCTGTTTGATGGTCCGATATTCGATATGGGGAAGCAACGGTCGATCGGCGGCGCACGATGACGCGGCACCGCCGCGGTTTTGTAACTGTTGATTGCAGCCGCGCGGAGTCTGACTCAAAGCGCAGGCGCGCGTTCAGGATGGATCGGCTCGGGTGCGGAATTTGAAACCGTATCGTCAGGCGGCGCGCGCGAACGGCAAGCGCCG
>DATLOW010000380.1:0-4303 GCA_035536055.1 Paraburkholderia sp. | reverse complement strand
CGTGCCGGGCACCGGCCGCACCTACAACCTGAAGCAGAACATGTGGCAGGACGAGCGCCGCGACGTGCTCGCGTCGACCAGCGCCGCGCTCGACTATCTGTCGCGGCTGCACGACATGTTCGGCGACTGGTATCTGGCGCTGGCCGCGTACAACTGGGGCGAGGGCAACGTGCAGCGCGCGATCGCGCGCAACGAGGCGGCCGGGCTGCCGACCGACTATCAAAGCCTGCGCATGCCGATGGAAACGCGCAACTACGTGCCGAAGCTGCAGGCGGTCAAGAACATCGTGACCAACCCGCAGATGTACGGGCTGACACTGCCGGAGATTCCGAATCACCCGTACTTCGTGACGGTCACCACGTCGCACGACATCGACGTCGAGATGGCCGCCAAGCTCGCCAACATGTCTCCGGAAGAGTTCCGTTCGCTGAACCCGTCGTTCAAGAAACCGGTGATTCTCGGCGCGACGCAGCCGCAGATCCTGCTGCCGTTCGACAACGCCAGCGCGTTCGAGCGCAATCTGAAGTCGTATAGCGGCGCGCTGTCGTCGTGGACCACCTACACCGTCACCGAGCGCGCGGCGCCGGCGGCGATCGCGCAGAAGATCGGCGTCGACGCGGACACGCTGATGGAAGTCAACAAGATTCCGGCCGGCATGCGTCTGAAGCCGGGCTCGACGATCGTCGTGCCGCGCGGCGACGACGTCGACGAAGACATCAGTGCCGACGTCGCCGAAAGCGCGGTGCTGGCAATGGAACCGGACGTTCCCGATACCCGCAAGATGCTGATCCGCGTGCGCCGTTCGCAGTCGATGGCATCGCTCGCCAGCCGCTACGACGTGTCGGTCGGCCAGCTGAAGGCGTGGAATCGCACGCATCGCAACGACGTGCGCGCCGGCCAGGTGATCGTGCTGCACGTGCCGGTAGGCAAGCGCGTGCCGACCGAGCCGGGCCCGCAGCGGCTCGCCACCGACGTGCAAGGCGGCGGCGTGCAGAAAATCAGCACTCAGCCCGCTGAGTCGCGCTACGATAAAAAGGCCAAGGGCCATGGCAAATCGGGCGTGGTCAAGGTGGCCGAGCCGGTCGCCGCCAAGGGCAAAGTCACCAAGGTGTCGGCTTCCGCGCCGGCCGGCAAGGCGTCGAAGGCCGCGGCTCCCAGCCGCACGAAAACCGCGGCCGGCTCGAAGAAGAGCAAGTAGGCCCACTATTCGCGGCACCCCGGGGGCGTCGACCATGCGCTGCGGGGGCAGCGCATGCCGTGCGCTCCGAGCGTCCCCGTTCGCCACACGCCGTCACGTTTCGTGACGGCGTTTTCGTTTATGCGGGTTCTTCACAAATCATTTATTGTTCTGGCTCGGGCCGGGCGGGCCGCAATTTGCCCGGCGATCGGACTTTAGCGGCGCGCTTTCCGTGCGTCGGGTGCCGTGCCTGTCGCCACGCCTTCCGGCGATTTTCCAGATTTCTGACCTGTACCGATGTCGTCCACTTCGCTTCGCGTTTTCCTGCTTTTTTCCGCCGGCTACTTCGTTTCGTACGTGTTTCGCGGCGTCAATCTGGGATTCGCGCCGCTGCTCACGCATGAACTGGGACTGACAGCCACCGATCTCGGCCTGCTGACGAGCCTGTATTTTCTCGGCTTCGCCGGCGCGCAGATTCCGGCCGGCGTGCTGCTCGATCATTTCGGTTCGCGCCGCACCACCGCCGGCATGCTGCTGTTCGCCGCAGCCGGCATCTGGACCTTCGGCGCGGCGCACGGCATCGGCGTGATGATGGCGGGGCGCCTGCTGATCGGCATCGGCGTATCGGTGTGTCTCGGCGCGGCGTTCAAGGCGCTCGCGCAACACTTCCCGGCGCCGCGCCTGCCGCTCGTCAACGGGCTGACGATGGCTGTCGGCGGTCTCGGCGGAGTGGTGGTCGGCACGCCGCTGACGTGGGTGCTGACCTTCACCGACTGGCGCATGGTGTGCATATGGCTCGGCGTGATGACGGTGGTCGTGTCGATCGTGATCTGGGTCTGTGCGCCCGATACCAAAGAGGCGTCGCGGCACATCACGCTGATGGGCCAGTTCAAGGGCACGCTCGAGATCATGCGCAGCGCGGCGTTCTGGAAGATCGCGTCGTTTCCGGTGATCACGCAGGGCACCTTCTATTCGATGCAATCGCTGTGGGTCGGCGCGTGGCTGCGCGACGTCAGCGGGCTGCCGGCCGGCGCGGCAGCGGCGCTCGTGTCGGTGCTCGGCTTCGCGATGATGGCGGGCTGTATCGGCTTTGGCGCGGCGGCGCGCGGCCTGGAGCAACGCGGCGTGTCGCTGTATGCGTTTTGCGGCATCGGCGGCGCATTGTTCGTGCTCACGCAGATTCTGATCATGCTGGGCGCGCCGCTGCCGTCCGGGCTGCTGTGGGCGGCGTACGGTATTTTCGGCGGCACCGGCATTCTGAGTTATGCGCTGTTGCCGCGCTATTTCGCCGCGCATCTGATCGGCCGCGCAAACACCACGATGAATCTGGTGATCTTCATGCTGATTTTCGCTTTCCAGATCGGCGTGGGCGCGGTGCTGTCGCATTGGCCGGCCGCGGCGGGCCACTATCCGCCGGTCGCGCACCTTACGGCATGGGGCATCCTGCTGGCGCTGCAAATTGGGGGTGCGATCTGGTACGTGCTGCCGAGCCGGGTGCTGCCGCAAGCCGCGCAAATGCTCGCGAGGCAGCAATCGTAAAGGGTGGGGCGGGCGCGTCCGGCGCCGGCGGGCCATCTCGGATTTGAAGGGAAGGGGCGTTTCAGGCTATAATTTCAAGGTTTGAGCTTATCAACCCGCACCCTAGCGCCTACCTCTTCCAAACCGTTCATCCGCCGCGCGCCGCTCAGTGTTTCGAGCCGCATCGCCCGCCAGTCCGCAGTCCGTTCGCGAAGCCGCTTCGCGGGGCTCTGGACCAAAGCCGAATGCGCTCCAATCGCACCCCGTGCAAACGCACGATCGAAGCTGGAGCCGTGCTGCGCGAGCGAGCCTGTCCCGCAGCCTGCGCGCATCGCGCCTGGCCACGCGGCCGGCACGATCGGATGAACAAGGTCGGCAACAGGGTGTTCCGCCAAGGAGTTCCCCGTGTTGCCGTCATTTTCTCCCGCCCTTCTCGCGCTTGCCGACGGCACGGTCTTTCGTGGTTACTCGATCGGCGCCGCCGGTCATACGATCGGTGAAGTCGTGTTCAACACGGCGATCACCGGCTATCAGGAAATCCTGACCGACCCGAGCTACGCGCAGCAGATCGTCACGTTGACGTATCCGCACATCGGCAACGTCGGCGTCAACGCCGAAGACGTCGAAGCCACGAAAGTCCATGCCGCCGGCCTGATCATTCGCGATCTGCCGGTTCTCGCGTCCAACTTCCGGATGGAACGCACGCTGTCCGACTATCTGCGCGACGAAGGCGTCGTCGCGATTGCCGGTATCGATACGCGCAAGCTGACGCGTATTCTGCGCGACAAGGGCGCGCAGAACGGTGCGATTCTCGCCGGTTCCGATGACGAACAGAAGGCAATCGAACTGGCCCGCTCGTTCCCGGGACTTGCCGGCATGGACCTCGCGAAGGTCGTGTCGACGAAGAGCCAGTACGAGTGGAAGCAGACCGAATGGCGTCTCGGCAGCGGCTACGGCCTGCAAAGCACGCCGAAGTACCGCGTCGTCGCGTTCGATTACGGCGTCAAGCACAACATCCTGCGCATGCTCGCCGAGCGCGGCTGTCAGGTGACGGTGCTGCCCGCGCAAGCCACTGCCGCCGATGCGCTCGCGCTGAATCCGGACGGCGTGTTCCTGTCGAACGGCCCCGGCGACCCGGAACCGTGCGACTACGCAATCGAAGCGACGCGCCAGTTCATCGAGCGCGGCATTCCGACCTTCGGCATCTGCCTCGGCCATCAGATCATGGGCCTCGCGGTTGGCGCGAAGACCATGAAAATGAAAACCGGCCACCACGGCGCCAACCATCCGGTGAAGGATCTGGGCGACGGCCGCGTCGTGATCACGTCGCAGAACCACGGCTTCGCGGTCGATGCGGCCACGCTGCCGGCCAATGCGAAGGTCACGCACGTGTCGCTGTTCGACGGCACGCTGCAAGGCTTCGCGCTGACCGACAAGCCCGCGTTCTGCTTCCAGGGCCACCCGGAAGCGTCGCCGGGGCCGCACGACATCGGCTATCTGTTCGACCGCTTCACCGCATTGATGGACGGTCGCAAGGCCAGCAGCACGAACAGCAGCACCGCGGCGGCATAAGCATCTCGCGTACGCGAACAGAGCAGAGCGCGCGCC
>DATLOW010000379.1:0-2334 GCA_035536055.1 Paraburkholderia sp. | reverse complement strand
CGTGCTGTGCGCAACCGCGTTGCTGAACGCACCGCTGATGCGCGACGCGCAAGCCGCCGGCGACAACCCGCCCACCGCCACCGACACACGGCCTGCCATCGTGATCCGCGGCGAGTACCTGGCGCGCGCGGGCGACTGCGTGGCCTGTCATACGGCGCCACGCGGCAAGATGTTCGGCGGCGGTCTTGCGATGGAAACGCCGTTCGGCACGCTGTACTCGCCGAACATTTCGCCGGACGTGCAGTACGGCATCGGCACGTGGAGCGCCGACGCATTCTTCAACATGATGCGCACCGGCAAGTCGCCCGACGGCAAGCTGATCTATCCGGCGATGCCGATTGCCGCGTACACGAAGGTCACGCGTGAAGATTCCGATGCGATCTTCGCGTATCTGAAGTCGGTGCCGCCGGTGCATCAGCCGAATCGCCCGCAGGATTTGCGCTTTCCGTTCAATCATCGCGACCTGTTGCTCGGCTGGCGTTCGCTGTACTTCCGCGAAGGCGAATTCAAGCCGAACCCGGCGCAATCGGCCGAATGGAACCGCGGCGCCTATCTGGTCGAAGGGCTCGGCCACTGCTCGATGTGCCATACGAAGATCAACATGCTCGGCGGCTCGTCGCGCGACAAGCAATTCGCCGGCGGCCTGATTCCGGTACAGAACTGGTACGCGCCGTCGCTGACTTCGGACAAGGACGGCGGCCTCGGCGACTGGAGCATCAAGGACATCGTCGATCTGCTGCAGGCGGGTATTTCGGACCGTGGCGCGGTATACGGTCCGATGGCCGAAGTCACGTACCACAGTCTGCAATACCTGAGCGACGCAGACGTGAAGGCGATGGCCGTCTATCTGAAGACGTTGCCCGACAACGACCCGGGCCGCAAGAGCGGTCCGACCGCGCGCACCGATACGCCGGTGTTCGCGGCCGGCGCGCGCATCTATGCGGACAAATGCGCGAGCTGTCATGGCGCAAAAGGCGAAGGCCAGCCGCAGCATTACCCGCCGCTCGCCGGCAATCAGTCGATCGAAATGGATTCGGCGGTGAACCCGATCCGCATCGTGCTGAACGGCGGCTTCCCGCCCGGCACGCGGCGCAATCCGGAGCCGTATGGCATGCCGCCGTTCGCGCAGGAACTCAACGACGTGGATGCCGCGGCGGTGGTCACGTATATCCGTACCGCATGGGGCAATCACGGGCTGCCGGTGACGGCCAAACAGGTTAACGAGCTACGCAACGCACCGCTGCACTGAACGCCGCAGCTGCTCGATGTCACAACCTTGAATCGGGAGAACTCGCCGATGGATGTGAACGAACCCTCCAGCACCGAAGCTTCGGATGAAGACGTCGAGCGTGTCGTCGCCGCCGGTCCGCATGGCGCGATTGCGCTGGCCGGCGCGGCGGCGCTAGTCGTCACGGCGATCTGGATCGGCTTCTATGTGCTGGTGTTCCTGCCGCGCGGCGTGATCCAGTAATCATGGCCAGCCAACCTTCCGGACCACCGTCCTCCGGCCACGCCGTCGCCGCGCGGGCCGAGCGCCGCTGGGCGTGGTTTGCCGGCGCGATCATCGTGCTGATGCTAGTAGTCGTGGTGTTTTCGGGCCTGCACTGGGCGATGATGCCGCCGTCGCGCGTCGAGACGGTCGATCCGTCGCGGCTGCAGCTATCGGGTGAATTCGTCGAGAGCAATCTCGGCAGCGCGGTCGAACCGGACGGCTCGGTGGTGGTGCGCTTTATCGCGCAGCAGTATTCGTTCACGCCGCAATGCCTGCTGGTGCCGGCCGATACGCCGGTGACGCTGCGCGCGACCAGCGCGGACGTCGTACACGGCCTGTTGATCGCCGACACCAACGTCAACACGATGGTAGTGCCCGGCTACATCGCCACGCTGACCACACGCTTTGCGCAGCCCGGCGAGCATCTGATGCCGTGCCACGAATTCTGCGGCTTCGGCCATCAGACGATGTGGGCGCACGTGAAGGTGATCGACAAGGCCGCGTTCTTCGAACAAGCCCGTCAAACCAGGAGGCTCAGCTGTGTTGCACGCTAAGCGACTCGTTCTCGCGCACTTCTGGCTCGCGTTCATCACGTTTCTGATCGCGCTGTTGCTCGGCGCGTGGCAGATGCTGGTCAGAAGCCCGCTGCACCCGTGGCTCGGCGATCCTGAGCTGTACTACCGCTCGGTCACCGCGCACGGCACCGTGATGGCTTATGTGATGCCGACGCTGGTCGCGATGGGCTTCGGCTATGCGATCGTCGAACTCGCGCTGAAGCAGGCGCTGGTCGGCCTCAAATGGGCGTGGGCCGCCTTTATCCTGCTGACGGTCGGCGCGGTGAT
>DATLOW010000378.1:0-4954 GCA_035536055.1 Paraburkholderia sp. | reverse complement strand
GCTGATGACCGACACCTGCTCGGCGATCGGCCGCGTAATGCCGCAGGGCACGCGCGTGGCCGCCGTCGATTCGGCGAAACAGGCGCACTACCTGCCCGCGATCATGGGCATCGAGGCGTGGTTCGGCAGCACCGCCGAGTGTATTCAGGCAGCGATCACCGGACGCTGGAGCGGAGGCCTCGCATGAACATCGCGACGACAGAGCAGCAAAACCAGCGCGCTGCAGTTACCGATAACACGACGTGCGCCGCAACCACCGCCAGCGCGCCAGACCGTATCGTGCTGCGCGGCCGCAAGGTGGTAGGCGGCGTTGCGGAAGGCGAGGCGCTGGTGACGCACGAACGCATTTCGGGCTGGGGCGGCATCGATCCGCGCAGCGGCACGATCATCGAAACGCGCCATCCGCTGCGCGGCCAGAGCTTTGCCAACAAGGTGCTGGTGTTTCCCGGCGCGAAGGGCTCGTCGGGATGGTCGAGCCAGTTTCATATCGCGCGTCTGGCCGGCTGCGCACCGGCCGCCATGCTGTTCAACGAAATGACGACCAAGATCGCACTCGGCGCGGTCGTTACGCACGCGCCCGCGCTGACCGGTTTCGACGTCGATCCGCTTGGCGTGATCGAAACCGGCGACTGGGTGAAGGTCGATGCCGAACGCGGCATCGTCGAAGTGATCAAGCGGCGCCGCGGCGAAGCGCCGCGCGCGCGGTAGCACGGCGCCGCCGCGCGCTTTATCGAAGCCGCTGTTCTCGGAGAAACGTTTTGACATCCAGTACCCGTACCGTCCGCCGCGGCGACCGCCCGGCGGGCTGGAAGATCGACGCCGACGTCTGCATCGTCGGCGCCGGCATCGCCGGCACCTCGGCCGCGCTCGAAGCGGCTGCGCTCGGCCGCAAGGTCGTGCTGGTCGACAGTCTGCCGGCACTCGGCGGCCAGGCCGTCAACTCGATCATCGGCACGTTCTGCGGGCTGTTCTCGAACGGTCCGCAGCGTTTCCAGGTCACGCACGGCATTGCCGACGGCATTCTGCGCGATCTCGGCGCGAAAGGCGCGCTGCACTACAAGGAGGGACCGTTGACCACCGTCGTGCTGTACGACGAGGTCGCGCTGGCGCGCTGGATCGAACAGCGCATTCTGGAAGCGGGCATCACCGTCGTGCTCGGCGCGGTGCTGCGCGACGTCGTGCGCGAAGGCGCACGCGTCGCCGAGCTCGACGTCGCGACACGCTATGGCGACGTGCGCATCGCCGCGCAAGGGTTCGTCGATGCGAGCGGCGATGCGGCGCTTACCTGGCTTGCCGGGTTCGACTGCCAGGAGCCGGGCACGCCGATTCACGGTACGCAGATGGTGGTGCTCGAAAACCTCGACGAAAGCGATCTACCGACGCCGGCGGCGTTCCGCGAACGCGTCGAGGCGAAGGCCAACGCGTACGGGCTCGAACGCAAGGACGGCCTGGTGTTCTATTTTCGCGGCCGCAACATCGGCATCGCGAACATGACGCATATCGAAACGCCGCTCGAGCCGATGGCTGCGTCGCATACCGCGCTGGTCGGCCGCGAACAGGCCGATCGCGCGTTCGAATTCCTGCGCAGCGAGTATCCGCACATCTATCGCGATGCACGTATCCGCAGTTACGGGCTGCCGGGCATCCGGCAGACGCGCTGGATCGTCGGCGCGCAGCGTCTGACCTCGGCCGAAGTGATCGAAGCGAAGCAGTTTCCCGACGCGGTCGCGCGCACGTCCTGGCCGATCGAACTGCACGACCGGCCGGAGGGCTATCAATGGCATCCATTCGGCGACGATCACATCCATACGGTGCCGTTCGGCAGCCTGCTGGCGAAGGACGCGGACAACCTGATCGCGGTCGGCCGCTGCATCGATGCCGACGCGTCGGCGCTGTCGAGCGTGCGCGTGATGGGACCGTGCATCGCGATGGGCGCGGCGGCCGCGCACGCGCTCGATCTGGCTGACGGCGGCAGCGTGCACCGCATCGATCGTGCGCAGCTGCGCGAGCGCCTGTACGACAACGTCGAACGGATCGACGCGCCGCATCTGCAGCACTGAACCCGTATTAAAGCAGTGCAGCAGTGACGCGGCGCATTCCGCGGGTCCCATGCGCCGCGTCTTCGGCAGGCGCCGTGGCGGGACCGTTACGACACATTCTGCATCCGCGATACGCCGCCGTGCGTCGGCGCCGAAACCGCGGGGGAACAGGAGGAGACATATGACTAAAACTTCGCGTGACGCGCACACCGTCGACGTTGCGACGCTGATCGACCAGCAGAACGTGGGCCGGTTCGCGATCGTGCTGATCGTTTCGACCTGGCTCGTGATGCTGACCGACGGCTACGAAATGAGCGCGCTGGCATTTGCCGCGCCCGCGCTGCTGAAAGCGTGGCATATCGAGCGCGCATCGCTCGGGCCGGTGTTCGGCGCCAACCTGTTCGGCATCATGGTCGGTTCGATCCTGTTCGGCTATATCGGCGACCGCATCGGCAGAAAGCGCGCGATCCTGTTCGGTGCCTGTTGGTACGGGTGCATTACGTTGATTACGTTGGCCGCGACCAGCGTGACGCATCTGTTCTGGCTGCGCTTTGCGGCGGGCGTCGGCATCGGTGGCGCGGTGCCGAACGCATTCGTGCTGGTGTCGGAGTTTGCGCCGAAACGGCTGCGCGCGACCTGGGTCACGCTGATGTTCACCGGCTATACGCTCGGCGCCGGTTTTGGCGGTGGCGTCGCCGTGTGGCTGGTGCCGTACTACGGCTGGCATGCGGTGTTTATCGTCGGCGGCCTTGCGCCGCTGCTGGTGGCCGCGGCGCTGTGGTTCGTGATGCCGGAGTCGCTGCGCTACCAGGTACTCAATGGTTGGTCGCGCAACCAGATCGCCGCGACCGCGCGGCGCCTGCGGCCCGATCTCGTGTTGCCCGACGACGCCGTGTTCGTGGTTGCCGACGAGCAAGGCATCCGGCGCTTTGCATGGCGCATGCTGTTCGGCGGCTCGCTGCGCTATCTGACGCCGACGCTGTGGCTCGCGTATATCGCGAATTCGATGGCGCTGTTTTTCCTGCAGAACTGGCTGCCGGTGCTGATCGAGGCGGTCGGCGTCGCGCCGCGCGATGCGGCCTTGATGGGCACGATGTTCTCGGTCGGCGGCACGCTCGGCGGGCTTGCGCTGATGCGTTTCGTCGACCGGCGCGGCGTGCTGATCGTCACCTGCCTGCCGGTCATCGGCTTTCCGCTGGTGGCCGCGCTCGGCATGGGTCTGCAAACCGCGCTGCTGACGGCGGTCGTGTTCGGTGTCGGCTTTTGCGTGGCCGGCACGCAATACGGGCTGAACGCGGTTGCGTCGATGGTCTATCCGACCAGCTTCCGCTCGAAGGGCACCGGCACCGCGATCGGTATCGCGAAGATTGGCTCGATCTCCGGCCCGTTGATCGGCGGCATGCTGCTTGGCGCGCATCTGCCGGTGCAGGAGCTATTTCGCGTCGCGGCCATTCCGGTGATCGCAGTGGCCGTGCTGTCGTTCGTGCTTGGGCGCGTGTACCGGCCCGGCACGCAGTCGCCACACGAAGAGGCCGATAACGAAGCGGCGCACTTCGCCGTCGCGCAGGCGCCCGCCGAGCGCTGACGGATGCCCGCCATGTCGCCGCGTAGGGAGGCGCGGCGGCCAGGCGGTTGCGCATTCAACGATTCGAACACAAATACATTTCCAATCACGGTGGAGGAAGACAATGAAGACAGCAGTTTGCGCTGCTGCGGTAGCGTGCGCCTGCGCGTCGGGAATCGCCGCGGCACAAAGCTACGTGACGCTGTACGGTATCGTCGATAACGGCATTGCCTATACGAACACGGCGGCCACGTCGATCACGACGCAAGGTGCGCACCGCTGGTCCGCGGCGACCGGCTTCGGTAGCGGCGACCGTTGGGGTTTGCTCGGCCGCGAGGACCTCGGTGGCGGAAACCGGGCGGTGTTCCGCCTCGAAGCGGGCTTTAGCGGCATCAACGGCACCTCGTCGCAAGGCGGCCGGCTGTTTGGACGGCAGGCCTATGTCGGGCTGGAAAACCAGCGTTACGGTGCGCTGACGCTGGGCCGCCAGTACGACTTCACGTTCGACTATGTCGCGCTGCTGCTGTCGTGGCTGCAGTTCGGCAGCATCTACGGCGCGCATATTGGCGACGTCGACAATACTTTCCAGACGTTCCGCCTGAACAACACCGTGAAGTACGAGGTGTCGCCGCTCGCCGGCCTGCGGCTCGGTGCGATCTACGCGTTCAGCAATCAGGCGGCCGGACCGAATGGCCAGGGCTTCGCGAACAATCGCGCGTACGGCTTCGGCGTCGATTACGTGCGGGGGCCGCTGCACGTGGTGGGCAGCTATCTGGAAGTCAGCAACCCATCGGCCGGTATCGCGAAGTCGACCAATCCGAACGGCGCGGTCGGCGACGAATACGGCGGCTCCACCAGCATTTTCTACAACGCCGGCTTTGTCGAACGGCAACGCATTTACGCACTCGGCGCCGGATACGCGTTTGGCGATGCGACCGTGAACGTAGTCGCAACCGATACGCACCTCGACTATAGCGGCGGCCATCATCTGCGTGTCGACAACTATGAGATCAACGGGCGCTATCTGTTTGCGCCGGCGCTGACCGCGGGTATCGGCTACATCTTTACCGACGGGCATGGCTACACCGGCACCGGCGCCACCGCGTTCGGTACCGGCGACCGGCCGAAGTGGCATCAGGTCAACGCGGGCATCACCTATGCGCTGTCCAAACGCACGGACCTGCATCTGTCCGCGATCTGGCAACGCCTTGCCGGCGATGCGAGCGTGGTCGCGATCAACTTCTTTGCGCCCGCCGGAGCGGGACGCAGCAGTCAGATTGCGGTGCTGACCGGCATTCGGCACCGGTTTTGACGACGCGCAAAGCGCTCCGATATGCCGCGGCCGCCTGTG
>DATLOW010000377.1:0-11100 GCA_035536055.1 Paraburkholderia sp. | reverse complement strand
GAAGAAGCCGGAAGGCAAGGCCGTGCTCGAAAAGCTGATCAAGGAATCGGACGTGCTGGTCGAGAACTTCGGCCCGGGCGCGCTGGACCGGATGGGTTTTTCGTGGGAACGCATCAACGAACTGAACCCGAAGATGATCGTTGCCTCGGTGAAGGGCTTCAGCGACGGCCACCACTATCAGGACCTGAAGGTCTATGAAAACGTCGCGCAGTGCGCAGGCGGCGCCGCTTCGACCACCGGCTTCTGGGACGGCCCGCCGACGGTCAGCGCTGCAGCGCTTGGCGACAGCAACACCGGTATGCACCTCGCGATCGGCATTCTGACCGCGATCATCGGCCGCCAGCAGACCGGCAAGGGCCAGAAGGTTGCCGTATCGATGCAGGACAGCGTGCTGAACCTGTGCCGCGTGAAGCTGCGCGACCAGCAGCGTCTGGACCGCCTCGGCTACCTCGAAGAGTATCCGCAGTACCCGCACGGCACGTTCAGCGACGTGGTGCCGCGCGGCGGCAACGCCGGCGGCGGCGGCCAGCCGGGCTGGGTGCTGAAGTGCAAGGGCTGGGAAACCGATCCGAACGCGTACATCTACTTCACGGTGCAGGGCCACGCGTGGGAACCGATTTGCCGTGCCATCGGCAAGCCGGAGTGGATCGACGATCCGAACTACAACACGGCCGCTGCCCGTCAGCCGCACATTTTCGACATCTTCGCGACGATCGAAACGTGGCTGGCCGACAAGACCAAGTTCGAAGCAGTCGACATCCTGCGCAAGTTCGACATTCCGTGCGCTCCGGTGCTGACAATGAAGGAACTGGCCAACGACGAATCGCTGCGCGCCAGCGGCTCGATCGTGGAAGTGCCGCACAAGGTGCGCGGCACGTACCTGACGGTCGGCAGCCCGATCAAGTTCTCGGACCTGAAGCCGGAAATCACCGGATCGCCGCTGCTCGGCGAGCACACCGACGAAGTGCTGGCGGAGCTCGGCTACACGGAGCAGCAGATCTTGAGCATGCGCGAATCGAACGCGGTGTAAGCGTCGAGATTCGACGTCGCGTTTTAAGGCACGACGTTTGATGTTGCATTACACGATGTAGCCGTATCCGGCGTGCAGTCTTGCGCCAGATGGCCGCCGCTTCGCCCGTAGCAGAAATGGCGAAGCGGCGGCCGCACCAGATAAAACCGCCTGCCCAGCCCACAGGCTAAAGCCCGGACAACACCATGGCCCCCACAATCGACTTTGAACAGCTTGTCAACGCGATCGGCGATGCCGTGATCGTTTCGGATGCAAGCGGCGCGATCACGCTATGGAACCCGGCGGCGCAGCGGATGTTCGGTTTCACGCCAGAAGAAGCCCTTGGAAAATCGCTGGATCTGATCATGCCGGAACGCCTGCGCGGGCGTCACTGGGAAGGCTATGAAAAGACCATGGCGACCGGGCAAACGAAGTACGGCCACGATCTGCTGAAAGTACCGGCAGTCGACAAGGAGGGCCGTGCGATGTCGATAGCATTTACGGTCGCGCTGCTGCATTCTGAGCAGGGTGACCTCACCGGGATCGTTGCAATCATTCGCGACGAGACCGTCCGCTTTGCCGAAGACCGTGCGCTGCGCAAGCGCGTGGCAGAACTGGAGGCGAAGGCCAGCGCATAAAGGCGCAGGCTGCTTCTGAAGCGAACGCGGCGCGCCCGCAGGGTTGCGCGCGTCTTCGCGGCGGCACGCATCGGGTTCAAAAGATGGCGCGCCGCCCTTCCAGCGCGTAGCAAAGCAGCATCGGCCCGCCACACGGGCCACCGGAGACAGGCGTCGCGAAGCGGGTAGCCCACCCGCCGGGCACGCTGCGTTTCGCAGCCCGCATCCGCGGCTGACCGACCATTTGACGACAGGATTTCGGACCACGCGACGGCCTATGTGCCGACGCGAGGCGCGTTCGGCTGCGCGCGCGTGACGCTGCGCGCCGAATACATACCAATGCAGAACAGAATTTGAAACGTCGATTGGGGACACTGAACCATGCCAATGATGATTGCGGTACCGCGGGAGCGTTATCCGGGAGAGCGTCGTGTTGCGTTGACGCCGGAGACGATCACGCATATTTCGAAGCTCGGCTTTAACGTGACGGTGGAAAGCGGCGCAGGCGAACTGGCCGCGTTTTCCGACGATGCGTATCGCGCCGCGGGCGCACAGATCGCTGACGACACCAAAGCGTTGTACGCAGCGGCCGATATCGTCGTGAAAGTGCGCGCGCCGTCGATCGAAGCAGATAACGACGAAATCGAACTGCTGCGCGAAGGCAGCACGCTGATCAGCTTCATCTGGCCGGCGCAGAACCCGCAACTGCTGGCGCGCTTGCGCGCACGCGGCGTCACGGCGATGGCGATGGACTGCGTACCGCGCATCTCGCGCGCGCAGAAGATCGACGCGCTGAGCTCGATGGCGAACATGGCGGGCTACCGCGCGGTGATCGAAGCGGCGCACCAGTTCGGCCGCGGCTTCATGGGTCAGATCACGGCGGCGGGCAAGATCGCACCGGCGAAGGTGATGGTGATCGGCGCGGGCGTCGCGGGTCTTGCCGCGATCGGCGCCGCGCGCAGCCTCGGCGCGATCGTGCGCGCCTTCGATACGCGGCCGGAGGTGCGGCAGCAGGTCGAGAGCATGGGCGCGGAGTTTCTCGAGCTCGACTATCAGGAAGACGGCAGCGGCTCGGGCGGCTACGCAAAGGAAATGAGCGCCGCGTTCATCGAAGCCGAAATGGCGCTGTTCGCCGCGCAGGCGAAGGAAGTCGACGTGATCGTGACGACCGCGCTGATTCCGGGCAAGCCGGCACCGAAGCTGATTACCGCGGACATGGTGCGCAGCATGCGCCACGGCAGCGTGGTGGTCGACCTCGCGGCGGAGCAGGGCGGCAACTGCGAGCTCACCCAGCCGGGTGTGGTCGCGCACGTGGAAGGCGCGAACATCATCGGCTATATGGACTTGCCATCGCGCATGGCCACCCAATCGAGCCAGCTGTACGGCACGAACCTGCGTCATCTGCTGACGGACCTCACGCCGCAGAAGAACGGTGAAATCAACGTCAACCTCGAAGACGAGGTGATCGGTGGCATGACGGTGATTCACAACGGCGAACTGAAGTGGCCGTTGCCGAAGCGCGCGGCGCCGCCCGCGCCCGCGGCACCCGCCGCGGCTGCCGCGGCCAAAGCGCCGGCGCACGGCGCGCCGGCCGTGGTCACCGCAGAGCAACGCCGCCGCGCCGCGACGCTCGGTGTGGTCGGCCTCGTGATCGCCGCGGTGCTGCTGCTGGCGCTCGGTGCGGTCGCGCCGCCCGCGTTCGTCGCGCACTTCACGGTGTTCGTGCTGGCGATCTTCGTCGGCTACCAGGTGGTGTGGAACGTCACGCCCGCCTTGCACACGCCGCTGATGAGCGTGACCAATGCGATCAGCGGCATCATCGTGATCGGCGCGCTGTTGCAGGTCGGCACGTCGAGCCTGCTGGTGACGATCCTGGCGGGCCTGTCCCTGCTGATTGCGACGATCAACATTGCCGGCGGGTTCCTCGTGACCCAGCGCATGCTGAACATGTTCCAGCGCGGCGAATAAGAAGGAGACCGACAATGCAAAACGGAATCGGCAGCATGGCCTATCTGGCCGCGAGCGCGCTGTTCATCTTGAGCTTGCGCGGCTTGAGCCATCCCACTAGCGCGCGGCGCGGCAATCTGTACGGCGTGCTCGGCATGGCGATCGCGATCGTCACGACGCTGTGGTTGACGGGCGGCGCGGGGCTTCCCGTGGTGATCGCGCTGATGGTAATCGGTATCGGCGCAGGCGCGATACTCGCGCGGCGCGTCGAGATGACCCAGATGCCGCAGCTGGTGGCGGCGCTGCACAGCTTCGTCGGCCTCGCGGCCGTGCTGGTGGCCTACGCCAGCTACCTGTCGCCGGGTGCGCACGAAGCGGCGGAGCTCGGCGGCGCCGGACAGACGATCCACAACGTCGAAATCTATCTCGGCGTGTTTATCGGCGCGGTGACCTTCACCGGCTCGATCGTCGCGTTCCTGAAGCTACAGGGTACGGTCGGCGGCAAGCCGCTGATCCTGCCGATGCGGCACACGCTGAACCTCGTCGCGGTGTTTGCCTGCGTCGCGCTCGGTTATCTGTTCCTGGCTGCGCCTTCGGCCGCTGAAGGGACGCGTCCGCTGTTGATCATGACCGTGATTGCCGCGCTGCTCGGCGTACATCTGGTGATGGCGATCGGCGGGGCGGATATGCCGGTGGTGGTGTCGATGCTGAACAGCTATTCGGGCTGGGCCGCGGCGGCAACCGGCTTCATGCTCAGCAACGATCTGCTGATCGTGACCGGCGCGCTGGTCGGCTCGAGCGGTGCGATTCTGAGCTACATCATGTGCCGCGCGATGAACCGCAAGTTCGTGTCGGTGATTTTCGGCGGGTTCGGCACGGTCAGCTCGACGGCCGCGGCGATCGAGGGCGAAGTGGTGCCGGTGACGGTCGACGAAGTCGGTTCGCTGCTGCGCGATGCGTCGGAAGTGATCATCGTGCCGGGCTACGGCATGGCGGTGGCGCAGGCGCAATCGACGATCAGCGAGATCACCCGCAAGCTGCGCGACAAGGGCGTGAAGGTACGCTTCGGCATTCACCCGGTAGCGGGGCGTTTGCCGGGCCACATGAACGTGCTGCTCGCGGAAGCGAAAGTGCCGTACGACATCGTGCTCGAGATGGACGAGATCAACGAAGACTTCGGCAGCACCGACGTCGTGCTGGTGATCGGCGCGAACGACATTGTGAACCCCGCTGCGCTGGAAGACGCGGGCAGCCCGATTGCCGGGATGCCGGTGCTCGAGGTGTGGAAGGCCAATACGGTGATCGTATCGAAGCGCAGCATGGCAAGCGGCTATGCCGGCGTCGACAATCCGCTTTTCTACAAGGAGAACACGCGCATGCTGTTCGGCGATGCGAAGAGCAGCGTCGACGCGCTGCTTGCACAGCTGAGCGCGTAGTTCGTAGTTCGCCAGTCGTGACGGCAAGCCTGGCGCATGCGCGCCGGGTTTTGCCGGTCCCGCCCCTTTGATTTGATTCAACACGGAGAACATCATGCACATCGAAACGCTTGGACGATATCAGCTGGTCCTGTCGGCGATGCAATCGATTCAGAACGGCGGATGGAGCGCGTATGCGGCGGTTCGCTCGGTGACGAATGAAATCATGCAGGAGGAGGATATCCTGCCGTATCAGCGCGTTTCGGGAGAGACGCTGTACGCGAGTGAGGCGGCGGCGATTGAAGGGGCGCGCAGTGTGGCATTGCAGGCGATTGCTTCGGGAAGCAAGGCGGCGGTTGAGGTGTCGTGAAGGCGTTTGCTTGGGCTTGTCGTGCGCGCGGCGCCAGCGTGGCTGGGTTGACCGTTGCCGCGATTGAGCGGGCGAGGGGCGCGAGCAGGCACAAAGAGGCGCGAGATAAGAGTCGGTTCCGGGTTTCCTTGCGCTGTGGATGCCTTTTGGCGTGTGGGCCGTGCCGCATCCAGCGTCATCTGATCCGCGCCTTCCCCGTACTGTCAAACGTGCGCTTCGTCTATACAACGCAGTTGTTCGATCTGCAGTTCGGTTTCGAGTATCAACGCATGAGCGATCTGATCGAGCACATCGAGCAGCGCGTCGCGATCTTCGTCGGACGTGTGGTCACTCGCGATGGCACGCGTCACCGCGCCGATACGCGCGAGCTGCTGGCGATGCCGCGCAGTGTATCTTGCCGCTATATCGGTCATGCGTTCGAGCGTCTCAACACGGCTCAGATGTTGCTCGGGCGTAAGTGACTGCGATTGCTGTTCGGTCATGAATGGGCTCCTTGGTTCAGGACGTGCATCGGTCGCAAATGCTGCGACCGCTCGGCGCGCGCGTAACGTGCCGCGCGCCTGGTGGGAAAAGCGCTGTTCCTATTCGACTAGTGCGGGCGCGACGTCTTGCATCACTTCCGCAGTGGGCATGTGTGTCTGTTGAATTTGCTCGATCGTTCTGGTCAAGACGTCATAGGCCATTTCGGGGTTGCTCACAGCTGCGGGCGGCTGTTTCGGATTCCGGTGCGCAATCCAGTCGCGGTACTGCTTGACTTGCTTGACCTGACCGATCAGATCCGGGTCCACTTCGCCTTTGAAGAGGTTGAGCACCTCTCCAAACTTCCAGTACTCCACCTCGTTCTCGAACTTCTGTGCCAGTTTGGCGGAGTATTGCTGCGGATATCCCGCAGCAAGCAGACGGTTCGCCATTTGCAGATGTTCGATCACGAAGCGTTCGAATGTGGCGAACAGCGCCAGAACGGCGAGGTCGGCTGCCTGTTGTGCCGCAATGTCGACAGCCGTATCTACCGTCGCAGGATCGATCGCATCAAAGTGGGTGCGATCGATCAGTTCCTTGGACGGATTTCGAATCGCGCGAGTGACGACTCTGAAGCAGTCGCTTGCCACTGCATATGCTTTGTAGACGGGATCGAGTGGATTATGGGAATTCATAGTCGGAGACATCGGTGAGTAGATCGAGAAATAAGTCTTTGTCAATGTGCTTGGGCTTCAAGATTGTGGCCTCGGTCCAGTACCAGCCGTCGCAGTGCACGCCGTAGCGGATACGTCTTGACGGTGAACTCGCCGCGTTTCCTCCCGTGCCAGTCTGCCTCCAGAACACGGGGCCGTTTCCGAGGTGATAAAGAAGCGCGTGTCTTGCCACTCGACCGATCAGATCCACTCGACCCTCGGCCCCGATGACTCTTGATCCGACAGGCACCATACTGCCGAGCAATATTCCGTCTTTCAGAATCTTCAGGCTTGCTGCTTCATAGGGCGCAACGGCCTGTTCTCTAAGCGATACTGCGCCGCGTTCGACGGTTAGTTCGCGGTCTTTGCACCAGCCACTCACTTCCTCCACGAAGTGGGTGACACGCTGCACATATTCTCGGGAAGAAAACTGGACGCCTTCGGTTCTTGGATCATTCATTGCCTGTCCTTGCCATCGTTACGACACGCACGCAAAGCTATTACGTCTTTTCGCGCTGCGAGAGCCGCCAGCGTAGCATCGAAGCTGTCGCAGAATTGCCAAATAACGCATGACTAAGTATTTGTCTTAAAACGATATCGTGCGTAGATAAATCATCCTGATTAACCACGTTATAGATAAGTCTCAGGCGGTAAAGTCAATCGATATCTGATCCCCACTGCGACACTTATGGTCGTGTCTTATCGGTGCGTTACATGGCTCGGAGCGTTTGTGCGAATTCTGATTCTCCGCGAAATCTTTTAAACTGCTGCATCGCGACACATCAACGATCTAAACGCGGCAGCGAGAACCCCGATTCAAAAAACGCGGCATCGAATAGAGCGCTCCTCCGCGTATCCCGCATCCGTCAATCAAAGAGATTTCGCCATGGAATACATCGAAAGCCTGCGCGTCTTCCGCTCGATCGTCGAATCGAAGAGCTTCACCCGTGCGGCGGATATCCATGGCATGACGCGCCCCGCCGTATCGCGTGCAATGGCTGCACTGGAAGAGCGCATCGGCTGCCGTCTGCTGAACCGCACGACACGCCAGATCTCGCTGACCGAAGCCGCCGAGCGATTCTACGAAGGATGCGTGCGCATCCTCGACGATCTCGATACGCTCGAGGCCAACGTAGCGAACCATACCCGCGAAGCCGACGGCGTGCTGCGTCTGGTTGCGCACACCACGGCGGCGCTGAACCGGCTGGTGCCGCTGATCGCCCGCTTCAAGCGCGACCACCCGAAGGTCACGCTCGAAGTCACGCTGACCGAGCGTCCGGTCGATCTGGTCGCCGACGGCTTCGACGTCGGTGTGGTGGTTCCGTACATGATCACCAGCGAAACGACCGTGGTGCGGCTGCTCGAACGCATGCCGTTCGTGATCGTCGCCACACCGCATTATCTGCGCGCGTCGTCCACGCCGCGCAACCCCGAGCAACTGGCCGAGCATCTGTTCGTGCCGATGTTGCCGTCGCTGCGCCGTCCCGTCATCACGTTTCGCAGCGATGGCGCGGATGAAGTCACGATGCCGCTGCGTTTCGAAGTGTCGTCGAACAACCCGACCTTCAACCGCGACATGGTGCTGCAGGGGCTCGGCATCGGCATCGCGCCGAGAGATCTGGTGGAACCCGAACTCGCCTCCGGCAAACTCGTGCGCCTGCTCACCGACTTTCAACTGGTCGACGACACCGTCGACATCCTGCTTGCATACAGCAACCGCGCGTTGATGCCCGCCAAAGTGCGGGCGTTCATCGACTACGCCGCGGCCTTTTTCGCCGACCTGACCGCATCGCGCTAGGCGCGACCCACCGCGCCGCCGCGCCGCGCGGCACGCTTGCCCTATTGGTACCAGAACTGATACCAATCTGATGCCGTCCCCTGCATCGCTTGCCAGCGTGGATACCAATACGCTGTGCACATGCACTCCGATGACCTTCACGACGACTGTTTTGCGCTGCGCCAGGCCGCTCGCCATATCTCGAAGCTGTACGAGCGTTACCTGTCCGAAGCCGGCATCACGCCCACGCAGTTCAGCATTCTGCGCACGCTGAGCCGGTGCCCGGGCCTGACGATGGCCGAACTGTCGAAAGCGATGGTGGTGGACAGAACGACGCTGGTGCGCACGCTGAAGCCTCTCCTGCGCCGTGGCCTGGTGGCCACGGTCGCAGAAGGGCACGGTACGCGCCTGCACGTTCGGTTGACCGCCGCCGGCCACGCAAAGCTCGACGAAGCAGCCGCCCACTGGGCAGCCGCGCAGGCCCGTTTCGAACAATGTTTCGGACGGCATCAGGCGGCGACCCTGCGCGACGAGCTGTTTCGCATGACCACCGGCGTTCCCAGCACGTAACTCCGCACCACCCGTTCGTGAAGCCAGACGCATCCATGCGCGGCTGATCGAGCACCTGGTTGTGCAATGCACCACACGACGTTCAACGCTTCTACATTCATACGAGAAAAGGAAAATGGAAACCACGATCAACCCTTCCCGCCAGTCCAGCCCGCGCGTCAGTGCATGGGCGGCCGCGGTCGCTGCGGCGGCCACGGCGATCGGTCTGGCTGGCTGCGTCAACTATGCCGGCATCAACAGCGACCAGCAGATCGCTTCCGCTGCGCAGTACGAGACGAAGCACAGCCTGCCGGCCGAAGGCGGACAGTGGCCGGCGCTGGATTGGGCCGCGCAGTTCGGCGATCCGCAACTGCCCGCGTTGATCGAAGAGGCGTTGCAGGGCAACCCGACGATCGAGCAGG
Source organism: Paraburkholderia sp. (assembly GCA_035536055.1). GTDB lineage: Bacteria > Pseudomonadota > Gammaproteobacteria > Burkholderiales > Burkholderiaceae > Paraburkholderia. The sequence goes on along the minus strand of DATLOW010000377.1, from coordinate 1,822 downwards.
CACGCGCGCGCATCGAGAAGGCCACGTCCTATGTCGGCACGTCGAAGGCGGCGCTGTATCCGAACGTCACCGGCAGCTATGCGTACACGCGTCAGCGCTTCACGGAGAACGCGCTGGTGCCGCCGCCGTACAACGGCACGTGGCAGAGCGAGAACACCGTGCTCGCCAGCGCGTCGTGGGATCTGGACCTGTGGGGCAAGAATCGCGAGCGTCTGCGTCAGGCCGTTTCGCAGGAGAAAGTCGCCGATGCCGAGGCGGAAGAGGTGCGCATCTCGCTCGCCGCCACGGTGGCCAGCACCTACAACCATCTGGCGCAGCTGTACGCGCTGCGCGAGATCCAGGTGCGCGAGGTAAAGAATCGCGAGGACATCGGCCACATTACGGATGGGCGCGTTGCCGCGGGACTCGACACCAACGTCGAACGGCAGACCGCCTACGGCGAAACCGCGACGAGCCGCTCGAGCGTCAGCGATCTCGACGGCCAGATCACCACCGTGCGTTACCAGTTGGGCGCGTTGCTCGGTGCGGGCCCGGACCGTGGCCTCACCATCGCGAAGCCGTCGCTAGGACAAGGCGCAAGCGTTGCGCTGCCGGACAATCTGCCGGCCGATCTGCTGTCGCGCCGCCCGGACGTGGTGGCCGCGTACTGGCAAGTCGATGCCGCCACCCACGACGTGAAAGAAGCCAAGGCCGAGTTTTTCCCGGACGTGAATCTTTCCGCTGCGGCCGGTCTCGACGCGTTCGGCTGGGGCCGCTTTCTGACGGCCGGCAGCCGCCAGATGCAACTCGCGCCGGCGATCCACTTGCCGATCTTCGACGCCGGCGCGTTGCGCGCTCAGCTGAAGGGCCGCTACGCAGACTTCGACTATGACGTCGCGACCTACAACCAGACGTTGATCAACGCGTTGTCCGACGTTGCGACGCAGGTCACGCAAATCCATTCGACCGACCGGCAACTGGTCGACGCACGCGATGCGCTGGATGCGCAGACCAAGGCCTATCAACTGGCGCTGGTCCGCTACAAGTCCGGCCTGACCCAGCAGCTGACGGTGCTCAACGCCGACGACAACCGCCTCGCCGCTGATACGGCGGTGGTCAACCTCGAGATGAACCGCCGCAGCCAGCAGATCGGCTTGATCAAGGCGCTCGGCGGCGGCTTCGACGCCTCGCGCGCCGGTCTCGCTGCGACGGCGCAGACACCGATTCCCGCACCCACCGACGCCGCCATGCCGCGCGCCGACTGACATCCCGGCAGTGCGCCCGCCCGCGCGCTGGCCTCACGCAATGCAACTGGACAAAACAGGAGTGAACGATGAACCCGTCTGAATCGTCGTCGGCCGCAGTGCCGGCACAGCCCAATTCGAAGCGCAAGCTGCTGCTGGCGCTGCTCGCAGCGGTCCTCGGCGTCGCAGCCGCGGGATACGGCGCGTACTACTACCTCGACGCGCGCTATCACGTCGAGACCGACGATGCCTACGTCAACGGCAATGTCGTGCAAATCACGCCGCAAATCACCGGTACGGTGATCGCGGTCAACGCCGACAACACGCAGGTGGTCAAAGAAGGCGAGCCGCTGGTGCAGATCGACCCGGCCGACGCACGCATCGCGTTGCAGCAGGCCGAGGCGAACCTGGGGCAAACGGTGCGCCAGGTGCATGGTCTCTATGTGAACGACGACAAGTACCGCGCCGACATCGCGCAACGCCGCACCGACCTCGCCAAGGCGCAGGACGATCTGCGTCGCCGGCTGTCGACCGGTATGACCGGCGCAGTATCGGACGAAGAAATCTCGCATGCACGCGATGCCGTGCGCTCCGCGCAA
>DATLOW010000376.1:0-4624 GCA_035536055.1 Paraburkholderia sp. | reverse complement strand
GCTGTTTACCGGCATCGCGGAGCAGCGGGCGCGGGTCGGCGAGTTCGACGCGATCGTGCCGAGCATCGAAGGCTGGGCGCGCGTGACCGGCCACAACACGATTTTCGTCGACGACCGCGATCCGCTGGCAAAGGGCTTTTTACTCAAGTGACGGTCGCGGCCGCAACCTGCACGCATGCTGCGTGATAGCATCGATCGAAGCATCGAAACACCCGTTTCCGGACCCACCCTACCTTTGCAGAAGCAACGTCATGTGTTCGCTCGCCGTCAAACCGCGCCGTAAAGAAGCGCCTGCCGCGCAGCGCGCGTCCGCCGCCGAAGCGGCGCCGCGCAAGATCGTTCGCACCACCACCGTCGAACTCGTTACCGACGCGATCCGCCAGCGGATTCTGAGCGGCGAGCTCGCGCCGGGCGAGGTGCTGCGCCAGGAGGCGTTGGCCGACGAACTCGGCGTGAGCCGGGTGCCGATCCGCGAGGCGATTACGCGGCTCACCGGCGAAGGGCTGCTGACAGTCGTGCCGCATAAGGGCGCTTATGTCTGCGAGCTGTCGATCGACGAAGTGAAAGAAAGCTTCGAGATCCGCCTGCGGCTCGAACCGTGGTTGTTCAGCGAAGCGATTCCGCGCATCACGGAGGCGGAGATCGGCCGGGCCGAAAAACTCGTGAAGGAAATGGACAAGGCGAACGAAGCGCAGTGGGGGCAACTGAACTGGCGCTTCCACGAGACGCTGTATCTGCCTGCGCAGCGCGACATCACGCTGCAAATGCTGCGCGTGCTGCACGATCGCAGCGACCGTTATTTCCGCTTTCAGGTGGTCAAGGTGCCGATTCGCGAGCAGTCGCACGACGAGCATATGGCGCTGGTCGACGCATGCCGGACACGCGATGCGAAGCTTGGCGCGAAGCTACTGGAACAGCATATCCGGATCGCCGCGCAGCAGATTGTTGCAGCGGTGCAGTCGTCGATCGCGGGCTAGCACGGCGCCAGTGCGTTGGCGGCGTGCGAAGCGCTGGGGTGTGGTGGAGCGCTTTGCCGACACCGCCTGGCTACACCGCCTGGTTACACCGCTTTACTTACACAACACGCACCGTCGCTTGCGCGCCATCGCCACCGGCATCCACGTGAAGCGGCGAACCCGCCGCACACAATGCCGCGAACGCCGCTGCATCGACGGTCACCAGCGGCACATTCGCACCGTACAGTTCCTGCGCGACGATTACACCGATCGCGACGATCAGATCGGCTTCGACCAGTACGATCGCAGCGGGCCCGGTGCCGTTGCGGATCGCTTCGGCCAGCACACTGCTGCTGGAACTCGAGCCCTTGGCGCGCGGCATCAGCATCACCTTGCCGGCCAGCGACTGTCCATGCTGCGGATGCGCCGGCTCGACAATGCGTCCTTGTCCGGCGTCATAGCCGCCCCAGAAACTGAGCGGCTCGACGACGAGCGGCGTGCCGCCCGCGCTGCCGGCCGCGAGCGTACGGGCGGCGAATTCGCGCGTGGCGCGCGGCGCGGCGGATAGCGGATCGGGTCTATTCATCGAAACACACGCTGCCTTCGAACGCCGAGCGCACGCATTCCTGCATGCTGCCGTATGCGACCGTTACGCCGATGTTAGCCGGCGCATAGTGCGCCCATTTGCCGGAATTGGTCATCACCACGCCGCGCGTTTCCTTGATGATCGGCGTGATGTACGTGCAGGTATCGGTGACGATCTGCACGCCGCGCGCGGCGAGCTGCTGGGCGAGGCCGCTCGCTTCGAGCTGCCACAGGATAAAGCGGCTTGTATTCACGTAAAAGCCGCAGCGCAGCGCGCCCGGATAGTGCGCGAACAGCTGCGCGAGCCGCTCGAATTCATCGACGGAGAAATGCGGCGTGCCGAGGCTCACGGCCGCCAGCGCGTCACCCGGTTGCGCATGATTCAGCGTGCGCCGCACGTCGGCCAGCTCGTCCATCGTCACGCGCAACGTGCGCAGCGGCGGCATACGTTGCGTCGCGTCGTCGAGCGTGCGTGCTTCCGGCGTGATACCGACCGCATGGAACAGCGCGACTGCGCCGCTCGATGCGGCTGCCGCGCCGAGCGCTTTCAGTTCGTCTTCGCTGGTATCGGCGGGCAGACCGACCAGCGCCGCCACCGTGGTGCCGGCTTCTCTGCCGAGCAGCAGGCCGAGCGCGGCGAACCACACGTCGCGCCCGCTGGATGCCGCGAAATCGGGCGCTTCGATCACGATGCGCGCCGCGCGGTTTGCCGCGACATGCAGGCCCGCATACGGCACCCGGCCGGTGACGGCGGCGGCCAGATCGAGAAAATCCCCATAGCGGCTGGTGCGTGCGCCCAGCACCGAATTCGCGAACACGATCGCATTCGATTCGGCCCACGCGATCTGCTCGCCGGCTTTCGGCCGGTGCTTCAGCTGATACGGCGCGCACGTGAAGCTCGCTTCGCAGCCGAGTTCCAGGTGTGCCTGCATCAACCGCTGTGCGGCGTCGCGCAGCGGATCGGCGCCGCGAAACAGTTCCGGGTGGATCAGATCGAGCGAACCGACGTTCAGCGTGGTCGGCACCGCAACGCGCGTGCCGCTCGCCACGAAGCGCTCGACGAAATCGAGGCTCGCCGGCCCGTGGTACAGGCAGCCGTCGATATGCGCGCAACTGACGTCGAGCAGCTCGATCGCGCCCATCACATTGGCTGTGCGCGCAACGATACGCATCGCGAGTGCGACGCCGTCGCCATATGCGCCGTCGAGCATCGCGCGGTCGCGGTCGGTGAGCTTCAGCATGAAGGATTCGCTACGCTGCGCGGCAGCAGGTTGGGCGGGCGGACGGAAAGCGGCATGGTGCGAGCGTGCGATGGTCGCGGCGGCGGGCACGCTACCAGGCCGGACGTGAGGCCAAACGCGCGGCCGAACGCGCGGCCAAACGTGAAGCCGACCCCGCACTTCGGCTGGAACCGCGCAAAGCTCGCAGGATAGCGAAACGCGTCAGGGGTTACAAGCCGCCGCGGCATGCGCGCCGTCATGCCAGCTCGCCTGTGCTTTCACCCGCCGTCGCGCCGAGCGGCGCCAGCCTGCGCAGCGCGAGCCGGAAATCGCGCGCGAGCGGCGAAAGGCGCGCGTCGCGTCGGCGGATCAGGCCGATCGTGCGCGCCACCGTCGGCTCGACCAGCGGCCGGATGGCGACGTGCTGCCCGATATCGCGCGGCACCGCGCAGCGCGGAATGATCGATATGCCAAGTCCGGCCTCGACGAGGCCGAGCGAGGTGGTCAGATGTTCGATTTCGATCAGCCGCTCGGGGCGCCAGTCGATGCCGCGCAGCGCAGCATCGAGCATGCGACGGTTGCCGCTGGTGGTGCCCGACACGATCAGCGGCCACGGCCGCAATGCGCGCCATGCGACCTCGTCGTGCGCGGCGAGCGGATGATCGGTTGGGCACGCAAGCATATACGGATCGACCAGCAGCTCATCCACCGCGAACTGCGGCGTGTCGTTGACCAGAAACGCAATGCCGAATTCGGCGTCGCCGTCCGCGACGCGCTGCGTGACCGTCGCGAGACTCGCTTCGATCAGCCGCAGCCGCACGTCGGGGCGGCGCCGGTGATAGTGGCCGACGATACCCGGCAACAGAAACTTCGCGACGGTCGGGATGCACGCGATGGTCAGCTGACCCGCGCGGCTATGCGTCGCTTCGGACACCATCTGCAGCGATGCATCGAGTTCGCGCAATACGTTGAGCGCGCGCGGCAACAGCATCTCGCCGGCGGCAGTCAGCGCGACCACGCGCGTGGTGCGTTCGAACAGCGCGACCTCGAGCGCATCTTCGAGCCGCTTGATGCGGCGCGTGAGCGCCGATGCCGACAGCGCGAGTTCGAGCGCCGCGCCGTTGAACGATACATGCGCAGCGACTGCCACGAACGCGCGCAACGCGTCGAGATCGACGCCCGGAAAACGGTTCGCAGGGGCAGTGCCGTGCATCGGGTCTCCATCGGTTCTTGCGTGTCACGCAATAATAATCACGTGTGTTGCAATTCACAAACCGCGCAACGCTACCGATACTGGGCCACTACTCTTAACGGTGCGTCGTCCACATGAATCAGGCAAAGGAAGTAGGGGCAAACCCGTACACCGGCGGCATCGCCGCATTCGTCGCGGGCTTGCGCTACGAAGCGATTCCCGACGAAGTGCTGACGCGTATCAAGCTGCTGATTCTCGATTCGCTCGGTTGCGCGATCTACGGCGCGAGCCTGCCGTGGAGCCGGATTCTCGCGGACACGTTGAGTCGCGTCGACACCACGCGTGCCTCTGCGGTGTGGGGCACACCGTTGAAGCTGTCGGCGCCGCACGCGGCACTCGTCAACGGCACACTGGTGCAAAGCTTCGAGCTCGACGACGTGCATCGGGTCGGCGTGCTGCACGTCGGCGCGGTCACGTTGCCAGCCGTGCTCGCGGCGATCGATACGCAGACGCAGCAACGCCGCGTCAGTGGCCGCGATTTGCTGCGCGCGTGCGTGGCCGGTTATGAAATCGGTCCGCGCGTGGGCATCTGCATGGGCCCCGAACATATCGCGCAGGGCTGGCATTCGGGCGCGACGGTCGGTGTGTTTTCGGCCGCGGCCGGCGCGGCC
>DATLOW010000375.1:0-2840 GCA_035536055.1 Paraburkholderia sp. | reverse complement strand
CGTGCAGGTGGCAATGCTCGCCAACATGAACTCGAACTTCCTCGCGAGCGGCGCGCCGCCGGTGCGCTGGGGCAACGCACACCCGAACATCGTGCCGTACCAGACCTTCCAGACCAGCGACAGCTGGATCATCGTGGCGGTCGGTAACGACGGGCAGTTCCGCAAGTTCGTCGAAGCGGGAGGCCGCGCGGAACTGGCCGACGACGATCGCTTCGCGACCAACCCCGCGCGCGTACGCAACCGCGACACGCTGGTGCCGATGCTCGCGGAGATGGTGCGCACGCGCGACAAGCGCGCGTGGATCGAGGCGCTCGAGGCGTCGGGCGTGCCGTGCGGGCCGATCAACGATCTCGATGAGGTGTTCGACAACGAACAGGTGGTCGCGCGCGGGCTGCGAGTCGACTTGCCGCATCCGTCGGGCGGCACCGTGAAGCTGGTGCGCAACCCGATCAACATGTCGGTCACGCCGCCACAGGCGGTTACGCACCCGCCGACGCTAGGCGAGCACACCGACGACGTGCTGCGCCGCGTGCTCGGCTACGATGAAGCACGGATCTCGGCGTTGCGCGCGCAAGACGTGATCTGAATCTCGCGGCTGCGCGGGATGCCACCGCGGGGCTTCTTTGTGTGACGGCGTTGCGCGACGCGTGTCGGCTTTCGCGGGGGCGACGCGACGCTCGACGGTGGCGCTCAGGCACACCTCAGGTCAACCTCAGGCCAACGAGTCGAGCCAGCCGAGGCCTTCCTGCCAGTCGTCGAGGCCGCTGTCGGCATTGATGTGCCCGCGCGCGCCGATGCTGAGCCAGCGGCTGCCCCATGCGGCCGCGCATGCCTGCGAGAAAGGCACGCCGCCATAGGGATCGTCGGTACTGGCGACGACGATCGTCGTGAATGGCAAGCGCTGCAAGGGCACGGGGGCGAAACCACTCGCCGCGGCGGGAAACTCGGCGCCCGCCGGGTCCGGAACCGCGACCAGCAATGCGCCCGCGACCTTCGCAAGCTGGGCCGCCGTCGCATATTGCGTCGCCCAGAATGCCGTGGTCAGGCAGCCGAGGCTATGCGCGGCCAGCACGACCGGCGCGTCGGCAACGCTCACCGCGGCATCGAGCGTACGACACCAGTCGTCGCGCACCGGGTGCGACCAGTCGGCCATGCGCACCCTCGCGAAGCGCGGATGCGCGGCTTCCCAGCGCGTTTGCCAGTGGCCGGCGCCGGAGTCCAGATAGCCCGGCAGAACCAGTACGTTCGGTGGGTTTTGCGACGCCATAAGTTGTGCCCCGTGGTTATGTCCGGTGGTTGTGTCCGGTGGTTGCGGCCGGTTGTCGAAACCGGTTTTTGCGCCCTGTGTACTCGTGCCGCTCAAACCGTGCCGCCCGAATCTTGCCGCCCGAATCCTGCGTGCGGCGCGGCAAACCACCGCCGACGCGCTACTGAAACACCCGCGCCACGCCTGCGCCGCGTGGATCCGCAGCGGGCTGCGGCGTCGTGCCGTCGATCCGGATCAGCTGCACGTCGCCGTTGAAGGTCTGGCCTTCAAGCGTGTAGCCAAGGCCTTGCAACTGTTGCGCGAGCTCGCCGTTGATCGGACGGTACGGCTCCCAATAGATCGTCTTCGCCGGCAATAGCTGATGATGGAAGCGCAGCGCGGCGAGCGCGTCCGTCGGCGACATGCCGAAATCGTACATGTCGGTCATCACCTGGAAGATCGTCGTGAAGATCCGCGAGCCGCCCGGCGTGCCGATGACGAGTGCGACCTTGCCGCCCTTCAACAGGATCGTCGGCGTCAGCGACGACACCGGCCGCCGTCCCGGCGCAATGGCGTTCATGTCGTTCACGCCGGCCGCGGGCTTGGTCACGAAGTCGTCCATCGCGTCGTTGAGCACGAAGCCGCCGCCGTCCACCACCACGCCTGAACCAAACGAGCCGTTCAGCGTGTACGTGTTCGATACCGCGTTGCCCCATTTGTCGACCACCGAGAAGTGGGTCGTCTGCGTCTTCTCCGCGGGCGCATCGCCGGCCGCGCCGGGCTTGACCGAGGCGGTGCCCGATGGGTCGGCGGGCGCCGTTTGAGCGGGCGCCGTTTGCGCAGGTGGCGCATTGGCGGAATTTGCGTCCGCGCTGCCGTTTGCGTTGGCGTTTGCACCGCCGCCGGCATTGCTGCTTGCACCGCCGTTGTCAGCGGCATTTGCACTCGCCGCGCTCGCAGCGCTTGCAGCGCCCGCCGCGCTCGCCTGCACCGGCTTTACGCTCGAAGCAGCAGCGTTCGCATCGGCGGGCTGGGCGGCCGTAGCATGAGTCGCGGGCGTGCTCGCCTCGGCCGGTCTGGCGCTCGAAGGAACCGACCCCGCGTTGCTGGCTGCGGCAGGTGTCGCCCCGGTAGTGCCAGCACCAGCGGTGCTTGCTTGCGTCGGCTTCGCGCCGGCTGCGTTCGCGTCAGCGGACTTCGCTCCCGTAGCGCTCGCACTCGCCGCATTTGCCTCGGCCGGCTTCGCCCCCGCAGCGCTCGCTGCCGCCGCATTCGCCTCAGCCGCACTCGCGCCCGCCGCCGCTCCACCGGACGCCGCGTCAGCCGGCTTCGCGACCTCAGCCTTCGCCTCGACCGGCTTCACCGGCACCGGCTTCACGCCATCCACCCGCGACGCGACATAACTATCGCTGGTCAGCTTGTCCACCGGCACCGCAGACGAATCCGGGTCCGTGATGTACTGTTGCCGGTCCGCAAACACCCGGTCTTCCATCTGTGCAACCAGATGGATATACGGCGCCGAATTCAGCGGCACGCCGCCGAACGACGTCTTCAGATCCGACTTCATCTTCAGCAGCTGGATCAGCGCCACGCC
>DATLOW010000374.1:0-2678 GCA_035536055.1 Paraburkholderia sp. | reverse complement strand
CGGGTCGTCTTCGAGCGCGACCTTGCGGCCGTCCGCATACAGCAGCAGTTGCGTCCAGCGCGCGATGCGGTCGGTGCCGGTCGCGTTGATCGCATCGCGCAGCGTGGTGACGCGCAGCCCCAGCGCCAGCGCGCCGGCATTTGCGAGGCGCATCAGATGCATGACGAGCACCGGGTTCAGCTTCAGCTCCGCTTCGAGCTGCGCGACGGTCGGCTCGCCGGCCAGCAGTTGCAGCAGGTTCAGCAGCGCGTGACGCGGCGCGCTGACGCGGCGCGTCGAACCGCCGCCATGCGGACGCGCGAAAAAGTAACCCTGAAAGCGGTCGAAGCCCAGTTCGAAGGCGGTTTCGAAATCGGCATGCGATTCGGTGCCGAGCGCGATCAGAATCTTGCCCGCCGACTTCAGCACGCTCGACAGCTTCGGCAACAATGCGGCCGGCGCGCGCCGCACGTCGATCTTGACCATCTCCGCATACGGCAGCAAACGCGCGAAGCGGTCGTCGACCTGCGTGACCTCGTCGATCACGAAACGGAAGCGCCGGCCGTGCAGCATCACGATGCGCGCGATCAGCTCTTCGTCGGTCTGGATGCCGGCGGGCAATTCGAAAATAAAGCGCTCCGGCGGCAGCGCCTTGATCGCTTCGTCGAACAGCAACGCGCGGCTCGCGTCGACATAGGCGGGATGGCCGGTCAGCGCGGCGCGCACATCCGGCCGCACCAGCGTGCGCAACAGCGAGCGTGCCCGCAGTTGTTCGAGCGCCTGCGCATCGGCCGCTGCATCGCGCGGCGCGGCGGCTGCCGCGGCGTCATCCTGCGGTGCGGCTTCGGGAAAGAAAACCTTCAGTTCGAACCCGCACAGCATGCCGTCGCGGTTCAACAGCGGCTGGCGCGTCAGATGCACCGCGCACTGCGCCTCTTCTGCGCCTTCCGGCTGACTTTGCTGTTCGACTGCGCTGGTGGTCATGCGGCTCCCCTGGTTGCAAGGCATGCGTGGCGCTTCGCGCGCTCATGTTATTTCGTTGATCCGGCCAAAGCCGGCGGAATGCTGCGCACGTAGACGCAAAACCGGCCGGAGCCGCCCGGCGATTTTAGCGCACGCGCCGCTCGCGAGCACAGCGAATTTCGTGCGCGCGCAACGAAAACTGCGTGGCGCGACAGCGGCGCATGCAAGCTCAATGCAATGACGCCAGCGTGTCGGCGGTGGTCTCGATCACCATCAAACCGGCGCGTAGTCCCGGTTTTACCGAAGGATTCGGAAACACGATCCGCTCCTCGGCATGACGCACCGTATAGCGATAGCCGCCGTCGCGGGCGAGCAGCGTGTGCTGCGCGTAGGCGGTGAAGTTCGGCACGTCGGCTTCGACCAGCAGTTCGAACGCGTCGCTTTGCCTGGTGATCTGGTCGATCACGGTGAACACACGCGGCATCGATGCGTCGGGCGCTCCCGCGCGATTGCACAGTAATGCACGCAGCGCCGCGTCGGCGCCGCTAAAGCGCGTCAGGTCGTTTTGACCGAACGGGCGCACCTTGCCGAGTTCGAGCGTACAGGCGAGCGCGCCGCACGCGTCGGACGTGAAGTGCGAGTACGTGCTGCCCTGGGTCGTGTGCAGCAGCACCGCGGCGATGCGCGCATCGCGCAGCCATTCGAACATCGCGCGCGACGGCGGCATGCCGGTGTGCGGCAGAAGCGCGAACTGCTCGAACACCGATGCGCGAATCGCAGTGTGCATGTCGATGTGCCAGCGTGCGCCCGGCTGTTGCGGCGCGGCGGCGAAGAAGCGTTGTGCGGCGCTCTCCAGTGCCGCGGCGCGCGGCGCTTCGCGACTGTCCGGCAGGGCCTTGTGACGGCCGCTGAACAGCCGGTTCAGATCGTCGTCGAGATAACGGCACGCAGCGCGCATCGCATCGAGATTGCCGAGCACGACCAGCAGCCGGCACGCGAGCGGCACCTCGCCCGCGCCGATCTCGCGCACCAGCCGCGACAGCAATTCGATCGGCGCGGTTTCGTCGCCGTGGATGCCCGCCGACGCGAGCACGCTGCGCAGTGGCGCGGCGGCAGCATCGTGTGGCGCGGCGCGCGCCGGCTCGAACTGCAGCACGCCATCGCCGTGCCACGTCCAGTGGATGCCGTTGCCGCACACGCCGCTCTGCGCGGCGGCAGCGGGCTGCACGCCGGCCAGCGAGCAGCCGAGAAAGTCGGCCAGCAGATCGTCGGGCGGCGCGGCGCCGGCTCGCTCAGCGCTGGAAGTCATACAGCGAGCCCAGCCGCAGGATCTGCGTCAGTTCGTCGAGCGCGGTACGCGATTCGTTCAGCAGATGCGGATCGGCGAGATCGGCGGGCGCGAGGCGATCGCGATAGTGGCGGTCGATCCATGCGTCGAGCGTGCCGAACAGCGTATCGTCGATCCACACGCCGGGCGCCACGGCGTCGCGCTCCGCATCGTTGAGCACGACGCGCAGCCGCAGGCACGCGGGACCGCCACCGTTCTTCATGCTTTCGCGCAGATCGAACACCAGCACTTCGTCGATCGGGCCGCGGCCGGCCGTCAGATCGTCCAGATACGCGGCCACGCGCGCGTTCTCGCGGCATTCCTGCGGCACCACCAGCAACTGCCGGCCTTCCCCGGTGGTCAGCAGCTGGCTGTTGAACAGATACGACGTGACCGCGTCCGCCACGCT